>JBGTFW010000203.1:0-34839 GCA_041747075.1 Pirellulaceae bacterium
TTCATGAATTTTCCACGCTTTGGCAAGCGTGGCTACGTCGAACGAATTTTGGAACCGGTCGCATGACGTCGACATCGGGTTTTGATTGAAGGGCCGTCCGCGGGGGCTATACTTGATCGTCAACCGAAAGGATCGATGCAACGACCTGCCCCTTAAATCCAGGCGAAGCCGATCCGCCTTATCCTTAACGAAGGCTTGCTTCATCAAGTTAAGCCATGAAAGTTAAGCCGCCATTGAGTCTCCCATTTTCTGTATTCAAGGAATTCTGAAATGTTATTTGGCACGAAAACCGCCCGGGCCGGTGCAACTTCCTCGAAAGTCACTCAGCGAAAGGCGCGATCGTCGCGACAGATTTCGATCACCTTTGAACGGCTGGAAGATCGGCGACTGTTGGCCGCGTACACCGTCGATACCTTGCTGGACGACGCTTCGGGAATCAGCGACGGCATGATCAGTTTGCGTGAAGCAGTTACGGCCGCCAACACCAACGCCGCCTTCGGTGACGCCGTGGCAGGCGACGCCGACGGCGACTCGATCGTCTTTTCCGCGGCGCTCGATGGCCAGACAATTTCACTCTCGAATGGACATTTCCTGCTGATCGACGACCTGACAATTGGCGATTCGGGTGCCCGCGTGGCAATTGACGCAAACAATCTCAGCCGCGCCTTCATCGTCGACGGAATCGAGTCCTGGTCGTTCAGCAATCTGGAAATTCGCAACGGACTGGCCGACACGGTGGGTGGCGGGATTTGCTTCACCGGTACCGGCGAGGTCCTTGTGTCGAATGTCTCGTTCGTCAGCAACCGGGCGCTGGGCGCGGGCGGCGGCGGATTCTACAACCAGGCAGGTACCGTCGAGATTGTCGACAGCACGTTTCGTGAAAACAGTGCCAACGGCGTTTCTGGAACCGGCGGGGCACTATTAACGGACGCCGGCGATGTCATGCTGTTCAACGTCGTGATGGACCTGAACGTCGCCACCCGCGCCGGCGGCGGCGTCGAGATCGTCGACGGCAGCTTGCAAATCATTAACAGTTCACTCATCGCGAATTTCGCCGGTCAATTCATGGCCGGCAATCCCGGAAACGGCGGGGCGGTCCACGTGACCGGTGCGTCCGGCACCGAAGTCGTGGTGAGCAATACCCTGGTTCAGGACAACCTGGCCCAGAGCGAAGGGGGTGGTCTGTGGAACCAGGCAGGTAGCCGGTTGATCGTTCGCGACGGCTCGCGGATCATTAACAACACCGCCAGCGGCAACGAAGCTGACAATGGCGGAGGCGGTTTGTTCAACAACGGAGGGTTGCTCCGCGTTCTGGATTCCGAAGTTAGCGGCAACACCGCCGACGGCCTGGCGGGCAGCGGAGGCGGGATACTTTCGACCGGCGGCATCCTCAATATTCGCCGTTCGATTATTGCCGGAAACACGGCCAACCGCGCCGGGGGTGGTATTGAGGTGATCGACGGATACGCCAAACTCCAGGATTCCACGCTTGGCGGGCCATTGGCCTCCGACGGAAACGTCGCCGGACCGGCGGGGACCGCCGCACCGGGCAATGGCGGGGGTTTGCATGTGAGCGGCACGAACGGGACACTGGTCAATATTGACAACACGAGGGTCAGCAACAATTTCGCGGCACGTGAAGGGGGTGGCTTGTGGAATCAGGCGGGGAGCCAGTTGATCGTTGAAAACAATTCGATCGTGATTGCCAATTCGGCCGCCGGGAGCGCCGCCGACGATGGCGGCGGAGGAATTTTCAACAACGGCGGCAACGTGAACATCGTTTCCGCCACGATTGACGGAAACCTTGCGACCGGCGGCAGCGCCAGCGGCGGCGGAATCCTTACCACCGATGGTACGGTACTGTTGACCGGGTCGCTGGTGCAGAACAATGTCGCCAATCGCGCGGGAGGCGGCGTCGAGATCATCAACGGTGCGATCGTCATCACCAACTCGCAAATCAATACCAACGTTGCCGGTCCGTCCGGTTCGGCCGCGCCCGGCAATGGCGGTGGCTTGCACGTCACCGGCACGAGCAATACGTTCACTCTTGTGATTGGAAGTCAGGTCTCGTCAAACGTCGCTGCCAACGAGGGAGGCGGCTTGTGGAACGCGGCTGGCAGCAAAATGGTTGTACGGACCGGTTCGGTCATTTCCAATAATATCGCCAGCGGCGACAATGCGGATGACGGGGGCGGCGGACTGTTCAACAACGGGGGTCTGCTCCGGATTCTCGATTCCGTTGTTTCAGACAACACCGCCGACGGGCTGGCTGGCAGCGGAGGAGGAATTCTTTCCGTTGACGGCATCCTCAATATTCGCCGATCGGCAATTACCAGCAACGTCGCCAACCGCGCGGGTGGCGGCGTGGAAGTCGTCAACGGGGTTGCGATCCTGCTCGATTCCGTACTCGGTGGTTCCGGCGTGAACGGGAATATCGCCGGTCCGGCGGGAACGGCCGTGCCCGGGAACGGCGGCGGCTTGCATGTTTCCGGCATTTCCGGAACGACCGTTGCGATTGACGGCGGTGCCGTCCTGGGGAATATCGCGGCCAACCAGGGTGGTGGTCTTTGGAACCAGATCGGCAGTTTCCTCACCGTGCGCAATGGAGCGGTAGTTACCGACAACTCAGCCCTTTCTCTTGGCGGCGGGTTGTACGGCAATGGCGGAAGTACCTTCGTGATCGACTCCGTCTTCACGAACAACGATGCCACGGACGGTGGCGGGCTGTTTTTCGAGGAGGGTGCCAAGGGATTCCTTGACACCCCGTCGATTTCCAACAACACCGCCATGAACAATGGCGGCGGAATTTTCAATTCGGGAACCGTCAGCATCTTTGATGGGGGTACGATCACGGGGAACACGGCTGGCAATACGGGTGGAGGCATCTTCACCAGTGCGACCGGAACGACGGACGAAGGGGATGTTGTGAATACAGGAAATACGCCCAACGACCGTAACTGACACTGTGCCAGTTGCTCTCCACCACGATACTGTCCTGACCACATAGGGAGGGGGCCATGCCCGCAGTAACCCGCCGCCGGTTTCTCGCCGCTTCGCTCGCCAGCGGATTGTTAACCCGTTCCCCGTTACCGGTTCGGCTCTTTCAGCCGTTGTGTGCCAACAACGCAATTGGACTTGGATTCATCAGTTGCGGGGGGCGCGCGACGGGACTGATGGGGCAGTTCGCCCAGTTGGAAAATGTTCGAATCACCGGACTTTGCGATCCTGACGCCGAGCGGCTGGGCAAGGCGGCGGAGCAGTATCCCGGTGCGAAAACATCCGAAGACTTGCGGGAACTTCTCGAATGGCCGGAGATTGACGCGGTCGTCATTGCGACCTGTAATCACTGGCACTGCCTGGCGGCGATTTACGCGATGCAGGCAGGCAAGGATGTGTACGTCGAAAAGCCGCTTTCGCACAGCCAGTGGGAAGGCGAACGCACGGTCGCAGTTGCGCGATCGACCAGGCGAATTTGCCAGTTGGGGACCCAGCAACGCTCGGACCCCATGCAAGCGGACATCAAGGCATTTCTGCACGATGACAAGGCGCTCGGCGAAATCCTCGCGACGCGCATCAACCGCTTTGGAGTCCGCGCCGCGATTGGTCGCCGCGACATACCATTACCGATTCCCGGTTCCGTCAACTACGACCTGTGGCTGGGACCGGCCGCGAGCGAGCCTCTTTACCGCGACAAGCTGCAGTACGACTGGCACTGGGACTGGAACACCGGTTCGGGAGAAATGGGAAATTGGTGCATTCACATGATCGACGACGTGCGCAACGTCGTCTTGCGCGATTCGATCGGATTGCCGCGCGCCATCCATTCCGGCGGTGCCCGCATCGTCTGGGAAGACGCGGGAAATACGCCCAACGTCCAGTGGGCGTGGTTCGAAACCGGAACAACGCCGGTCATGATCGCCATTTCCAATCTACCGGATTCGCCGGACGGCACCGAGCCGGCGGGCGGGCACGGTCCACCATGCGGCTACGTCGTGTACTGTGAAGGGGGCGAGTACCACGGTCAGCGCGCCGCGGGTGTGGCGTTTGATCAATCGGGCGCCAAGGTCCGGGAATTTTCAGGCAACGGCGGCGAACTGGTTCATCAACAGAACTTTATTGACGCCGTTCGTGCGCGGGACGCTTCCCTCCTCAATTCGGAACTGGAATCTGGCAATCACAGCACCGGCTGGTGCAACCTGGCGAATATCGCGATGCGTCAGGCTCGCGAGGATGTCGATTCGCTTGCCGCGATTGAAATTCCTCAATGGACGGCGATGGTCGGGGACCTTGAGCAGCATGTGGGACGGTACGGACTGAGTCTCAATGGCAACGGATTCCGTTCGAGCGAGATACTGAAAATTGATGCCGATTCAGGCCGCTTTACCAGTGACAACGCCGCCGCGCTGAACCATTTTCTCAAACGCGAGTACCGAAAGGGCTGGGAGATTCCGGTTTAGAAGTCGGCGGGAGTCATCAAGCGTCCCGACCCCCTGAAAATCGAGCACGAGCACGAGCCGGAGCAGGAGCACGGGCAGGAGCACGAGTACCTTGATGCTGAGGACGAGACCGAGACTGGCTCGACTTCTTGTCCTTTCACGTCGTTGGCGATACCATTGCGCGTGTCGTTCAAGACCACTGAACTACGTTGTGCAATTCGTTTGCATCATTTGTCAATCGCTCGTTTTCGCGGAGTCGAATATGTCACAAATTCTGGAACTGGAAAAAGAGGTCGACGCGCTGCGCGAGGCGGGCAAGTACCCGGAAGCCATTGCCAAGTTGCACGAGTTGCTCGCGGTGGACGAGTCGTTTGTCAGGGCGCATCTGGCGCTTGCGGTTCTCTACCATCTTACCGGCGACTATGAAAACTCCGTTCGTCATGGCGAGCGCGCGTTAGAACTGGAACCCGGTGATACGTTCAACGTCGCCGCGTTAAGCATTACCTACCAGCGAGCGCTCGCGGCGACCGGGGACATGCGCTTCAAGGAAAAGGCCGAGGAAATGCTCTATCGCAACCACGGCCAGCCACGCATGTAACGCTGAAGCCAATTCACCGGCACAACGCTACGATCGCGCGTCAAGGGTTTGCTAGCGGCGGTTGACAACCGGCTCGCTGCACCATGACGGGTGTCGCGCAACGATTCGGGACTTCAAATATACCGACATCAACGCGAAAACTCCGAAAAGACCGGCCGCGTATGCAAGGTTGCTCAGCAAGGTGTTTTCAAGGAACGGCAGACCGAGGACCAGGCAGTCGATCAGACCCGTTGTGTCGTGCGGGTACCATTCCGACCAGTACCAAACCGCCGCATTGGTCGCCAGGTAAAAGAAGCCCGCTGATGCGACGGAGCAAAGCGTGATACGGCCCGCCAGCACCCATCCGCCAGGCGACCTGGACCGAAGCCAGCCGCCCGCAAGGCATGGCACCAGCGACGCCAGATAGACAACAGCGACAAGCTGCCATTGATAAACGCCGGCGAACGTATCGGCCAGCGCCAACCCGGCAACGACTACAAGAACTCCCCAGGCGATGCGACGCCAGAGAAAACCGCTAAAGAGGGCCACCGCGAGGACCGGCTGGAAATTCGGGGTCGTCACCGTCAGGCGGCACGCAACGATCAAGGCAATGAGCGCCGCAGCCGTCGCGCAGCTCCACCACGGGCTGGAAAGTTTTTCGCGAATCGGTTGATGGTCGCGCATTGGTTCAGATTCAGTATCCACGGCCCCACTCTGCCGAACTGGCCGTGCATTCTATATGCTGGGGTGCTGGAACGCCATGAGGCCGGACTCGCCCGCTTTCTCCATTTGGACTATTTGCCGACGTGAATTCGATTCGCCTGGAACCGTTGCGTGACGAGATCGTTCTGCTTACGATTGACTTGCCCGGCAAGTCCGCCAACGTCCTGACCGAAACGCTTTGGGAGGACCTTGCAAGTGCGACGGACCAGCTCACCGCCGACCCGCCGCGCGGTGTTATTCTCGTTTCCGCCAAGCCAACCGTTTATGTCGCCGGTGCCGACTTGTCGCTGATCGAGCGCTCGCTCGACTGGAGCGATGAGCGAATTGTTCGCTTTTGCGAGGAAGGCCGGGCGATCATGGCCCGTTTCAGTCAGTTGCCCACGGTCAGCGTGGCCGCCATCCACGGTGCGTGCGTCGGCGGTGGGCTGGAACTGGCTCTTTGGTGCGACATCCGGATTGTCGACGACAATCAAAAGACCTTGCTGGGAATGCCGGAAGTGCGGCTGGGCCTTGTCCCGGGATGGGCGGGAACCGTTCGCTTGCCAAGGCTCATCGGACTGGGGCCGGCGATCGACCTGGTTACCAGCGGGCGGCTGGTCGAACCGGCTGAGGCGCTGGAACTGCGACTCGTTTCCGCCGTTGTCAGAAAAGAGAATCTCATCGACCAGTCCGTCCAGGCCATCCATTCGGCACGCGAATCGGGAACTTATCTTGAGCGACGACGCGAACTGGAGGGACCCGTGGACGATTTGCCGGACGACCTCGTTCGCCTGGCGGGCAGCGCGCAAAACCGGATCGATGCGCGGCTTGAACTCGATCGCACGGCACCGTCGATCGTGCTGGAACACATGATCGAGTCGTCGAGCATGAACGCCCGCGAAGCATGCGGCGGCGAGTCACGCGCCATGGCGCGCGTCTGGGGCAGTCCGGAAAACCGGGGCTTGTTGCACTGGTTTTTAACCGAGGAGCGGGCGAAAAAGACCCGCCCCCGTTCCGATACCGCCGCGCCGCTTCGCCCGGATTCGATCGGGATCGTCGGGGCTGGACTGATGGGACGCCGGATTGCACAACTTTCACTGGCGGCGGGCTATCGCGTATTGCTCTTTGACGCCGACCGGACAAAGTTGCTTGAGGCCGTTGAATCACTTCAGGCCACCAGTCCGAATCGCGGTTCGGCAACAGCCGCCTCTTCGATCGAGTCGTTCGTCGATTGCGATCTCGTGGTCGAGTCGATCGTCGAGAAGTTGTCCGTCAAGCGCCTGCTCCTTGAACGCCTTTGTCAGGTCGTTGGCGAGGAGGTCGTTCTTGCCACCAACACTTCCACAATTCCCGTCGCCGATATCGCGACGTCGGTCTCCCGGCCGGATCGTTTCATTGGTCTGCACTTTTGTTGTCCGGTCGAACCGATGCGGCTGGTGGAAGTCGTTCGCGGCGAGGCGACGTCCGATCGGACTCTTGACGTCGCGCTCGGTCTCGTGCGGGCCTTTCGCAAAACGCCGGTCGTCGTGGCGGACTATCCGGGATTCGTCGTCAACCGTTTGCTCTGCCCGGTCTTTGACGAGGCTCTTCTGCTACTTCAGCAAGGCATCACGGCACCGGAAATCGACGCACCGTTCCGCAAGTTCGGTTTTGCGGCCGGTCCGCTTGAGATGATCGACTTTATTGGCGTCGATACGATCATGTATGCCGGCGAGACGTTTCTGAGGACGCTCCCCGACCTGATTTCGCTGACGCCAATCCTCCCCGCGCTGGTCAAGCGCGGTCGGCTTGGTCGCAAGACGGGCGTCGGGTTCTATCGTTATCATCAGTTTGACGGCCCGCCCGTCGACGATCCCGAGCTGGTTGACATCCTCGCCCGGTATCAATTGGAACAGATGCCGCTGGAGGAAGACGAATTGCTCTCCCGCCTGCTTGACCGCATGATCGACGCGGCGCGCGGTGTCCTTGCGAGCCGAATCGTTCCCGATCCAATGGACGTCGATCTTTGTTCGGTCCTCGGCACGACGTTCCCGGCCGTCAAGGGTGGCGTGCTCTTTTGGGCCGACGACGGCTGCAAGAGCGGCCACTAGCCTGGCCAGCGCGCTTCTCGGTCGGAAGGGCTGGAAATATGAACTGGAATACGGCGTCCTCGTGGTGAAACCGATGGGTTGGTACGAGTCGATCCTCGCGACAACTGCAATGGCAGACTGATTCCGGTTGATCCCCTAAAATGCGTCGGCGTCTTCGCGGGGGTGGTCATCCAGTCCGGTAAAAAGCAAGACCGCCAGGCCCGACTGAATACTCACCAGCGTCCATGTCGCGCCGAGGCCGGGAATCCAGGTCGTCGGTAGCAATGCGGTCAGTCCGATCGCCATCGACGCAACGATCATCCAGGCAAACGAACGATGATGGTGATCGGAAATCATTCGCGCTGCGACAATGATTGCAAGTGGTATCGAGAGCACGAGATAATGCCCCCAGGTGACCGGCCCACTGATCAGCGGCACGACGAGTCCCGCCGCGGCCAAACGCGCGTATCGGCCTGGTGCCCTTTCAGGTTCGACGTGATGGGAGGGGCGGTTCGCGGCGCGGGTCCTCCACATCCAGACGAGCATCGCCACGATCAAAATGGCGCTAAGTATCGCCGAACCCGATTTTAGGGCTGGATCGTTGAGCAGCCGGGACAGCGCGTAGTTGCCCGCTTCCAGCGCAAATGGCTCATGCCACACTTCGGCAACGTAGTCTCGCCATTCCAGCCAACTCACGCCCCCCATGTACCGCGCGCCAACCTCCAGTCCGGCAACACCTCCCGCCACTCCGCCAATCAGAAACAACAAGGCGCAGCTCCACCGACGATCGAACAGCAACGCAACACCCGGCAAAATCGCCGCGAGCAATGTGTTGGGCTTGTAACCGATCATCCAGCCGAGAATGACGCCCGCGAGAATCCAGCCCGTTGCCGTTGCCAGTCTCCCAGCGCGACCGTCGCCGGTGCGCCAACGAGCGATCCAGCCGAATGCAACGGCAAACATGCCCGCTTGAAACCGGTTCACATTCGCCACCCCGATATCCGAGTGGACTCCGCGATGGAATAGCAGCAGCAGGCCCGCGATCAACAGCGAAGTCGCCAACGGCAATCCGCACGCCTCGCCAATCAAAAGGCAACCCATCAGGAAAACCGCGATTCCGGCTGCCTGAAAGGCCATGAAATCAAACTCGACGTTTCGGGTCTGCAACGATCCGTGCGTCGCGTACAGCAACGGCGTCGCCGTCGGATGCAAGCCGTCGGGGTAAAGCCGCCGAGACTCCCCCGCCCATTTGTCAACGCGCGGCGAGTCAACGTCCTGGGCAATCTCATCGACTTCCGCGACAATTACATCGCGACGGGCGCGAGAGTAAACGCCAGTCTCGCCCGCGCCCGATTCGACGAGCCGCGGGACAATCCAGAAATGGAAGAAATCGATGCCCGAGGACCGCTTCACGAGGATGACGGAGTTGGCAATCGCGGCCACGACGCACACAAGCGCGACCAGCAACGTCCCTCGCTTCGCATTCCGTTCCTGACGGTTCAATCCCTTCCTTTCGCAGTTGCAAGGACAATCAGGACGCCCTTTCCCTAAATGCGGCAGACCCTTGTCCCGCTTGTCCGCCGCACGAGGCGGCGGATTTCCAGCACGCTGATCGTCGAAAGGACGCGGTGAACGGCCAGCCCGCTGCGATCGACGATCTCGTCGATGTCCGTCGGCTCGGGCCCGATCGACTGCAGTACCTGTTGTTCCAGTTCATTGAGTTGAAGTTCGGCGGGATGATGGAGCGATTGAGTCTCACCGTCGTCGCTGACGATTTTCCGGGGCGTCGCCAGTGGCCCGAGGCCTTCCAGTACGTCGTCGACCGACGTGACAAGCGTCGCCCCGTCGCGAATCAGGCGATGACAGCCCGTCGACATGCGACTGTCGGCTGGACCTGGCAGCGCAAAAACTTCGCGGCCCTGTTCGGCGGCAAGGCGGGCGCTGATCAACGCGCCCGACCGGTCCGCTGCCTCGACAATCATTACGCCCAGTGCCAAACCGGTAATGATCCGGTTGCGTCGCGGGAAAGCACCGCTCTTGGGTGACTGGAGCGTGGGATATTCGCTGACGAGCGCTCCGTTGTTAGCAATTTCGAGGGAAAGTTCCCCGTGTTCAGGCGGATACATATTCAGCAGCCCTGACCCGAGCACGCCGATCGTCCGCCCACCGGCGGCGAGCGCTCCGCGATGTGCCGCCGCATCGATTCCCCGCGCGAGTCCCGAGATGATTGTGAAGCCGGCGAGCGAAAGGCCCCGCGCCAGTCGCTCCGCCTGGCGAATTCCGTAGCTGGTGGCGTGGCGCGTCCCGACGATCGCAATGGCCAGTTCATCGACCGGCAACAACTCGCCCCGAACAAACAACATCGCGGGCGCGTCAATGATTTCGTTCAATCGTTTGGGATAGCCCGCGTCATCGCGAGAAACGAGCCGGATCGAGTGCTTTCGACAACGCTCGAGTTCATCGCGAATATCGACTGACGAGGGCGCGGTGGTCAGCGCCGAGACCAGCCGCGCACCGATCCCGGGGATGCTCCTCAACGTCGCGGGAGCGGCCTTGAAAACGGCTGCGGGACTGCCCAGCGTTTCAACAAGCGTCTGGTAATTGATCGGCCCGATCCCTGGTGTCAAAGCCAGGCACAACGCCGCCACGACCGGATCATCGAGGTCGGCAAGAACTTCCTTGTCTCGTGGGTGTGCATCGGATTCCTGAATCGCCCGATCCATGCGGCCCTCCCTGCTCAAGGCTAATGCTAATACCGTCCGTCGGGATCCAGTTCCTCATACGCCAGCTCGAACAGCACGCGGCATCCGCCGAAATCGCCCGACCGGTAACCCTTGACGAACCAGTAGACTCGCTGGCGGCTGGACCCGTGAGTAAAGCGATTCTGATCGACGGTCACGCCCGCCTCGCGCATCAGTGTGTCGTCGCCGATCTGGTTGGCGGCGCGGATCGCTTCTTCCATGTCCCCTTCCTCGAGTACGTCGTAATTGCGGTGAACATGATTGGCCCACACGCCGGCAAGATAATCGGCCTGCAATTCCAGTCGGACCGTTGCGCGGTTCGTTTCGCGCTCGTTTCCACGCTGGCGGACCTGGTTGACCTGGTCCATGAACCCCGTCAGCACCTGGATGTGATGGGCGACTTCGTGGGCAATCACATAGGCGTGCGCAAAATCACCCGGAGCGCGATGGCGTCGCGCCAGTTGCTCGAAAAATTCCGGATCAATGTAGACCGTTTGATCGAGAGGACAATAAAAAGGACCCACGTCGCGGCTCGCGCGTCCACAGGCGGTATCGACCACTCCGGAGAACATCACCAGCGACGGTTTGCGATACTGCTTTCCCAATTGCGTCTTGAACAGTTCCGTCCAAACGGTCTCGGTGTCGTGCAATACGACTTCAACGAATTCCCGCGCTTCATCGTCGGGAGCGGGCGCTTGTTGCTGACCGCCTCCCGCGGGGGCCTGGACCTGTGCCTGCTCGACGGCTTGTTGAACGGCGCGCGGATCAGCGCCGAGCAGAATGGCAATTCCGGCGATTACAAGTACGAGAATCCCGCCGCCGCCAACGGCCATGCCAGGCGACATTCCACGGCGGTCCTCGACGTTTTGACTCCGCTCCCGACCTTTCCAGCGCATGCCAATGATCTCCGAAGTTCGCGCAAACCAACCCGTTCCAGCGAGCGCCATTCATCCAACCCGAACGTCCGGATTTTACGTGAAGCGTTAGCGGCGGGATATGGCCCATCGCTCCACCTCGCGAAATGGGGGCACCCCGCGACCTGAGTTCCAGTTTTGCACTTTTCTTTGGAGTGCGGGGAACTTGGTACCGCTTTGGATTCGCGAAGGCAGGAAATTATCGGCGGTGTGGAAGGCAAGGTCCCAAGCCAAAATCTGTCTCAATGCATCGCGTTTTCCGGGGCTAATCCAAAGCTCCGCCAAGCCGGAGCACTCCAAATTCGCAAAAACGCGAACTGAGGATCTACCAGGCCATTCAGACCCGTTCTCTCTGCGCGTTCCCGGGCTTATATGTAAAAAAAACGGCTGTGAGCCCCAAAGGGACTCACAACCGTTGGCCGTTGATTGACAATCGACCCTGGACCCAAGAGGGACTACTCGTTATCGAACAGGTTGTCCAAGGCACTCAACGCGGATTCCACGTCGGCTTTGTGGACGTCCCAATTAAGGGTCTCGGCGCTTTCCACTTCGTCGATCTCGGTTTCCACGTTGTCACGCGCTTCGCGGATGGTGGCAAGTCGAGCGTCGAAAGCTTCCCTTTCAGCGCCTTCAAGTTCGGCACCCCGGTCGGCGATCGCGTCAATCCGGGTGTCGGCCGCTTCGAGGCGTGAACGCACGTCGGTGACAAAACTTTCGCGTGCTTCCTTCGCAGCGAGTTCCATTTCCATCTTGTCGGCGTTGGCTTCTGCTTCGTTCGCTTCCCTCTGCTCCTCGTCAACTCGCTCCTCTCCTTCTTTCCGAGCCTTGTCAACGTTTTCCTTGGCGTCGCGGAGATCCTCGGAATCGCCGGAGGGCGGTTTGAGAGCCTCGTGACGAGCGCGATCCGCTTCGGCCTGGGCCTCGTTGACGGCGTCCCGCTTTTCGCGATCCGCTTCGGCGACGTCCCCGCGTTCGGCGGCAGCATCGTCACGTGCGGCGATCACGTCGTCACGGTCAACCTCGCAGCCGGTGAAACCGGTCAGGCCCATGGCCATGACGCCGGCAAGTCCGGCGAGCCCCAACGTTTTCAATGGTTGTAATCTGGTCATTGTGTTCCTTTTTGAAAAAAGTAGATGTTGTGAACGTTTTGCAAACGCAAAACTTTCGCGGTGAGAAGTGTCAAGCCCAAACCGGGCGAATGGACTTACGTATCCATTCCGCCTGTGGTTCAGGAACCCCGATCAGGATTCGCACGAATCGCAAAAGGCCGCAAGTTCTTCTTCCGCCTTTTCCCGTGCGATGCCGTAGCGCTCCTGAATTTTTCCAAGCAGTTCGTCACGCTTTCCCTTGACCTTGGTCAGGTCATTGTCGGTGAGCTTTCCCCACTGCTGTTTGACTTTTCCGGTAAACTGGTTCCAGTTACCCTCAATCGTGTCCCAATTCATGACAAACCGTCCTTTCCCTTTTTTTTGTTGGCGGTCAGCGAGTACCCGCGGCGTTCGGCCGCCGCTGCTAGATACGTCCCATAATGACAAGGATCAACACGACAACGACGACCAACCCTAAAAGCCCGCTTGGGCCGTACCCCCAACCCCTGCTGTGGGGAAAAGCTGGCAGAGCACCCAATAGCAACAAGATCAGAATGATCAAAAGTATCGTACCGAGTCCCATAAATCTGCTCCCCGCTGTTTGTGTTCGTTTCCGTCGTTCAGGGAATAACCTCAACGTGAAGCATTCCTTCGGCGAATGCTCCAATAGAAGTCCTCCGCCGATGAAAAGAAGAGACGCAAGCGGTGTGCCAATTCACGGGATTTCAATCTCTTAATCGGGTGGCGCGGGACCGAAATGGCATGAAACACCGGGAAAAGTGCCCCATTCCGCACCGTGTGGACGCACCCTGCCAGGTTCTGGTTGGTCACCGATCAAGAAATCGTCCACGGTGGCAGCCTGGAAACCGGTCAACTGACGACTTGCTCGATGACGATCCCCAGCGCCCGAATCTTGTGACGGAGGCTCCCGCGAGTAATCCCAAGAATTTCCGCGGCGCGGGATTGGTTCCCCCCCGTCACGCCGAGCACGTGCGTCAAGAGCTGGCGTTCCATGGTTTCCAGTGTCTCGGCGTAGAGGTTATCGGAATCCTCGTCGATGCGGGACTGGATAAACGGGATAAAGCTGTCGTTTTCCGCTTCCTGCCCATTACCCTGGCCGACAGCGGACGAGCCGGTTCTTCCTCGAACCTCTTTCGGGAGAAATTCCGGAACGATGACCGGACCGGTCGCCATGAGGATCGCCCGCCGGATAACACTTTGCAGCTCCCTCACGTTGCCGGGCCAGCGATACTCGCGGAGCGTTGCGAGGGCATCCGCGGAAATGCCTTCCACTTTCTTTCCCAGCGACTTTGCAAACCGGCGAATGAAGTGGTTCGTCATCAGAAGGACATCGTCACCGCGCTCGCGGAGCGGCGGGAGCCAGATTTCGAATGCGTTGATTCGATGGAAAACGTCGAGGCGGAATTCGCTCTCCTCGATCATTTGTTCGAGATCGCGATTCGTCGCCGAAATCAGGCGCGCGTCGGTCTTGATCGTCTCGATTCCGCCAACGCGTTCGAACGCCTGTTCCTGCAGCAGCCTCAACACCTTGCTTTGCAGCAACGGCGACATGTCGCCAATCTCATCGAGAAAGATCGTTCCGTCGTCGCATTGCTCGAACTTGCCGACGTGGCGGCGATCCGCACCGGTAAAGGAACCCTTTTCGTGACCGAACAGCTCGCTTTCGAGTAATGTATCGGAGAGCGCGGCGCAGTTCACGGCGAGGAAACACTCATCCTTGCGATGACTGTGCTGATAAATGGCCCGCGCGATCAGCTCCTTTCCGGTTCCGCTTTCCCCCCGTATAAGGACCGGGACGTGTTGCGCGGCGACTCGCCCGATCTGCTTGTACACCTCGACCATTTGCGGGCTTTTTCCGACGAGCGAGTCGCCGCCGCCGTCAATTGCGAGGCCCTCCTCGTCGCCGATGCGAACCGGCGATTGCATAAGTCGACGATTCTCCAGAGCCCGCTCGACCAGTTCCTTGACCTGATGGACGTCGAGAGGCTTGGTGCAGAATTCATACGCTCCGAGCTTCATCGCCTCGATCGCCGTGTCGCTGTCGTCCATTGACGTAATAAAGATGACCGGGAGACGCGCGTCGAGACTTCGAACCTTTTTCGCCAGCTCCAGTCCGTTCATGTCGGGAAGCATGATGTCCAGAAGACAAACGTCGACGCTGCCATCGACGAGCAACGTCAAGCCATCCTCGGCGTTGTTAAACGTCGAAAGACGTATTTCCGTCGCCTCGAAGGTCTTTTCCAGGAGCCGCAACACCGTGCGGTCATCGTCAATCGCCAGCAGGTGCGGCATCGATCTCTTTTCGAATTGATTCTTGTTGAGCTAAATTTCTCGCGTCTCACGGCGCCTCTCACACCTTCTCACTCGCGACGACAGCGGTTAGTACTTCCGCGAATTCCTCGCGCTCCTCGCAATGCTCCTCGGCGGCTTCGAACTTCACCATTACAACCGTGATATTGTCCTTGCCGCCACGCTCGTTGGCCGCGTCGACCAGTGACTGGCACGCCTCACCCAACGGCTGATTCATCCCCAATCGCTGTTGCAGTTCCTCGTCCGAGCAGTATTCATACAGCCCGTCGGTGCAAAGCAAAAGTGCGTCGCCGATTTCCAGTTCGTGGTGGGAAATGTCGGGCCGCGGCGGCTCGCCATCGCCGCCCACCACGTTCCAGAGGACGTGGTCCATTCCGGACCTCGGCGCTGGGCCTTTTTGCCTCTCGACGGGTCCCTCGCCGCCGGCGACCTTGCCCGCTTCCGAACGTGACAATTCCCCCATCGTGTGATCGACGGTCAGTTTTCTGAACCGGTTTCCGCTCAGCCAATAGCACCGCGCGTCACCGACATGCGCCAGATAGAGGCGCGGCCAGACGACGTAGGCCATCGTAAGGGTCGTAGCCAGCCCGCGACGCTGCGGCACGTCCCGCGCCTCGTCTTCCAGTTTGTGTTGCGACCATTCAAATGCGCTGGCCAGCGCGGCTTCGAGTTCCTGTTCGTTGGTATTGTCAATCCGGTACAGCCAGTCCATCGCGTTGAGCATGTAATTGGTCACGCCATCGACGGCCAGGGAACTGGCTCGCTCACCCGATTCATGCCCGCCGAGTCCGTCCGCGACAAGCAACAGCTTTCCTTGTACCTCGCCGTACAGTCGCGCGGAGTGATTGAGTCCGAGGCTGGTTTGCTGGACCTTCATCGACTTGCTCAGGTCGGCGATGAGAAACTGGTCTTCGTTGTTGACGCGGCGCTGACCCACATGAGTCGCGCCGCAGCAATTGATTTTTACATTCATTGGCAATTCGTTCATTGGGCGTTCGGAGGCATGTATTGTGCCAAACCTCGGTTTAAACGGAAAGGACTTTTGGCTAAACGATTTCAAACTTATTGCCGGACTCCGGCGGTGGGCATCCGTTGACCGGCGTGGTTCCCCGGCGGTCGATTCCAATGGACATCGCCTCCTCTGGAGTAAATTCACTCGCCTGCGCGTCGGGCTTGTATTTTTCGGCTTGTTTCGCGGCGAAGCCCGCGGCTAGCGCCGGCGGTTTACCCGCTTGCCCGTGGGGGCATGTATTTTTCGGCTTGTTTCGCGGCGAAGCCCGCGGCTAGCGCCGGCGGTTTACCCGCTTGCCCACCGGTTGTAAGGCTTTTGACGCCTCCCGGCGCCAAGGTCTCGTGTCGCGACCTTCGAAATGACCGTTGGTCTGGCACGCGGAATGCACTTGTGCCATACGACTTATTCCAAAACCAGGTTGCCCGGCTTTGACCGGGAACCGCTACTCCCGCCCCATAATATACCGGTTTCCTGATCGAGTAGTGGCGCTGTGTGTATGTTGGTTGCGCTGAGCCGTAACTTGGGACGCCCGGCTCGCCGATAGAGGAGGTCGCGATGAAATTCCAGGTGAACACGGAAAACAATCCGCCCTTGAAAAAGCGCCTCTTTGACATTGATGCGGCATTGAATCGATTGGGTGGGGACCATCAGTTGCTTGATGACTTTATCCGGATTTTCGAGGAGGACTCGCCAGGAATGATGAGCCGGCTGGAGAACGGGCTTGACTGCGGCGACGCGCTGCTGGTCGAGCGAACCGCCCATTCACTCAAGGGAATGATGTCCAATTTTGGCGCTCAGCGGGGTGTGGAATTGCTCGTTGAGCTGGAACGCGCGGGTCGTTCCGGCACCGTAAGCAGCGAATTGCTGGACGAGTTGGAACAGTTGCGGAGATTTTACGGCCAGTTGTGCGGAGAACTGGAACAGTATCGCGAGAAGTCGTAATGCCGCGTTGCCGTAGTGGGAACCGCCAGTTCGCATGATCGCTCTTGCCGTAGTGCGAACTGCCATCACTCTGCCGTAGTGCGAACTGCCAGTTCGCACGATCGCTCTACAACCATTTCGCAATCGGCCCTCCTCGCGCCGCCATGGCATCGACAAAACGTGTTGTTGCCGGGTCTTCCACCAATGGCGGCGCATGGTGAGGCTTGATCCGTGCGTCGATCACCAGTGAACCACGACATCCCCAATGCTTGTCGGTGATCATCGCGTCGACGCCGTGAACGTCGACCGCCGGATTGCTTCGCGTAAAGGTCACCCACAGAAAATTATTCAGCGTATCAGCGCAAAAATCCGCCTCGTCGACGAGGACGACCAGCGGGAACTGGTCAGCGGGAAACGGATCGCGTAGCGCCCCCTCCAGTTCATTCCACCACGATGCGCGGGCCGGCTCGAACGGCGGACCTTGCACGGCAACGACCCCCGGCAGGCAGAGTCGCGCCGGGCCAAATCCGCTGGGCCACTTCGATCCGCCAGGCAACTCTCTGCCGAGGCGGCGAATCGCACCGCCCGTCGCCGCCACGACCAGTTTTGAGCCGCGGTTCAGGCCACTCCCCGAATAATCAAGCGTGTCGATTGACGTACACGTCTGAAAATGCAAATCACGACGCCAGTCGACACGTTCCAGTACGCGCGTGAGAAACGATTCGACGTCGTTGATATTTAACTCGCGATCGGCGGCGCGATCGATGATCCACAGGTACTTGGCGAGTGACAACTGGCCTTGACCGAGAATGGCGTTGGCCTGAGTCAACAACTCGCTCGGCGCGGTCGTCAACATCCAGGGCGTGTAGCGCTCGCTGCCAATTGCCAGCAGCAGCGGATGCACGCCTGTCGCGTCGACCGCGTGAACGGCATGAACGCCCGGCAGTACCGTGGGGATCACCGGCCCCGTCAGTTCATGAATCAACTCGCCAAAGACGGTGTCTTCCTGGGGAGGACGTCCGACCACGGTGAAAGGCCAGATTGCGTCATCGCGATGATGGACGCTCTCGACGTTGAGCACCGGGAACTCGTGCGCAAGACTGTAGTAACCGAGATGGTCACCAAACGGGCCTTCGGGCAAGTGCAGTTCGGGATCGACCGTTCCCTCAATACAAAAATCGGCGTCGGCGTAAATCGGCAAGCCGCCGGGACGCCCCAGCATCGGAATCCGCCGTCCGGCGAGCGCCCCGGCGAACGTCAACTCGCTCATTCCCTCGGGCAAGGGCATCACGGCGGCCAGCGTCATCGCGGGGGAGCCGCCGACGAAGACGTTGACGCAAAAGGGCTTGCCCGCCTCGCGCGCCCGCTGGTGATGAACGCCAATGCTGCGATGGATTTGATAGTGAAGTCCAACCTGGCAGTCTGTCTCGTAACGGTTCCCGGTCATTTGTATCCGGTACATCCCAAGATTGCCGTGTTTCAGACCAGGTCTTGTCGCGTCCTCGGTATAGACTTGCGGTAACGTGACGAAACCACCCGCGTCGCCGGGCCACGAAACGAGTTGAGGCAAGTCGCTGATCGTCGTTGGGTTGCGCATCACCGCACCGCCGCGGACTCGTCGCGGTCGCATCGCGAGCGCCGTCAAGGGCGCTTTCCAGTAGCGACCGGGATGACGGATGGCCGCACCCGGATCAATTTTCAGTTCGATCGCGCGGCGAACGTTCTCGATCGTGTCGCGAAAGAGAAACCGCGCCCGTTCGATCGTTCCAAAGAGATTGGACGCCATCGGAAAGCGGCAGCCCTCGACATGGGTAAAGAGGATCGCTGGTCCACCGCTTGCCTGAACCCGCCGATGAATTTCGGCGGCCTGCAGGCGCGGACTCACCGGCTCGTTAACTTCAACAAGAAAATCGTTTCGGCGCAAGTCGTCGACGCATTGTCGCGTGCTGCGGTATCCCATACGGACTGTTCACTTCGGGTTGGATCGTTAGAATGGCGGACTTCGCGGAACTGAAGACTGGCTATTACGAATCTAACCGGAATTCCGGAAATGAAAATCACGCGCACCGGCGAAAATGCTTCTGAAATCACATGCGACGCGGTGGTCATCGGGATTTGGAAAGACCAGGCACCTCGAGGCCACGCGCAGCGGATCGACCGGGCCAGCGACGGCCTGATCACGCGGTTGATCAAATCCGAGGATGTCGCGACCGCGCGCTACAAGACGACGCTGCTCCCCGCCGTGCCGGGTGTCACCGGGTCGTCGGTTTGCGTCGTCGGACTGGGGGAGTCAGGAAAGAACGATCCGGCGCTATCATATCGCGCGGCGGCGGCGGCGGCCAAACGGCTGGCGGAACGGCAGCGCGAGTCCGTTGCCTTTTTTCTCGAACCCGATGACTGGTGCGACGCGGTCGTCGGCAGCATGACCGGCTGCGTCGGGCAAGACCTGTATCGCAAGGAAAAGGGCCTCAAGCCGTTCAAAGAGGTCATCTGGCATTGCGAAGACGCGGAGGCCGTCCGGCGCGCGGAGGTTCTCGCTCGCGCCGTTGATCGAACGCGAACGCTCGTGAACGAGCCAGCCGATCGCGTCTATCCGGAAACCTTCGCGGATTCCTGTGTCGAGGCGGGCAAAACGGCGGGCTTCGACGTTGAAGTCTGGGACGAAAAACGGCTTGTCGATGAACGGTGCGGATCGCTGCTCGCCGTGGCACGTGGCTCGGATCGACCGCCGCGGCTGGTCATCATGCGATACAACGGTGGCGGCGACGAAAAGCCGCTGGCTCTTGTGGGAAAGGGGGTGACCTTCGATTCCGGAGGACTCTCACTCAAGCCGAGTGAATTCATGCTGACGATGAAATGCGATATGGCTGGCGCGGCGACAGTGCTTGGCGCGATGCAGGCGATTGCGGAACTTCAGTTGCCAGTCAACGTGATCGGGCTCGTCGGACTGGTGGAGAACATGATCAGCGGCAGTGCCTACAAGCTGGGCGACGTCCTTACGGCGCGAAGCGGCACGACCATTGAAGTTCACAACACCGACGCCGAGGGACGACTCGTCCTGGCTGATGTGCTGGACGTCGCGGTGACCAGCGGTGCCGAACGAATCATCGACCTGGCAACGCTGACCGGTGCCTGCGTCGTGGCGCTTGGCAATCACGTGGCCGGACTGATGGGCAACGACGACGGATGGATTTCGGAAGTCCGCCGCGCATCGATCGACCGCGGCGAAGTGGCGTGGCCCCTCCCCATGTTCGCCGAATACGGAGAACTGATAAAAAGTCAGGTGGCGGACATCAAGAACGTGGGCGATGGACGCTGGGCGGGGGCAATCACCGCGGCCAAGTTGCTGGAGGAGTTTGTCGGTGGCCTGCCGTGGGTCCACGTCGATATTGCCGGTCCGGCGTTTGCCGACAAGCCGACCGCCTGGGCCGACGCCGGAGCGACAGGCTATTTCGTCCGCACATTGGTTGACGTCGCCGGAGCGGCAATACAAGCCCGAAGCGCAAGCGAGTGAACAAAACAAACGTGACAGTCGAGTTCGTTGATACTGGAGATCACGATGGGTTTTATTCAGGACTTCAAGGAGTTTGCGTTTAAGGGAAATCTCGTCGATATGGCGGTTGGAATCGTCATCGGGACGGCGGCCGGTGCGATTGTCAAGTCGTTTATCGAATTCATCGTTGCGCCATTGATCGGTGCCTTGCTGAAGGTTCCCGACCTGAGCGCCTTGAAGATTCCCCTCGGCGGGAGCTACACCAACGCGGAGGGCCAAGTGATCGAGGGCGCGGTATACTACGGATCTTTCATTCAGAGCCTGCTGGACTTCCTCATCCTCGCGTTCGCGGTCTTCGTGGCGGTGCGGGTCATGAACAAATTCACGAAGAAGACCGAGGCGGCGGCGCCCCCAAAACCGGAAGTCCAGTTGCTCACGGAAATCCGCGACGCGCTGGTCCGCAAGTAGGCGCTGTTTGCGGCGCGAGCGTACGTCGTGCGAACCAAAACGTAGTGCGAACTGGCAGTTCGCATTCTTTCGCTGGTTTCGGCGAACGGGCAGTTCGCCCTGCTGCTATGATGGTCTCGGCGAACGGGCAGTTCGCCCTACTGCTATGCGAGGATCGAACGATGGGAAACATTCGTCCGAATTGCCGGTTTGCGGGACCCGCCGTTTGGCTCGCCGTGATTCCCGCGGCGATCGCGATTCCCGCATCGGCCTTCGCCCAACAGACGGTGGACGCGGGTCAGTCGACTCAACTGGACACCCGCATCGCCGAGCTGGAATCACGCGTCGAGCGACTTGAAGGACTCCTTTTCAGCACCGTGCAATTGTCAGTTTACGACGCACAGCGGAGCCTTGAAGCGGCGCAGCGCCAACTGGAGCAAAACAAGCGGCTATATTTTCGCGGTCACCTCGCGGCGATCGAGATCGACCGGAGCCGCTACGACGTCGATCGCGCGCGGCTCGAACTGGAACTTGCCCGGGCGACAAGCGGACACCGCCGCATCTCCGCGAATATTGACATAATGGAAGCCGAGTTTCAGCTCAAGCAGGCCAAAGAACGGTTGCGGTTCGACGAGAACGTCGCCTCCCGCGGATTCGTGAGCGAACACCAGTTGCAGCGCAACCGTCAACAGGTCGATCGCGCCACGAAAGCGCTTCAACTGGCCCGGGACAAACTTGCCGCGCTCGGCGAGCCGGATGACTCGTCCGGCACCGACGATACAAGCCCGAAGCGCTAGCGAGTGAACGACTTGCAGCGCGGTTCACCAAACAGCCCCAACATCAAGAGTTGCGACGCTTCGGGCTTGTATCATCGACAAGCTGGCAGCTTGTCCCACCGTGTTCACTCGCTTGCGCTTCAGATTCGCCGAGCACGCGCTCGTAGTCCTCGGGCGTGTTGATGTTGCGGAGCGTTTGCAGCTCCGGATCATATTTTGTGAGTGCGTCGGCAGTCAGTCGCCGTATATTCAGCGCGGCCGCCAGTTCCCTGGCCTTGAGTTTTCCCTGCCCAACCCGCAGCTCGACTTCTTTCAACACGCGCGTTCGATAGACAGCCGTCAACGGATACAAATTGTCGCCGACAAAGGGGACGACTGCGTCAAGGTCCGGGGCACCAACCAGTTCTTCGACCATGAACTGATAGAGGGCCGGGACAGCCAGTGGCGCGTCACCCGTCGCCACCATCGCCATTTCCGCGCCGAGTCCTGTCGCTTCTCGCAGCCCGACCCGCAGTCCCTCAAGCGGTCCAAGTTCGGCCTGTTCATCGCGGACAATGATCGGGCGACGATGACTTTCGGGCGGGTTCGCAAATGGGCCGATCACCACCACCAGATGCGTGGCGATCGCGGCGAAAACATCCTCGACGCGGCTGTAAAGGGTCCCGCCCGCCAGGGGCAATCGAAGCTTGTCCGTCCCCATCCTCGTCGACCGGCCGCCGCACAGGATGATCGCGGGGAGGATCGTCGGCAGCGACGGTGAATCGGCGCTCTTTCCCCGATCGTGCATAATGGTCGTTTCCTTCCGGATTTATCAAGCATTGCCCGATCACGGTGAATCGCCAGAATGCTGACGTTTGAACTTCGCCATGAAATTTGCGAACCGATCGAGGTCTTTGGTCTCGGTCCCGACTACCTTGCGAAATTATCGCTTGAAACGGTGCGGCAAACGAGGGTGTACGTCGCTAATCAATCGGTCAAGGCAGCCGACATCTTCCACGTTACCGGAGACCCTGCCGATGGGCGACAGCGATGGGCGGGTGACCTGCGCCGCGTGGCGGGAATCGGCAATGAAATGCGGTCCGGCTGGATTCAAATCGAGAGTGACGTGGCGGGCTGGCTTGGAGCACAAATGAGTGACGGGATAATCCAGGTCGCCGGAAATGTCGGCGATCACACCGGTTGCGAGATGACGGGGGGGATCATTCACGTTCGGGGAAACGTCGGGAGTTTTTGCGGCAGTTCGCTTTCCGGTGCGGACAACGGCCAGAATGGCGGAGCGATTCTGGTCGAGGGAAACGCCGGGGATTGCCTCGGCCAGCAAATGCGGCGGGGTATCATTGCCGTCGCCGGCGAGGCCGGTAAATGCTGCGGTTACCTGATGCGCGCCGGAACGATCCTCGTCGGCGGTCAAGTCGGGCGGAACGCAGGCGCGGAAATGGTTCGCGGAACGATCGTCGCGGGAGCGTTGGGAAAATCGACGCTGCGCGGATTCCTCTCCGCCGGTGTTCAACCGATGCCGGTCATCGCGCTGCTCCGGCGTACCGTCAGCGAACTGGGAATGGTCCCCCCGCCGATATTTTCAACGGATCGATTCGAGTTGTACCACGGCGATTTGCTACACGGCGGCCGCGGCGAATTACTTGTCCCTTCCACTTGACAACCCATTTAATGCTCGCGCTTGATCGTCGCCTCGATTTCACCCGAATTGTCATCAAGCGCGGCCATCGGCTCGCGACAACGCAAGTACAGGTCGCCCTCGGCGGGAGCGGTCCACGTTGTGAGCGTTCCCAGTTCAAATTCGTCCGACAGTCGATAGTCGTGCATCAAAACGCCGACCAGTCGGCCCGTGCCGGAACCTGGCATTCCATCGGCACTTGTTTCCATGCCGTGCCTGTCGATTCGCCACGCACCGCTGGCGGAAATCTGGTAAGTCTCTCCGGGCTGGACGCGCACGCCGACGGGTTGCCAGCCGCGCTGCGCGGCGATTGGTATTTGAGTTTCCTTGCCGGGCGACAGCGGCTTGTGGGACGCCCTCCAGTCCCATGCACAGAGATCGACGCGAAGTCCGCCGTTCAGGTTGGCGAGCATGTGGCGATACTCAAAGTTCAGTTCGCGCCCCCGCTCGCCAAACACCATTCGAAAGGCCGCGACTGCGTCGGCGTTCGATTCCGCTTCGAGACCCTTGTATCCGTTCATCAACTCGCGGCTGAATGCATGAAAGGATGTTGCGTAATTCGGATTGTTCACCAGCAGGTGACATAGCGCCCACCGCCACGCGTAGGGCTTCCACAGCTCGCCCGCCAGGCTCGTCTCATTGAGAATATCGTCGATCGGTTGCGGGTCCGAGTCGCGAAGGAATCCAAGGATGGCGGGGTCGGCGTGTACCGCGGCATTTTCCGGTTCCCAGAAGCGGCCGACTTCCGCCATTCCCTCGGCGTACCACAGCGGCCCCGTCGTCTGGAACACAAGAAAACAATACCCGTGAACCGATTCGTGCTGAACAACGGCATCGTTGGCGGCTGAGTAAACGACGGCAGTTTGTTGGCGGCCGATGCGCCGGTACTCGGTCATCCCCTCGCCGTTGCGAATCTTTCCAATCGCCCGTTCGGGAAATTCGCCGACGTTCCACTGCGCCGGATTCTCGACGACGACGCACTGAATCGGCTGGCGAAGCGGACGTCCATAGTAATCACTGACGAGTTCCAGCATCGTCTCCAGCTTGTCAAGAAGGATCGCGGTGCGACGTTCCGACAGGTCCGTACGAAGCAGAAAATTCCGCGAGCGTTCGTCGCGCGGCCCGGAGGGTTCATCGGGAAGATGCGCGTACTTGATCCGCAACCGGTCGTCGACGCCCAGCCGCGCGTCCTCGCGAAGACCGACCAGTTCCACATCGATTGTCCGCACGACGACGTCGCCGGTGGAGACCTCCGAGGCGGTTAATCCGCTGACAATGTCACCACGGCGGATCATTCCCGCCATTCCAAAATCGACTTCGACCTTCTCGACGCCGGTCAGGTCGATCTTAAGTTGATCGCGGCGGAGCGCCACGTCGCGCGGAATGCCGGCCTTCACAATCTCCTTGTTGATCGCGCGGATCGCCGCCGAAATTTTCGCGTTCACCGTTTGACCTGCCGATGGCGGACCATCGGGCAACGAAAGTCCGTGAAGCGCGCTGCCTGGCGGCTGGAGGACGACTCGCGTTACCTGGTCGACTTGCCCGCTGGCCGCCAGTCGTCCCTCGATATCGATCACCATTCCGGCAGTCAGGGCCGACGGGTGAACCGCCCCGGTGACGCGAATGCGGGCCGGCGCGTTGAGCGGAACCGAGCCGCCGGTCAACATGATCGGGCGGCTCGCCTCTGTCTGAATTCGCAAGCGACGCAGCTTTCCATCGGCATCGACGATCGTGAGGATGTCGCCGGTCAGCGACTCGACGGTCCCCCGCACGGCGAGGTCGCGGACGCTGGTTATTTCTTCCTGGGCGAGGCAAGTGCGGATGGGCGACCCGAGCCTCCCCGCAATCAAAACGGACGCGACGACGAAAATGACCGCGCGTTTCCGCGAGATGCCGCCCGTATGAAAAAAGCGTCTGTTGCCGAAAGGGGCCATTAAACTCCTCGCGATCTTGCGTCCCCTGCCCGGTTTGAGTCTATCGCATCACTCGCTCATTACAAAATCAACCCGCAAAACTTGCCCAGGTTACGAACGGAATCGTCAATTTGCCGAATGACAGGTCCATCCGCGGGCAATGCGAGCTTGACCATCGGCTATAATTGATTCTTTAACGGGAATTGAGCCCGCCACGGAATTTAACCCGCCGAATTTGATATGGTGTCAGTGACAAGCGCCGTCGGCAGGGAAAATCCTTGCGCCGCTTGGCGGTCGTTGATCGGTCTCGCGACCGCACTTCTCCCCGGTGGACCGATTTTGCCTCTTTACGCGTTGCAGCAGCAAGACGTCGATCGTCCAGTCATTGTCGCATCCGCCCAGGACGCGTCCTCGAACGCGCAGGCCGACGACGACGGTCCGGATAAGCGGGACCCGCTCAAGCGAAAAGGCGAATTGCAAAAGATTGCCGTACCGATCGGCAAGCTCGTTCGTTTGGACTGGAACGACGGCCGATTGGAAGTACACTTCGCCGAGGGTACCGACGAGATCAACACGAGCATCGAGGAGTTGCGCCAGTTGTCGGGTCACGGCGGCGGGTCCAGCAGTTGGGGAAGCAACACCTTTGAGTTTAGTCTCGATAACGAGGAACTCTCGGGGCGGTACGCGCGCGTCCAGCGTGACAGGACGACGGACTCGCTCATGACGCTGCTGATTCAGGAGGAAAAATCGATGCGGCGTTGCCTGACCGTCGAGAAGACTGCCGCGAACCAGACCCAGATCACAATCAACGACAGCGAGATCGGATTCCTGTTGCGTGTTCGCCAAAAACCTGACGGGACGTTCAGCGTCCAGGAATTAAGGGGTATTGAACTGTTCAGCGACTCGGCCCCGTCGTTCGACGCCTTTTGCCGGCGGCACCGGGACTACGTCCTCGAATCGCTCGTTCCGGTTTTTGAGCACTTCGGCCTCGGGACTATGCAGACGCCGTACAGCCCGCACATCCAGCAACTCGTTGTCGAGGCACTGCGGCCCTGGTCCGGCGACGAGTTGAATCGTATCGACGAATTGACGCGCGGCCTGGACTCGGGAGTCTATGCCGACCGCCAGGCGGCGAGTCAGCGGCTTGATAACGCGGTTGCGGAAAACGCTTTACTGCTCTTGCGAGTGGTGCTCGACAAGCGTTTCCCGCCTGAGACGCGCGCTCGAACGCGCACCCTGTTGAGGAACAAACTCGACGAAAAAGAACTCCGCGAAATGGACTTTGTGGCCGGCCTGATTGACAAGCTCAATGCGACGTGGCTGATGGAACTGGTGGAACTCAACACCGATCCCGAACAACGGAACGTCTTGCTTGGCGAGTTGCGGACGATGGTTGATTCCGAAATGGTGACGTCGGCCAATGGCGAATTCATCGAACCCGGGGATTCCGGCGATCTTGTCGCGCTGATTGTCCACCATGGGATGCAGAATTGGGTCAGCGACCAGGTGGGCGTCGCGGAGCGGGAAGCGGAACCGGATTTGATGGCCGAAAGTGGTGAAATCGAGAAGGTGGCCGCGCATACCGGCAAACTGGTGCGTCTCGCATGGCAGGGCGATCAATTGACGGTTGACCGCGAGCACTGGGCCGAACCGTTTGGAGGCAAGTCGATCAAGGAACTGATCGACGGCGTGGAGAAATCGATCGCCGACGCCAACTTGCCCCCCGCGTGGTTCCAGGGAGGCGGGCAGTATTCGAAAGACTCCGTCAGTTTCCCGCAAGTCCTTTTTGAACAATTGTCGGCGGCGGGAGGGCGCGCGAATGAAAACGTCCATATGCGTCAATACCACTACAGCGGAAACCAAAACGCCTCGCCGAACCGGCAATTCGATTCGCAGGGACTCTCCGGGCGAATGGAGTTCCTCCGCGCGAACGCACAACAACAGATTTCGCGGGCCGTTGACCTGGAGGGCAAGCCGTTTCTCTTTTCACTTGAGGAAAAATCGTCGCCCGCGCGAACACTGCTGGTCGACGAATCGAAGCCCGGGAAAATGCGGATTCTGCTGACGGGCGAAGACTCGAATTTCATCGTCCAGTTGATCCTCGACGACAAGATGGCGTTGATCCAGGACATTCGCGGGACGCGTGTCCGCGCATTGCAGGCACCGACGTTTCGGCAGTTGCTTCGCGAGGAGCAAGCCTACTTTCGCGACTCCTTTTTTCCGTTGATCCGGGATTGGGGAATCGAGGTCGACGAGTCCGTTTTCGCACAGCCCGACGCCAACGAGCGAACCCGGCCCTGACCAATGGTGTCTCTGGATGCGTTTGAGCGGGTGACGACTCTTGTTGAATGGGGACTCGTCGAGATCGATCGAAACCGAGGCGACTTGGCGACCGGTGCCCGCCGGTCTACATTGGGGCGGCGCATTGCACGCGGCGGAATTCCGCGGGTTCGTTTTCCTTGGGGGGGTGTGGCGGAACTGGCAGACGCGCTGGATTTAGGATCCAGTTCCCTTGCGGAGTGCAGGTTCGATTCCTGTCACCCCCATTCGGTAAAACGCGGTGTTTGCGACTGATGGGCTTGTCGATGGAGGCGGTCAACAGGCGGTTTGTAGACGATTTGTAGACACAGGACAGAATACGGAATGCTGCCGCCCGGCCTTTAGCCTGTCAGCGTGCCCTGGTAAAGCGTCAGCGTCCAATTGCTGCCAAACAAGTCGGTATACACCTGCTGCGGAACGTATCCGTAGATCACCACTGCGTCCACTTCGGCAAATCTCAGCGGCCACGTGTATTCGGTCGCGCCGTCAAAAATGATGAAGAACGTATCGTACTCCCAAGGCGGGGCCGGAATAAACTGCTGCCGATGTCGGTACGTGACCGCGACTCGAAGCCCTGTTGGCGTTGCGCCATCGCGGACAACATCCAGGGAGTAATACTGAACGGCCTCGTCGTCGATTGTGGTGCCGGGCGGGTTTTCAGGTCCACCAGCGAAGTGTCGGGGGTCAGGAGGATACCGCGGCAATGCGTGGTCGCTGTCCACGGTGGCCGTGCCGGACCAATTCGCCCGAATCCCGCTAGTCATCCCGACCGCATCGTCGAAGCCGACCCAATAATCGGTGGCGGCAACCCGGCACTGGTCGTCCGGAGGTGCAACGCGAGTAGTGGCGTCATAGCGCATGTTCCACAGTTTGAAAGAGCCGGTCGGGTATTCGCGCGCAGGCGTCGCTAAATGCTCTACCCAGCCCGGCAACAACGGCGGCGACCATACCGAGTCGGTCATTCGCCGGAGACGACGCGGAATGGCGACCGCTAATCCGCCCGAAACAAAAACCGCCGCGCGGCCCCGCGTCACTTCCTCGCCATTGATAAACAAAACGAACGAGTACGTCGCCGCATTCCCCTGGCCATGAATCGGTCCGTCAATATGTAATTCGACGTACAACGGCACCGACGCCGAAAAATCGTACTCTATCCCCTCGTGTACCGGGACCAGCGCGGCTTGCTGGGCGTACATCGGCTGAATGGCCGCGAAATAAATCAATCCCGACGGTCGGTCAAGCAGGAGCCATGTCCCCCCGTCGGGTTGAAGGCCCGCGACTCCATCGGGCAAGACCTGGATTTCGCAACTGAAAATACCAACCACGCCGACGCCGGATGTGTACCCGCGAGAAAGGACGCTGGTCGCTTCCTCTTGCGTCCACGCCGGCCCCGGCACGACTCGCATGGCGTGGGTGACGGGGAGGTTATGCGGCTCAATCTGGTTGCCCTGCAAATAGCCGGGGACCTCTCCATTCGCGGCGACATTGACGAAATGAGGCGGCGGCCCCTCGCCGACGTTCCAGCGCGCGTTATTTATCCCGCTTTGCGGTTGCTGCAGGTCGCCGTCCGCAAAATCATCGAGCCAGAACCAGCAACTCAGGCAACAGCATCCGCCCGGTCCATCGCGCTTCCACTGGCCCATTAGACGTAGTACCGATCGATCACGAGTTGCGCAAATGGCCCTGTCGCGCCAGTCGCACTGGTGACTGCCAGGTCGAGTTCCACCACGTCACCAACGGATAACGTTGCGGTCGCAATCGTTCCGGTGACTGGCACGCGATCGCCCGTGCCGTGGACAACATTGACTAACCCGGTCAACACCGATGCGCCATTGACGAGCAGGTCAAAATTGACATTGGTTGCGGTCCCGGTATCGATTAGCAAGACCGCAAAATCACGGAGCGTCGCCAAGCCGCGCGCGACGAACACGGGAACGCGCGTAGCAACCGGTGCCTCAGACGACTTCCGGATGAAGTCGCTATGGACGATTTCCTGATGCCGGACTTTCGTGTTCGCAATGTTTGCGCCCTCCGCAATATCCGAATCGACAACCGATCCTGCAAGCAGTGTTCCAGCCGTTGTTTGTCCCATGTCAAATCCTTTTGAAAACGCTATTGGTTACAGTCAACTACGTCCGCGAACCACGCGCCGTTTATGCGCTTGGCCTGGATGACGATAGTGCCCTTGATGGCTCCCATGCACGAATTAAAAACCGACGAGTCGTCAGGCAGCGCGACAATGGGGGCCGTAACGAAAGTTCCCAATCCGCGATTAAACAGCAGCTTGGTACAAACCCCCTGGCTGGGCTGGGTGGCGCTGATAGCTGCGGGGATGCCGGAGACGCCCGTCTGGAAAAATGCTGTGCTATCACTGACTCGGCGCTGGGGGAGGGTGCGCGGCGGCGGCGGCGCACCGCGATCGATGGATGTGAATAGTTCGCCATTTGAAACGTACCAGGAAACCGCCGATACTTCTTCGCCCGGCAACACGTCTAGCACGCCAATGTACTCATCAACGCGCCGGGAAATGCGCCTCTCGGACCAGTCGAACCAGGCGTTTGACAACCAGTCTGCCTCAATCTCGCGAATCTGCTGCTCGTTGTATTGCGGGCTACCGGCCAAATACACGCCCCACGCCACTTCGCCCCGGCCCGTCGGGTTCGCCGGGTTGTCGCGACTTATTGACGTCGCCGACAGGTCGGTATCGATAAAATAGAAGAGCACCGTCACTTTGCCGATTCCTTCGGCATGGCCCGTGTCCACCAGTTCATAGGGGCGATACAGCTTGGCACTGGCCAGAGTTTCCGAAAGCCCGCTTTGAGTGCCCTTGATTTTAATGAAGTCCAGTGACGGGAATTTGGGATTGTAGGTGAGGAACTGCCGGTTGCGGCTGCCCACTTCGGCCAGCACGTCGAGCGTGCGCATGCCCTCGAACCGCAGCTTGGCCCCGACGGCGTGATAGAACGATCCAAGCGACAATAGCGTGTCATATCCCGGCAGCGGCAAATCCTCCTTTAGCGCCGCGATCACGCCAGTAGCAAAATGCTGCCACGAGACGGCATTCCAATTTCGGTTGGTGATTGCCTCGGCAAACAAATATCGGATATCGGCAACCGTGACGATCATCGGTGAATCAGGACGGCGCAGCGCGGCATGAGCCGAAACCGTGACATACCCCTTGAGCGTCAGTGTTTCCGGCTCTGGGTCGTCATCGTCGGGCATTCGCTCTATCTCGATGTCGAACGGGGTGGATTCCGGCCACTTCGTGTCGTAGTCGGGCCGGTGGATCAAGAATTTTCCAAACCCCGGATCGGGACCGGCGGGCAGCGTGACACGGTTAATCCCGCCGAGCCAGTCCGGGGTCTCGCCAACTTGTTCGGCGAGCGATTCGGCATTCTCCACTCGTGCGCCGTTGACCAGTAAGGTTTTGATGTAGCTTGGCATTAGTTTAGGCGGCGACTCGACGCCCGCTACGCTGGCCGAAGCCGGGTTCAGGCGGGAACGGGATGAACGTCAGGCGATATTCCGGATTGCGCGGCGGTACGCCGGTTTCCAGCCACTCTCGCGCTTCGGTGACACCTTTCGACGCGGCTTTTTCCAGCGTCATGGGAATGACCGAACAGCGGCAGTTAAAAGAAATTGGCGGGGTGAATGCGTCCCAGAACGGATCGTCGCGCCGATAGACTCCCGTGCCGTCGAGGCCCAACGATCCTAGCGCCAGATGCTCCTCGCGCACTCGCCCGTCATGGATCGGGACGTATTCCTGATACGGGAAGACGCTCGACACGATCGGGTTGCTGATTAGTGATTCGCGGCCGTCGCGGTAGGCCGCTTGCAAGTTCGTCCGGTAGACGTTCTCCACGTGATGCGGGGCAAGCGCGCCAGTGTCAACGCGCTCGCGAATCCGGGCGCGGAATTCGGGGAGCGTCGGTCCCTCGAACGTCAGGTCAACCAGCGTATCACGAATCTCGCCGATGGCGTCGTCAGATAGTCCGCCAGCCACGGTAAACGCGCGGGCCTTGGCGTCGCGGTCGAGCCGGTCGAACTCGTCGCGGTCGAGGATGTTTCGCTCGATCAACGATTGCGCGGCCTGCTCAATCTTGGGGAAGCGGACTTCCGGTTCGTCGAACGCAAATATCCCGCGTTGCCAGGGCGTGCCCGGCGGTGGCGGCATGGCTGTCTCGGCGAGGTGCTGGACCAGCCAGTCGGGGAGCTGCCGCGCGGCGAAGTCGTAGGCTTCGAGCCATGCGGCCAAATCGGACTGCCAGAAGTTCTCGGCGAGGATCGGAGTCAGCTTGACCCCCATTTGCCGTAGCGCGCCCACGATCTCATAAACAGGCGCGTACTCGCGTTTTGCGCGGATGGCCGCGCGAACCAGCGCGTCGCGAAATTCCGCCGCGACGGATTCGCCCGCCACGAGGCTTTCCCCGGTCAGCGCATCAGTCGGCAGAAACAGGTGAGTCATTGTCGTCGGGTCCGTCCGAGTCTTCGTCTTCGTCAGGTTCGTCGTCCAGTTCGTGAACCAAGCCAAGTTCGACGGCCTTGCGCCCGACTTCGTTGAATCGTTCGGCGTCTTCGGCCCACCATTCGGCTTCGGTCTGTTCCGGCTTGTCGTCAGCCATTTTTAGTCGCTCCATAGTTGGGTGCCCTGTAGCGCTCCCTGTTTCACGTGTGCCGGAATGCTGGGCTGTTGCTTCACGGTACGGGTGGCAAAGTCCACGAGTTCCCTACGATCATATTCGAGCGCTTCGACCGGCATCTTGTCAAGCAGTTCGGGCGGATCGCCGTTTTTCAGGAACAAAAAAGCTACGTGCGGATCGCTGGCGTGCTGCTGAAAGAACGCCTGGTGGTTTCTGGCACCGATGGCGTAACTGTCCGCGAATACCTTGGCGTCCACCATGCGCCCGTCTGCGGGGTCCTGGGCGCGTTTAACGACGCCGCGTTCCGGATGCGCCCATTGAGTCTTGGGGTCGGCGTGAACGTAGACGTAGGACACCTGAAGCCCTCGCTTCTTGCATTCCTGGAGTATCCACGGGTTTTCGGTGGCGTTTTGGTCGCCTGCCGAATCCCAAACGGCGTCGGCTGTCGCCTTGTACTCCAGCGCCTCAGGGATGTTTTTCAGCGCGTAGCCTTTGCCCGCTCCGCACCCGCCGACCGTCACCAGCACGCTTGATCCCTTTTTGAGCGTGTCCAGATGCTTCACAAACGCCCGCTTGGCCAGGGCGTTGGCGGTCTGGTGCAGGGCCGTGTTCAGTGTCGCGCGGTTGTGGCTGCGGGCACCCAGATCGTGTTCCAGTTCTTCGCTGGCCCAGAACGGCGACAATTGCTTCGCGTCGTCGGTTCCGAACGTGATCGGGTCGCCAGGCTTGGTCATTGCTGCCATGAGCGCCAGCGCCTTGTCCGCCATCGCGTTAGGGGCACGCTCGAACGCGCGGGCGAATTGTCCCTCAGCTTTCTTCGCCTCCCCTTTCAGCCCGGCGATACGCGGCACTTTGCGTGGCGGCGGGGGAACATCGAACGCCGCAACCCCGACGCGCGCGGCGTCAGTGATTCCGTCGCCGTTTTCATCGGCTTCGACATCGACGACCAGAAACGGCCTGCCGAACATTTGCTTATCGGCCCCGGTTTTCGTGGCCTGGTCGTTGTGTAGCCGGGCGGCGTCCAGGGCCGTTTGCTTGTCGCGATGGGTTGCAATCGCGGTGCCATCTTGGCGCATGACGGTCCATGCCGCTTCGCCGTTGTACGGCGCGCTTTGCACTACCTTGAAGTGCGGGCCGTCAACATGCTCCTCCCGCGTCCAGCGGTGGTTCTCGTTTAAAATATACGTGACGCCGTTCTTCATCATCGTCTGGCCGGGCTGCAACCGCATCCGAATCACTTCGTCCAACACGTCGGCGGGCAGCTCTTCGATAATCTGGCGGGCCTGTTCGGTCGCGGTGCCGCGAGCCAGCGACAGGCGAATCGGTTCGACGTCCGGCAGCCGCATCATGCGGCAATGGCCGCGTTCGACGTCCCGCAATTCTTTTTCCGTGAGTGCGAATTTACTATCCATCGTGTTCTTCCTTGGCAGCGCGCCATCGGGTTTGCGCAGCCATACGGTTATCATGAAGACGGCGCAGCAAACTGCCCGGTGCGCCTTTGCCTCGATCAGTGTAACGAATATCCCCGGCAGCGCGACCAAATTGCCGCTCCAATTCTTGCTGCCACAGGTCGTCTGCCTCCTGGAATTTGGTTTCCTCTGCGCGTTCCTTTCTGGCCTTGCCAGATTCCAAGGGCGTGTCATCCATTCCGGCACCAGCGAACAACACATCCTGCCTTGGATCATCGTCCATGTAATCGAACATGCGCGGTTGCCGTTCGCCGGGCTGTACGGGTTTGGGTTGTCCGGCTAATTGCTGGAGTTCTTCGTCGCTGAATTTACCGGGGGCAAAGTCCTCGCCGAACATCCCGCGCTGGCTCGTAACTGGCTCCGGTTCCACGGGGGTGTTGAGCGTGTCAATTGCCTGTTGAACCGACTCGGCGACTGCGGACTTTATGGCGTCCCGCTCTGCGCGGTTCTTCGCCTTTGCCAAATCGCTCGCGTGCCCCTTGATGGCCTCTGCAATCGGCCCCTTGCGATTAACCAGCCGGTCAAACGTGTCCTTGGCGATTTTCGCGGCTTCCAGCCGTCGCTCGTTTTCTTCAATCGCCAGCACGTTGCCCGCGTCGGCGACCCGCTCTGCCCGTCGAGCACTCGATACTGCTCGATAATCGTTCGCCTGTTGGGAAAGCAGTCGACCAACATGCGTTTCCAATTCGACTTCCTGGTCAAACGTGGAATGCTCTTCCTCGAAGTCACCGAATAAATCCGCGCCCTGTTCGGTGTACTTGCCAGCGGCGGCCATCTTCCGCGCGGCGGTTTCGGTCTGTGAAGTGGTCCATTCCTTGCCGTCGTCTTCGCGCTGCGCGATACGCTTGAATAGCGCGTCCTGTAGTTTGTGGTCCTTCAGGTGCCGCGCGACGGCAACCGCCGTGCGTTCGTCCAGTCGTCCCTCGGTGAGTGCCTGGAACGGCTTGTCGCCCAGGTCGATCAATACTGACGCATCGGCGGCTACCTTGCCGCTCAGGCTGACCCCGGCCCGCTGAAGGTGGTCCATGCCCTCGCCCATATCGCGCAGGTACTTGGCTGCGTCGATGGCGGTTCCGCGACCCTCCGCAATGTTTGCAAGTGCGCCTCGAGCGCGGGCCTGTTTGGCGTCTGGCGCGTCGATATATCGGATATTCAGTGTCCCCGCGTCCAGGCGGTTCGCCAGGTCGTATCGATGGTGGCCGTTGACGACATAATCCTTGCCGTCATCCGGGTCGCGCCAAACAAGCAGCACGCCGCCCAGTTCATGGTTCCAGCGCTGAACCGATTTGAGTTCGCCGGTTACGCCTGTCTTGCGG
>JBGTFW010000204.1:0-7112 GCA_041747075.1 Pirellulaceae bacterium
GTGATCGCAGCCGATACCCGGTCAACGACTGGCTGAACACAATCGCGGTGGGCAATCACACCAAGATACTCCGGGCATGTAGGCCCACCTTCCCCAATGACTCGAAGTATCTTTGCGCATAGAAAAGGAACGAACGAACCCCGCCGCACGTAGAGAGGCATCCCCCCGACTAATTCCGTTCCGCGATAGACCGTGATTACGAAAGCTGAACCCGAGCGGCCAAACCATTTCCACCACGTTTTGAGCCAATGGGATCGAAGGAATACGTTGGGGTAAATTGATTGATCGATCAATGCGTCCCACTCTTCGGATAGGACTTCGGTAAATTCGTCGGCACCCCTGATAACGACCTCGAAACCCTCCTTCGCGGATTTTACGATCATTGCGAAGTATTATGGTCAGTGGCTGGAATCACGACTGTGGCACGAGTCCGCTCACATGTTTGATTGCCGGTGTGAACACAATTGTATAGCTGTGCGTACTCCCCCAATGTGCGCTCTTCGCTAAACAATGCGGTGGCTCGTTCGCGTGCTCTATCTCCGAATTGGCGACGAAGTTGGGGGTCGGAAAGCAACCGGCAAATCCGGTCCGCGATCAGGTCATGAGCACCGACCGGAACCAGGAAACCCGTCGTGCCGTCCTCGACAATGTCTTTCGCGCCGCCCACATCGGTGGCGACCGACGGAAGACCTGCCGCCGCGTATTCCAGCAGTGCGTTGGAGAAAGCTTCCGAGCGACTTGTCAAAACTCCGACGTCGAGAAGCGGCAAGATGCAAAAAGGATTGGGAACCGCACCCAGAAACGTGACATGATGCGCCAGCCCAAGCTGTTCGACAGTAGCTGTCGCATCGCATAACTGATCGGGAGGAGAAAAGCCAACTACGAAAAAGCGTGTTTGTGGAAAACGATCCAGTACTTGTCGGGCCGCGTGAAAAAAGGTCCGGTGATCCTTAACCGGACGCACTGTTGCGACAATGCCGACGGCGAATTCGTTCGGTGCCAATCCCAATTCCTTTCGAGTCCGAAGTCCACGAACGCCTTCCGCGACGCGTTCGCGTATCACTGGATTGTGTATGACGGTGACCCGGCGAGCGGGAATCCACTCACGGGCCACGGCATGGGCCTTTGCGGCTTCGCAGTTCGCGACATAGTGAATTCTCGATCGCGCCGACAATCGCGCGATCCACGTCGAACCCACGGTATGCCAATATCCGAGATTACGTCGCGACGCGACTACCGTCCCACGTCTTCCCAGGATCACGGCCAAACGGGCGATGCTCTCGGCGGTAAAAGCAAATGTATGCACAACATCAATCTCTTGTTCCCGAATCATTCGGGCGACTGTTGAAACCAATTTGGTTTTCCGCGTAAAGCGGTTGGTGCCCATGCCGCCAATGACCTGAGGGGGTATGGGAAAATCATCGGGACGCGCGTTGACCAGACCGGTGAGCAAGGCAAATTGTACCTCAATACCCACTCGCGGCAGATGCTGAAGCAGGAAAACGATGTGTTGTTCCGTGCCTCCCTCCAGCGAGTGGAATTGATCGCTGAGCAGCAGTACCCTGAGCTTTCGGTCGGTTCTACACCGACAGGAATCTGATCGGTCGCAAAAGGTTGCGTAGCCAGATTCCAATACGTTTGCGGCAGGATCGGAGTACAAATTGGTATAGTTCGTATATCGGACAAGAGCGGGCAAGCGAGCCCAGGTTTTACCTAGCGGCGGGATTCGACGATTGCGTCTCGCTCGATCGATCGCATGGTTCAACTGAGTGGTGGCTGTTGGGACGAAACCGCTTCTTAAGCGATCCACTCACGGACAAATGATCGCGCCCGAGGATGCGGAACCGGCGCACGTGCGAATTCGTTTTCGTGCCAGCCATCTTCTTCACCGCTCTGATTGACGCTATGTTGTGGGTGGCGACTGCTCCATAACAGACTCGAAAACCGAGCGTGGACAACTCACGACACGAGAATCGAATCACGTCAGGCATGATGTCCTTCCCTCGAAACGACGGCCTGGTAAGCCCACGATGCAGATACAATTCATCGGATCGCATTGTGAAAACTCGATTGTAAAACCTGGCGTTTTTAGAGGATACCCAAACAAACGCGGCAATCTCTCCCTCGACCCGTGCGACCACCAGCCACGCGTGAGCCGAAAGAAGTTGCTGATAGTATTGCTCATCACGCTGAGTTATCCCCAAGTCCTGTAATTCCAGCATCTCCTGAAGCGTGCGTTCATCCCCAAAGGCAACGTCGCAGTTGCCAGCCAGAGGCTGATGCCTGAGTTGATCCATATCGATGCTATAAAAGTCTTCCGCTTCAACGGAAAACACGTCCTTACAACGCCCAAAAAATCTGGAAATGCGGGCGGATGCCATGTACAGCTAAACAACACTTAAAATCATGTCGTCGACCAGTACGGCAGATACGGAAGTTCGATGCGCGGAAGCGCCAACTCATTCGAATGCGCTGACGTGTGGCCATGTATCGTTGTGCAAGCGATTCTGTAGCCGACTGTTGCCGCCATGCGCGCGATCTCAACCGACCAATTCCCGTTTGGATAAGAGAGCATCAGGACCGGTTCGTCCAGGATCTGTTGAAGTCTCTCCCGGCTATCGAAAAGCTCAGCGTGGATGTCTGACGGTTCTTCCGTGGTCAAGACAGGATGTGTATGAGTATGAGAGCCAAAGTTGATGCCATGTTCACGCATCGCGTGGATTTCCGCTTCGTTAAGAAAAAGTCGCTCGCGTTGCTCTTCAACCCCGCATTGCTCCGCAACACGATCGATCAGGGGTTCGCGCAGCCGTGCGGGCAATCGTTTCAGTCGCGAGACTGTGCGTCGAAACAAAGCGGGCGTGAAGTCGTTGGCATCATGAAGATCACGAAAGCTGGCTTTCAAGGCATCTCGACAGTCATTCGATGAATTAGCCTTCCTGAAACACTCCCCCAGTTTCTGTTGCCAAAAGGGTGTTTTCGCGCCGATTTTGGATGTCACAATAAAAACAGTGGCGGGAATGTCAAGTTCGCGGAGAACGGGGAGCGCAAATCGATAATTGTCTCGCCATCCGTCGTCAAAAGTGACTGCACAGAGCGGAGTTCGATCTCCACGAAAGCGTACGAGGTCGCTTAATGGGACAAACCTGTAATGCCGTTTGCACCATGACAGGGCCGCCCGAAAGTTCTTAACTGAATGACTCGGGCATGAGCAGAATCCGTCGGGTAGTGAATTGCCATCATGAATTCGGTGGAAAGTCAGGATGGCGTGTCGCCGCCCCGTGAGCCTTCTCAATAACGGCAAACAGCCAGTATATTCCGCGGTGGCGAGAATCTTGCGGCGACTTGGGCGGATCATTTTCTCAGACCACCGGGCACACTCAACAAGGGCGCGGCCGGGATACCTCCCTCTGATCCGAAGGGAATCTCAGCAAACAAATCCCGATAGCCGCTCGCTTGCGCCTCAAAACTGAACTCACGCGAAACGATTTGGCGACCCAACTTTGAAAACTGGATTTTGGCGTGCGGATCGTTTATGGCATTTTCAATTTGTCGTGCCAGTGCTCTTGCATCGCCGGGTTTTACCAATCGGCCCGCAAGATTGTCTCCAAGGATCTCCCGCGTTCCGCCTACTTCCGTTGCGATAACCGGCACGCCAGCCGAGAGCGCTTCGAGAAGCACGTTAGGCAGTCCTTCGGTGTGTGACGACTGCACAAACAAGCTGAAATGCGGCATCAGGTCATCAAGTTGGTCGGAAAACCCGGCCAACAAAAACCGATTCTTGATATCCAAACGATCGATGCGGCTCTGAAGCGAGTCGCGCAAAACGCCATCGCCAAAAACCACAAAGCCGACTTCCGGATTCCTCGATAGTACCTCGGTCGCGGCGTCGATCAACACGTCAAAACCTTTTTCCGGGCTGAGCCGCCCAGCGGCCCCGACCACCTGGTGGATTGCCGGCCGCTCGGCCGGTGCGAAGTATTCCAGCAGCCGTGAACGACCACCGGGGTCCACCTCTACAAAACGTTCGGTGTGGATCGCGTTGTGAATGACGGCGATTCGCTCGGGACGGACGCCGGCGTGAATCACCTTGTCCGCCTGTGCCCGCGAAACACAAACGACCCGGTCCATCCGCCGCAGCATCCAGCGGTCGAGACGCTCGTACATGCGAACGCGACGGGATTCGGCCGTCCAGCCGCGCGAGACCGCGATTACTGGAATTTTCGCCTTCCGCGCTGCAAACCAGCCGACCATTCCCGCCTTGTACCCGTGGCAAATCAGGATGTCGATCCCGTGTTTTTTCACCAGACCGACGATCTCGTTGCGCGCCGCGATCAAATGCGGCGTGTCGTTGTGCAATCCATTGCCCAAAAAGCCTGCCTGCCGGACCTGATCGAGAAAGGCGCGATTCAATCCGTCCTCGGAAAACGATGCAAAGATTGTTTGAGTGTCCGACTCCAGCGCCCGCGCCAGTCCGAGCATCTGCCGCTCGGGACCCCCAAAGAACCGGGACGACGTCAAGTGCAGGACACTGGTCATTGCTGGCTGGCAGCCGTCCGCCAGATTTCTGATTGCCGCATGGCCAGCGCGTCCCATTGGTATTCCCGCTCAACCAACAGGCGGGCGCTATCCGCCAGCCGCCGCCGGGTTTCGGGTTCGCGTATCGCGCGCAGCACCGGTTCGGACATGGCTTCGATGCTATCGGCCGCCAGGTAGTCACGCCCTGGACAAAATTTCAGACCCTCGGCGCCTACGCGTGTGCTCACCACCGGCAAGTGGTTCGCCGCGGCTTCAATGATCTTCAGGCGCGATCCGCCGCCAATCCGCAACGGTACGATCATCACACCGGCCTGTGACAGGTACGGGACCACATCCGGGACATTGGCATAAAGCTCAATACACCGATCGTTCTTCGCCCGATCGATCAGCCACGTTGGCGGATTGCGCCCGACTATTGTCAAGCGAGCCGAGGGTTCCTGCTCAACAATCCCCGGAAACGACGTCTCCAGAAACTGGCGGATGCCATCGAGATTCGGCCGCCAGTCGAGACTGCCGACGAAAATCATCTGACTCGCCTGCCGGACATGGCCATTGGCCCGGTAGCGATCCGCGTCGACACCATTCGCCACCACGCGGGTTTGAGTGGCACCGAACGACTCGCGGGCAAGCAGCGCATCGTCGTCGCTGACCATGATGGTTTGCGCGGCTCGCGAAAACGCCCATCGTTCAAACTTCTCAAACCGGTGCAACTGCCGACGAATAAACCATCGTTTCAGCCAACCCCGTTCGGTTTCCGCGTATCGACGCCAAATCAGCGATTCCACGTTATGCGCCGACAATACCAGCGGGTTCGCGTCCAGATTCCGGAACAGTTCGGCATACGGCGTCCATTCGCAGTGCCACACGTCGACCTGCATTTCACGCCTCAATTTGCCGAGCTGCTCGCGCATTGCCGGACTGGCATGCGACGTCACCGTGTACGGCAAATTCGATAACAGGTTGGCCGCCAGCTTTAGATAAAACCGCGATCCGGACTTTGCCTGCACCCGGTGGGGAACCTCAATGGTTCGGATGCCTAAGGTCGCCAGATGTTGCCGGGCAGCGACACATTCCACCGAATCCGCATTTTGGTGTGCCACATAAATAATGTTGAAGTCGCGGGCCAATCGTCCTGTGAGCGCAAGCGTTCGAATTCGCTTGCCGGAGTTTGCCGGCCAGGGAAACTCCTCATCGACCACCACGACAGTCGACCGAAGATTGCCGGCTTCAGCAGGCACGACGGCTGAACACCTCGCGCCATACACCCCAGGCCGAACCCAGATGGATGGTCGCAAAAACCAGCGGCAGGGGGAACAGCAACCCGAAGTTGCCGGCAACTGCCGCGGATCGAAAGGAAAAATACCCGACCGACAATCCGTACAGCAGCAATACCGCCCCGTAAAAAAACCACAATGGCGGAAGCCACCAGCAAACCAGCGGGCCTGCGATCAATCCCACCAGGAAGAGCGCCGGCAGCACCGTCGAGATGGAAAGCGAGCCGCGGTGTTTTCGCGCCATCCGCACGCGGCCGCGGCCGTAACGCACCATTTGCCGGAACAGTCCCGATATCGTGTTCCGCGGCTTGTAATGCACCGCCAGTTCCGGAACGAGCCAGCACGCCAGGCCCGCCTGGTCGATGCGATGGTTCAGCTCGCAATCCTCGCACGCGTCAAAGGCCGGATCGAAAGGCCCCACCCGATCGAACACTTCGCGACGGTAAGCCACGGCGACACTGATCGCCGGAACCTCGATCTCCCGATCCGAATAAATAAACGATGCCGGATGGTGACCCAGCGGCGAGTTTCGCGCCGCGGCAATCGCCTGCTGCAACGGGCTGGCACCGGAAATGTCCAGCGGCTGCGGTCGTCCCAGACAGTCTGCTCCGGTTCGCTCAAACGCTGCCACCAGATCGGCGAAGTACGAACGGCTGCGAATCTCGCAGTGACCGTCGATGATCACCACGTAGTCTCCGCGCGATTCACCGATTCCCAGATTGCGCGCGGCACTGGACAATCGACCCGGGTTGTCAATCAAACGAATCCGCCGATGCCGCTTCGCCAGTTCCTCAACGATCTCGCGCGTGCGATCCGTCGAGCGCCCGTCGGCGACCAGAATCTCGACGTCAAATCCATCATGTCGCTGATCGAGCAATTGCTCCAGCGTCCGGGCAATGTGGGCCTCTTCGTTGCGGACCGGTACGATCACCGATACCAGCGGGCGAACTTTCGCGGCAACGCCGGCCGTGGAAGTTGCTTCCGGGGACATTGCTTGCGGCGATTCAGGAATTGATGAAGTCTGCATCATGTCATCACGTGACATTTGATTCGTGTTTTGGGAAGACACCTTCCCCCTCACCCCGGCCCTCTCCCCCAAACGCTGATTGAGTGCCGACAAGGTTTGGTGGAGAGGGAACGTGGCCTATTGCTATCCACACCCGTAATCCCACCCCTACTCGTACGCTACGCTTACTCTTACTTCTAACTGGACAGCGCCACTTTGGTTGCCAATACAAGCACGAAGCGCAAGCGAGTGAGTGGGTTACGCCGAAACACACTCGCTCGCGCGTCGTGCTTGTA
>JBGTFW010000205.1:0-27216 GCA_041747075.1 Pirellulaceae bacterium
CCTTCGCGGGGATGACGCGCCCCTGGGATGACGCGGCCCTGGGATGACGCGGCCCTGGCACGACGCGCCCCTGGGATGACGCGCCCTTGGGATGACTCGCCCCTGGGATGACTCGCCCCTGGGACGACGCGCCCCTGGGACGACGCGCGGCGGGGATGATGCGCGCCCCTGGGACGACGCGCGGCGGGGATGACGAGCCGCGGCACTGGCATGACACGCACGACCCCCTTAAAATCAAAATCTGGACGGCGCCTTCAGGAATCGGGTTTCGGCGGATCATTTCATGTCACGCGCATTTGTCAATCAGCTCAACGACGGCCAGGGAATCGATGAAGTCTACCTGGCCTCGGAAAAACAGCTTCGGCCCAACCGGGCGGGCAATCTTTACCTGCAGGTTCGCCTCAGCGACAAGTCCGGATCGCTGGTGGCGATGCTGTGGAACGCCAACCAGAAGCAATTCGAGAGCTTCAACAATGGCGACTTCGTGCGCGTCACGGGAAACGCCCAGCTCTACAACGGCGGGATGCAAATCATCGCTCGCGACATCGCGTCGGCCGAGGATCGCAAGATCGACGAAAGCGACTTTATCACAATCTCCCAGGCGGGTGTCGAGAAGCTGGCGGGACGAATGGCCGAGATGCTTCGCGAAATGCGAAATGTGCATCTTCGCGATCTTGCCGAGTGCTTGCTCGCCGACGAAGCCTTTATGGCCAAATTCAAAAAGGCACCCGCGGGAATCAAGAACCATCACGCCTATCACGGCGGGCTGATTGAACACGTCGTCTCGCTAATGGAAGTCGCACGGTTTGTCGCCAATCGATACCCGCGGCTTGACGGCGACCTCCTGCTCATCGGCGCGATGCTCCACGACGTTGGCAAGATCGACGAACTGGCCTACGAGCGGGACCTCGGATACCGGGACGCGGGTCAGTTGATCGGCCACATGGTAATGGGCGTGGAAATCCTTCAGCAGAAAATCGCGGAAACCGAACGCTTGTCCGGGGAATCATTCCCCGATTCGCTGGCAATGCAGCTCAAGCACCTGATCGTCTCGCACCACGGCCATCTGGAATTCGGATCGCCCGTCCTCCCGATGACGCTGGAAGCGATCGCGCTGCACCTCATCGACAACCTTGACGCGCGAATGCACGGCATCGCCCAGCTCATCGACGAGGACGCCAACCCGTCGAGTGCGTGGACGACTTATCAACCGTCGCTTTCGCGAAAGATTTTCAAGGGGAGTGGAACGGAAAGGGCATTCAAGAATCCGGGAGTGGAAATCCCGGAATCGAAGTCTCTTTAGAAGGCCGGACTGCTCGCATTCCTGTTCGATTTGTGCGGTACGCTGGACGGGCTTATCGGCTGGCGCGGCGTTCTGTTGAGGAAAAGGACCTGATTCGCGACGCGATTCCATTGCCGGCGCGTTAAGGTTTATCCGGTCGGCGCATTCAGTCCCCCCTTCCGGGCATTTTCAAGCGGACCGATGACGACGTCCGTTGCCCGGCAACCTTCGCCGCATACGATTCGTGCCAGGATCGAGTGCTTGCGGAATGAACTGGCATTCCGTGAGCAACGTACCACGTAATCGCCGCACTCCACGACGGAGCTTTCCCGGCTGCCATGAGGCCTCGACCCGGCCCGCGCAGCCACTGGTCATGATGACGCCGGTTGTTTTTTCCCGTCACCTGTCATCAGTGGAGTTGCATATGTTCCGGGGCCGTTTCCTCTCCGCGACGCCAGCCGTTGCCGGATTTTTGTGGTTCAGCATGGGCACCGCCGTTGTTTCGTTGCGCGCGGACGAAGGGTGCGTGCGATTTGACGCTCCGGCGTCGGTGATTGCCTGCGACGTCACGCCACCGGATTTTCTGTCGGGAAATCCGGACGAACGGCTGATCCAGCTCATCATCCCGGTTTCCACTCGCGTCGGTTGCGCGCGGCAGCAGACGGTTCCACAATTGCACATTGAACTTCGAAACATCGGGTCGGCCTCGCAGATCGTCGATTACGCGCCGCAAACGTCGTTGTATTCCGGGATCGACGGCCCGGTATCGGTGGAAACGACGCGGGAAACGAGCCATACCCTTGGAATCGACGCCAGCGGAACCGTCGGCGAAGTCGTCAAGCTCGGTGCCAAGGCGGGGAGCGGGAACTCGAACGGACTGGTCGAGCGATACCAGCGAATTCCCGAACAGAAACTGTTGTTGGCAAGCGGTTCGATCGATCGCGGCCAGGGAGTCTATTTCAAATTCAACCAGTCTCCGCAAACAACCCTTGAGGGAGGGCATGAACTGGCGATGACGATCCGCGTTCCGGCGACCTGGCGCGGCGGGATGGTCCGCGTCGATTGCCGGGCCGACGGATCCGAACCGGGTCTGTTTGGAAGTACGGATCAATTCGCCGCGGGCGCGGCGACGTTCCTTGTCGCGACCTGGCTCAAGGGCGATCCGGAAGCTCAGGCTATTGTCAACCGGTATTGCGACATCGAATCCCGTTTGCGGGAATTCGCAAAACAGTGGGAAAGCAGACAGGCGAAACAGTCGGCAAGCGATCCCATCGCCCAACTGGGGCGATGGATGGGGAGCGCGCCGAATGATATGCCCGAAGGATGGGCCGACCGGTTCATGCTGTACGACACGCGAAGTATCCAGTCGAGAATCCGTCCGCGCCTCAGTCGCGACCTGCAGCGCGCCACCGACCAGTACCTCGCGAGCCGCGCGAGCCTGTTGCGTTTGGCGCGGTGAGATCAGCGACTTGAAGTGCAGGAACAATTGGGACAATTGTTCTACATACCGGCTTTGGGAGCGTCGATCGGCTCGACCTGGCTCAACCGGCGGAGTATCATCGGATAGCGATTGCGAGCGCACCGATGATCGTTTTCCGGCAAAAAAATGCGGCCTTTCCTCCAATTCCTGATCGCTTGGCCGCTATTGCTCGGGGCCACCCGGCTCGCCGCGCAGGAAACGAACGAAGCGGGAGAAAACACCGCGCCCGCCACCGCGCGGGTCATTCCCGAGCCGCTGACACATTACATGGGTCGCGAAATCGCGACGACCATGCACTACACGGGCGCGGAGTGGCTGATCCGCGACGAGCGCGAGCTGGAGGAACGTTGCTCACTGCTACTTGCGAATCTCCGCCTGAAACGCGGGATGACCGTCTGCGATATGGGTTGCGGGAACGGGTATTACGCCCTTTCGATCGCGAAACTGATTGGTGAGCGCGGACGCATCATCGGCGTCGACGTTCAGCCGCAGATGCTGGAGCTGATGCGTAATCGGATGGAAGCGGCGGGAATCGATAATATTACGCCCGTCCTGGGATCGTACCATGATCCGCATTTGCCCGACGCCAGTTGTGATCTGGTGTTGCTCGTTGACGTTTACCATGAGTTCTCGCACCCGGAACGGATGCTCGCCGCAATTCGGCGGGCGCTGAAGCCGGACGGACTGGCGGCACTGGTTGAATATCGCGCGGAGGACCCGGACGTGCCGATCAAGCCGCTTCACAAGATGAGCAAGGCCCAGATTTTCAAGGAATGGCTCCCCGCCGGTTTCGAGCTGGAAAGCGAATTTGATGAGCTGCCGTGGCAACACCTGATGTTCTTTCGCAAGGTCGATTGATCGTGCCTTCGCCCTTTGCGAGCCAGTTCGTCGACCTCGGCGCGGGATGTATGCACTATGTCGATGAGGGAGAGTCCGGCAACAGCCCGGTACTGATGGTGCATGGAAACCCGACCTGGTCCTATTACTGGCGCCATCTGATTGGCGCTGTCCGCGACCGGTATCGGGCCGTCGCCGTCGATCATCTCGGCTGCGGAATGAGCGAACTGCCACGCGACGAGGGATATACACTCGATGCGCGAATCGACCACCTTGTCGAGTTCGTTCGGAAACTCGACCTGAGCGCGATCACGCTGGTTGTCCATGACTGGGGGGGGGCAATTGGACTGGGGGCCGCATTGAGAGAACTGGACCGGTACCGGGCATTGGTTTTGCTCAATACGGGAGCGTTTCCGCCGCCTTACTTTCCATGGCGGATTCGCGTTTGTCGGACGCCCCTGGTTGGGCGATTCGCTGTCCAGGGACTGAATCTGTTTGCCCGCGCGGCAACGTGGATGGCGACAACGCAGCGTGGCGGTTTGCCCACCGAGGCGCGCCGCGGACTTCTCGCACCTTACAACTCCTGGTCGCGTCGCCGCGCGATTTACGAATTCGTCGCGGACATTCCGACGCGCGATGACGAGCCAACCATGCAACGACTCATACAAATCGAATCGGACTTGCATCGCTTCAATTCGCTCCCCGTTCTCATGTTGTGGGGGATGAAGGACTGGTGTTTTCGCCCCGAGTGCCTGAAGATATTCCAGTCGCACTTGCCGGGCGCGCGGACCGTGGAATTCCCGGACGCCGGCCACTTTGTGATGGAGGACGCAAGGGATGAAGTGATCGGGGAAATCCGGCGTTTTCTGGACGGGGAAAGTCCTCAACAATGATGGTCGATCGACGCGCGGGGAATTTTTCGACAGGGCAACTCGCCACGCTGGCCTGTCTTCTGGAAGCGACGATTTCCAAGCCGGGCAACGTGCATCGCGGTGCCGATTTTTCCGATACGACGCTTCAGGATTTTCTCGTCAGTGCCGTGGCGATCGGGCCGGCGATGGCGGCTGCCTGCCACTCGCCGCTGGGGCAAACGATTCTCGACGCCGTCGTGGCGACGCGCGCCCATGTCGGCGCGAACACCAACCTGGGTTTGATCCTTCTCATCGCCCCACTCGCGTCCGTTGATTCGGTTGACGGTTTATCGTTGTCGGCGCGGATCGAAAACTCGGACGCCGACGACTGTCGCATGATCTATGAAGCCATTCGCCGGTCCCGGCCGGGCGGACTGGGTTCCGTCGCCGAGTACGACGTTGCGGAGGGCGTTTCGCCCGCGCACGTTCTGGCGGCGATGCGCCCGGCGGCTGAACGGGACATGATTGCCCGACAATATGTCAACGGTTTTTCCGAGGTGCTGAATTTCATCTTGCCTGCCCTTGAGACGAATCGGGCGCAAGGCGCCGGAATGACGGACGCCGTCGTTCGCGCCAGCCTGCAAACGCTGGCGGAGTTCCCGGACACGCTGATTGCCCGGAAAGTCGGAAGCGATCTGGCACGGGAAGCGAGCAGGAGAGCCGCGCGGGTCCTCGAAGCCGGCTCGTACGACGATTCCGCCTACCTGTCGGAACTGGAAGCCCTCGATTTCTGGCTTCGCAGCGACGGCAATCGGCGAAATCCCGGAACGACGGCGGACCTGATCGGTGCCGCCCTGTTCGCCGGCTTGCGAAGGGGAACGATTCGTGTTTGACTCACTCGAAAAACCGAAGCGATAATCGCACATTAGAGCCTAACCCGGAACCGCTAACTACAAGCACGCCGCGCCAGCAAGTGAAGCCCTTGCTGGCGCGGCGGGCTGGTATTGGGACAGGCTCCTGAAACTTTGAATCCGCAATCGAAAGGAAGACAATGTTTTCCATCACACTCGAAAAGGAACAATTGATTTTCAGCGCCGCGCATTTCATAACCTTTGCGGACGCCGAAGGCGCGACGATTTGCGAATCGCTGCATGGTCACAACTTTCGCGTGGCGTCGCGCGTCGAAGGCGAGCTGGACGAACACGGACTGGTCATCGATTTCATTTGGCTGCGGGATGCGCTTCGCGCCATTACGTCACGGCTGGATCATCACGTGCTGCTCGCGGAGCATCATCCAGACATCCAGATCGAACGCGGGTCGGGCGAAGTGACCGCGCGATTTGGCGACCGGCGGTGGGTTTTTCCGGCGGACGAAGTGGCACTGTTGCCTCTGGAGAACACGACGGCGGAGGCCCTTGCCCGCTACCTGGGCGAGCAATTGCTGGACGATTTGTCGCGCGCCTCTGGAAGCACCCGCCGACTCACCTCGCTGACCGTCAGCGTCGACGAGAACGAGGGCCAGTGGGCCAACTGGCGACATGAGTTCAAGGGGACCTGATCCGGCAGCCGTTTCGTGGCCAGTCCTCATGCCGCGAACCTTCTCGCCGAATCGGCAAATCGCGCGGGATCATTCCTTTCGGTAATCGGCCCAGGTCTTGGGCGTCTCGTAGACCCGGACGTTCCGGAGACTTGCCGTGCCGGGATCTCGAGTGAGCCAGTCCCAGATCACCGCCGCAATGTTCTCCACGCTTGGATTCGTTTCGCGAAACTCCTCGATTTCAACGTTGAGGTAGCGGTGGTCGAGCCGCTCGATCACCAGCCGCCTGACCCGCTCGTCGAGCCGATTTACGTCAACGATCGCGCCTTCGACCGTTACGTCGACGAGGTAATTGTGTCCGTGCCCGTGGGGATTGTTGCACTTCCCGAATAGCCGCCGGTTTTCTTCATCCGACAAATCGTTGTTGTGAAGTCGATGGGAAGCCGAAAACTCGAATTGGCGCGTCAGCTCGACCATGTCGGGATTCTCCGCATTGATGGAAAAACAGATCTGGGGCGTCGGTCGGAGGACCAGGCGATGCAGCGGGCCGAGCGAAGCGACCGCTTCCCCGGTACAAGTCCATGCAAAACGGATGAACGTCTCAAAAGTCCATTCCGGCCGGATCGCGCGAACGATTTGAGGCAGAACCACGTCGCGAATCGCCCGATCGACATCGGCAATGTTGAACAGGTAACCGCTGACCGGATCGACTCGGCCGGCAATCGTGCATTGCAGAGCCATCGAGGGGGCGGTCAGCCGCGGTGCCGGCCAGCCTCCCCAGGAATTGGCGACGGGCTGGTCGAGTTCTTCGCCGCTGACGGGCAACGTAATACGGACTTCCCGTGTAAGTCTCAGCATTGTCGCGTTACGCCGAGAACCTGACCGCTGCTGTGTTTCAGCCCCGCCTGGCAAGCGGTCCAGATCACCTCCGCGACGTCGTCGGGGGCGACCGTTTGTTCCGCGGGAAAGTCCGCGAACAGATTCCGCAACATGGGGGTCTCGATCGCGCCGGGCCGTACGCAATACGCGCGAATTCCCGACGCGCGGCCTTCGCGCGCCAGCGCCAGCGTAAACGATTCGATCCACGCCTTGGTTGCCCCGTAGAGACTGAATCCGGGAAAGGGATCAACGGCCGCCATTGACGATACGTTGACAACGACGCCGCTCCCCTGCCCTTTCATGGTTGGCCACACGGCGCGCGTCATCAGGTAAACGCCGCGAATGTTCAAATTGATCGTTTGCTCGATCGCCTCGTCGGTGATTTCATCCAGTGGAGCCAGCGGGGCGGCGGCCGCATTGTTGACCAGCACATCGACGCGCCCCGGCTTCCGAAGGACCGTTTCAACCAGTCGCCTGGGGGTCGCCGCGTCACCGAGATCGGCGGTCGCCGTCCGCACATCGCCCAGTTCGACGGCGCGGAGGATCGTGGTTCGCGCCCTTTCCAGGCGATCCGCGTCGCGGCCACAGATCAGAATCCGGTACCCGCCGCGCGCGAAACGGATCGCGGTCGCCAGCCCCACGCCGCTGGAGCCGCCGGTGATCAGGCAAACGGGTGACTCACTGGTTTTCACCGGACCGCCATGTTCCCGTTCGGACTTCCGCCGGTCAGGTCGGCGCCGAGAAACGAATGCAAGTCGTCCGGATTGACGCTCGGCTCGCCGCCGGAGGTATTGTCGAGCCGCCCCGCGTGCAGCCACTCCTCCATGTCGTCGATGAGACCGAACAGATGATCGAACGAATCGACGATAAAGAGCAGTTCCTGGAAATGATCGATCTCGAAATACTGGTTGACGACCCATTCGAGCTGGATCGGGTATCGCTGGACCACCGGCGACTCGATGCAATGCTCGATTTCGGAATTCGAGCTGAGAAGGCCGCTGCCGTAGACCTTCAGTTCCCTTCCCTCGCGCATCAATCCAAATTCAATCGTGAACCAGAAGAACCGGGCCATCGCGCGGATATTGCTTTCCACAACGCGATCGCGAAGCGCGTCATCTCCCGCGTTGAGGTTTTGGGCGCGAACGGCCGCTTGCCGCGCCACTTCGCCGAAACGGACCAGCACGTCGGCGAACCGCCGGTCCGTGTGCATCGGCACATGTCCGGCCACGTCGTGGAAGATGTCTGGTTCCGGCAGATAGTCCAGTCGCTGTCCGTCGCGAATCGTGATCGTGGTGGGGAATTGCCGATGGCGGAGACAGTCAAAGAAAACATAGGCCGGCACGTAACCCGAAACGGCGCGCGCCTCGAACGCGGTCAACGGCTGGAGATACTTGTTCACATCCTCCAGCCGCGGGATGTTGTCCGGGTCGAGCATCAGGTTCTCGACGCCTTGCATGAATTTCTGGTTGGCGTACTTCTCCCACTTCGGACGAAGTTGGCGGTAGAGCCTTCTCCACGTTTCCTGGTTCTCCTCGCTGTACAATTCGTACGGCTGATGAATGAACGTCTGGCCGTTTTCCTGGGCGTCCTCGATAAAGGGTGCCCGGGCGGTTGTCAGTCCCATTTCAACGGTTGCCATGGGCAGTTTGCTCCGAAATTCAGGAAGTCGTCGTGACGATCGGCGTCGTTCGGTATACGATGATACGGCAGAAACCGATTATACCGCTCTGGCGGGCGTGAATCACCCCGCCCCGCGCGAAACGACGCAGGACCGCCGAGATGCCCAACTATCGCCGGATGGGGGAAATTCCCCCGAAGCGCCACATCCAGCTATCCCGCCCGAGGGAGGAGAGCTGGCTCGGTGAAGGACTTTACTATGAACACGTGGTGACGACGGAAGGGTTCGATCGCGCCTATTCGATCATGTACCACCTGCGCCCGCCGACTCGCGTTTTGGCCGTCGAGCACTTTGGCACGGTCCATGTCGAAAAGGCCGACGAAGGCGCGCTCAGTCACCGACATCTGAAGACCCAGTCGCTGCCGCGCGCCGGGGACCCGGTGACGGGCCGAATCCCGATGCTATTCAACGACGACCTCGTCGCATGGCGGTGCAAGCCGCTTGAGCCGCAACAAACGCTTTACCGCAACGGTGCCGCCGACGAGGTCATTTTCATCCATTTCGGCGGCGGGGTCCTCGAAACGGCGTACGGCAGGGTCCCCTATCGCCGCGGCGATTACCTCGTCGTCCCGCGGACGACCACCTACCGCATGGTCAGTGACGACGTCGAACAGGAAGACCACTTGATTATCGAGTCGTTCTCGTCGGTCCGCGTGCCGCCGCGTTACCTGAACCCCGACGGCCAGATGTACCTGGGCGTTCCCTATTATGAAAGGGACTTTCACAGCCCGGAAGAACTGGAGACGATCGACGACGAGACGGAAACCGATGTCATCATCAAGGACCACGAGCGAATGACGCGCGTCACGATGCCGCATCACCCGTTCGATGTCGTGGGCTGGGATGGATTTATCTATCCGTACACGTTCAACGCCTGGGATTTCGAGCCGTTGACCGGGACGATCCACTTGCCGCCGCCCTTCCAGCAGACGTTCGAATGCCGGGGCTTTGTGATCTGCACGTTCGCGCCGCGGCATCTCGATCACCATCCACGGGCGATCAAGGTCCCATACGTTCACAGCAACGTGGAAGCCGACGAAGTCCTCTTCTACGTCGATGGCCAGTTTGGTTCGCGAAAGGGAGTCGATCTCGGTTCGATGACCTTGCATCCTGGCGGCATCCCGCACGGGCCGCATCCGGGCACGATCATCGCCAGCATGGAGATGGAAACGACGCAGGAAATGGCGGTGATGTTCGACACCGACCGCAAACTCCACTTGACGCAACATGCGCTCGACATTGAGGACGCGGAGTACCCGTTGAGCTGGCTCGCATCGCGCCACGAACAGGACGCGGAACCGATGATTGGGCCACGGTAGGCGCACGAATTCATGGACAAGCCACCGGGGGAACCGTTAACGCAGATCGGTTGGCGCGAATGGGTCGGCTTGCCCGATTTCGGGGTCCGCTGGATCAAGGCCAAGATCGACACCGGCGCGCGTTCGAGCAGTCTGCATGCGCTCAACGTCGAGACCTTCAGGCGGGACGGCATGGAATTCGTCCGCTTCGACCTCTATCCACACCAGCGCGACGATGATCGCGTCGTTGCCATCGAAATGCCGGTCGTCGACCACCGCCGGGTTCGCAGTTCAACCGGCCATTTGTCGACGCGTCCGGTGATTGCGACGAAGGTCCAGGTGTGCGGGCAAATCGTGACGCTTGAATTGACGCTTGCCAATCGCATCGAGATGGGATTTCGCATGTTGCTCGGACGGCTTGCCCTGAAAGGGCGATTTCTCGTCAACAGCAACCGGTCCTATCTCGGCGGAAAACCACCGAAAAAGAAAAATTCAGCGGTTGCCAAACCGGCGACTGGCGCGGAAACTTCAGCGGAGTCGGCCGATCCTGAATTTGGGGAGAGTCCCGTATGAAACTTGCCATCCTCTCGTGCAGCCCGAAATGCTACAGCTCGCGACGGCTCCGCGAATCGGCCCGCAAGCGCGGGCACAAGGTCAGGGTGCTCGACACGCTGAAGTTCGCCATTGATCTGCAGCCCGCTCTGCCCGACCTTTACTTCCGCTCGAAACGACTGAGCACGTACGACGCCGTGCTCCCGCGCATCGGTGCGTCGATCACTTATTTCGGAATGGCCGTCGTGCGGCAGTTCGAACAGATGGATGTCTTTGCCGCCAACTCGTCCTCGGGGATCGGCAACTCACGCGACAAGTTGCGTTGCCTGCAAATCCTCAGCCGCCACAACATCGGCATTCCCCCGACGACGTTCGTCCGCGACCGCAAGGACGTGCTGGCGGCGATCGAGCGGGTGGGCGGCGCACCGGTCATCATCAAGCTGCTCGAGGGAACCCAGGGGGTCGGCGTGATCCTCGCGGAATCGGTCAAGGTCGCCGAGGCGATCATTGAAACGCTTCAAAGCGCCCGGCAAAACGTCCTTGTCCAGAAATTCGTATCCGAAAGCAAGGGGCGCGACATTCGCGCGTTCGTCGTTGGCGATCAGGTCGTCGCCGCGATGCGCCGCACCGCCCAGGGGCAGGAGTTTCGCAGCAACGTCCATCGCGGCGGAAAGACCGAGCCAGTCTTGCTCGACGAATCGTATTGCGCAACGGCGGTTCGCGCCGCCCAGATCATGGGACTGCGGATCGCGGGCGTCGATATGCTCGAGGGCAAGAACGGACCGCAGATCATGGAACTGAATTCTTCGCCGGGGCTGGAGGGAATCGAGTCCTGCACGGGACTCGACATTGCCGGTGTGGTCGTTGATTACATTGCCGCGCAGGTCGACTTCCCGGAAATCGACATCCGCCAGCGATTGACCGTCAGCCGCGGATACGGCGTCAGCGAGATTTACATTCCGGAAGGATCGGAGTTTGTCGGCAAAACGATCGACGAAAGTGGCTTGCCGGAGCAGGACATCAACGTCCTGACGCTTTACCGGGGCACGACGGTCGTCCCGAATCCACGGCTCAAGCGCGAGCTTGAACCGGGTGACCGCCTGTTGTGCTTTGGAAAACTCGACCGGATGCGCGACATGATTCCGGAAAAGACGCGGAAGAAACGTCGGCCGAGGGTGCGCGAACTGAAATTCGCCGACCACGCCGGCCATCAGGAGGCCGAACCCTCCAGCGCCGCGGGCATCTGAGCCGGACCAATCCGCCGCGCAGCACATCAACGCACCGTCCAGCCGCAACAACCAGGCGAGTGCGAATTCCGCCGTCGAAGGTTTCATTCGCGGGTTTTTTCGTCAGTGGCGTCGTCCGGAATCAATTTCATCGTGCGGCGGCGGGGGCGGGGCCGCGGCGGCGAGCGTTTTCGTTGCCCGTCGTCGCGCGCGGGACGACCGTGATGGCGCGGACGTTGCCCGCCCCGAGGAATTCGACCAGCCTCTCGCGCATTTCCTCGTTCACCGCCACTTTCACGCGGCGACTGACCATCTCCACCTCGGACCCGTCACGGGTCCGCACTGTCAGCTCCAGTCGCCGGGACCCAACATAACCCCGAACGATTTCGTAAACGCCGTCGATGGCGGTGCGTCCGTGTTCCCGTTCGTCGATCGTCACATGAATCCCGGCCGTGCAAAGCTCGCCGAGTTGCTCGATCGGGATCAGTTCGTTCACGACCAGATTCACTTCGTCCCCGCCTCCCCGCTTGTCGACAACGCCGCGGGCAACGACGACCGCGTCGGGCTTGACGAGTTCAGCGCAAGTCGCGAATTCGGTCGGCCAGAGAATGCAGCGGACGTTGCCTTGCAGGTCCTCCAGGTCGAACATGACGTAGCGGGTTGGCGCTCCGGGTTCCCGTGGTCGCTTGATGTGCGAATACCTGATCGACGAGATCATCCCCGCCATCGTGACCGGCTCGCGATCGCGGCAAACGGCCAGTTGAATGGTCTCGTGCGTGCGGAGCGGGGCGAGCCGTGGCTCGTGTTCGCGAAGCGGATGGCTGGTTAGATAGAATCCGAGGACTTCCTTTTCCGCGGCCAGTTTCTGGAGATCGTCGAGTTCGGGGATCGAGGGAAGTGCGACTTGGCCGGTCCCGCCATCGTCGCCGTCGGGTTCGTCGCCAAAGAGGCTTTTTTGTCCGCTTCGCCGATCGGCGGCGGCGGCGGCCCCGGACTGGATCGCGCGGTCGATGACGGTGAGCAACTGGTTTCTGTTTGCGCCAAAGCAGTCCATGGCACCCGCCTTGACCAGCGACTCGATCGTAGACCGTCCGCAATCGGTATTTTCGACGCGTTCGCAAAAGTCAAAGAGGTCGCGAAAGGGACCGTCCTTCTCCCGTTCCGCGACGATCGCGTTGGCGGCGGATTCCCCGCATCCCTTGATCGCCGAAAGTGCGAAATGGATTTTCCCCTCATCGACCGAAAACCGGACGTTTGAGGAATTGACCGACGGCGGCACGACTTCGATCTCCATCCGCTGGCAATCCTCAAGGTGCTCGACCGTCGAGTCCTTGCGGACGAAGTTGCGATGCGCGATGTCGCCGGTGAGGACAGCGGCCATGTATTCGCGAGGATAATGCGCCTTGAGCCATGCGGTTTGCCAGGCGATCAGCGCATAGGCGGTGCTGTGTGACTTGTTAAATCCGTATCCGGCGAACTTGAGGATCATGTTCCACAAGTCAATGGCAAGCGGCTTCTTCAGTCCATGGGCGATGGCGCCCGCGAGGAACTGCTCGCGATTGCGGGCGATCGTCGCTTCCTTTTTCTTGCTGATCGCCTTGATGCAGGTGTACGCCTCGGCCAGCGGGATGTCGCCGAGTCGGTTGAGAATCCGCATCACCTGCTCCTGATAGACCATCACTCCGTGTGTTTCGGCGAGAATCTCCTCAAGCACCGGATGCTGGTACTCGGCCGGTTTGCGGCCGCGCTTCACGTCGATGTACTGCTGAACCATGCCCCCTTCGAGGGGACCGGGACGGTACAGCGCGTTGGTCGCAATGAGATCACGAAAGTGGTCGGGCTTCATCTTTTGCAGCAGGTCGCGAATCCCGCCGCTTTCCATCTGAAAGACGCCCCGCGTCTCGGCGCGTTGCAACAGGTCAAACGTCTTCTCGTCGTCGAGAGGAAGACGGTTCAGGTCGATTCGCTCGCCGTGCGCCTCCTCGATGACGTCGACCGCGTTGCTGAGGACCGTAAGGTTTTTCAGTCCGAGAAAATCCATCTTCAGCAGGCCAATCGCCTCGACGTCGTCCATCGCCCATTGCGTGATGACTTCGTCGTTACCCGTGGCGCGGCCAAGCGGCAGGTATTCAGTCAGCGGGCGGTCGCCGATCACCACCGCCGCGGCGTGCGTGCCGACGTTCCGCGCCAGCCCTTCGAGCCGCAACGCGTACTCGATCACTTCGCGGAATTCCGCGTCGTTTTCATAAACGTTGCGCAGGTCGGGTACTTCCTCGATCGCGTCGGCGAGCCGGATTCCCGGTCGCGACGGCACGAGCGCGGTAACCTGGTTGACTCGCGCCAGCGGCAAACCGAGTGCGCGGCCAACGTCCTTGATCGCGGCCCTCGCGCCGAGCGTTCCGAAAGTGCCGATCTGCGCGACCATTTCCGCGCCGTACTTGCTGCGCACGTATTCAATGATCTCGCCGCGGCGGTCCATGCAGAAGTCGATGTCAATGTCCGGTGCTTCGACGCGGCTTTCGTCCATGAACCGCTCGAAGAGCAAGTCAAAGCGGATCGGGCAGACGTGACTGAGCCACAGTGCGTAACTGACCAGCGCACCGACGCCGCTGCCTCGCGCGGTCGCCGGGATTTTCCGCTCGCGGGCTTCCCGGACAAAATCCCAGACGATAAGGAAATAGTGCTCAAAGCCGAGTTTTTCGATGACACTCAATTCACGATCGAGTCGCTGTTGCACGACGCCGTCGAGTCGATCCCCCTCGATTTTTGAGGAATCGCCCGCGTATCGTTCCAGCAGCCCGCGGACGCAAAGGTCGCGAAGCAATTCCGCGGGAGTCCGCTCGTCGGGGAGCTGAAAGACAGGAAAATGCCGCTTCCCCAATTCGAGCTGGATGTCGATCCGGTCGGCGATTTCCTGACTCCGCGCGACGGCGTCCTCGAGACCCGGAAACTTTTCGTACATCTCGGACGGTGCGCGGAGGAAATACTGGTCGCCGTCCATCCGCATCCGGTTCGTGTCGGTCCGAAAGCGACCCGTGTTGATGCACAGCATGACGTCCTGGGCGTCGGCATCCGACCGATCGACGTAATGACAATCACTCGTGGCAACCAGCGGCAGTCCCATCCGGTTGGCGAGTTCCACCGAGGCGTCGAGGCAGATTTGCTGAATCCCCACCCCGTTGTTCATGATCTCGATGAAGTAACGGTCACCAAAAACGCGATGGAACCACGAAGCCACTTCCCCCGCCTCCTTCATCATTTCGTCGGCACCGGCCCCGTGATGGTTGAGAATCGCCTGGCTAAACTGGCTCGAGACGCATCCGCTGAGACAAATGATGCCCTCGCGGTGCGCCTCCAGCAACTCGAGGTCGATACGCGGCTTGAAATAAAATCCCTCGAGCGCCGCCGCCGAAGCCATCTTGACCAGGTTGCGGAACCCCGTTGCATTCTCACAAAGCAGCGTCAGATGATAATTGCGTTCACCCGGTCCGCCCGTGCCGCGATCGAGACGGCTGCCGGGCGCCACGTAGGCTTCGTATCCGATGATCGGCTTGACCCCCTCTTTGGTTGCTGCGCGCCAGAATTCCAGCGCTCCGTGCAGGTTGCCGTGATCGGTCAGTGCCAGCGCGTTCATTCCGTGCTCGCGCGTTCGGGCGATAAGCCGGGAAATGCTGCTCGCGCCATCGAGCAGGCTGTAATGGCTGTGGCAATGCAAATGGACAAAGGAGCGGTCGCTCGACATGGACAATCCGTTCGGCAAGGGGACTTGCCGTGAAAGATAAATTTTGGGACGGCTTTTTCGTTGATCCGACCTTGAAAAGCCTCGGTGGTATCCCGATTCTAGCGAGCGCGGAATGTCTCTCCAACTACCGCTTGACAGCGAGGAGACGGGGGCTTTTGCGTCGATTTGACCCGCGGCAACCGCGCCAATCACTGGACCCCGGTTGCGATTTTGCCGGTTTGCACGGTGCGTCCCGAATGCAACGGCCAAACCGCTTTTGATTATTTGACCGCCCCCGGTTCGCGACCTACGTTTTTCTGTTCATCCGCTACTCGCTTGCCCAACCTGTCGTGACCCAAAACGCCCACAAGATGGCCGAACCGAGCGTTGAAAGCACCAATGTGCCGGGAACCGCCGTCCCCACCGAGGTCGTGGGGTTAATTAATGAACTGATTTCCAGCCAGCAACAGTGGCAACGGCGACAACGTGAATCGGAACAGCTTATCGAACGGTTGGCCGGGCAACTGGAGACTTCCCAGCGCTCCATCGACGCGCTGACTCGAATGGTCGACGGCGAAATTTTGTCATCGGCGACGGAGCGAACGTCGCGACCATTGCCGTCAAACGGGAATGACAAGTCGCCCAAAGAATCCAGCGGCAATGGAGAATTGACGTGGGAAATGCAAAAGCAGCGGCTGCTTTCCGGAACCCCCGCGGACGAACCGGTCGCCCGCAGCGTGCCCGTATCCGATGACCCCTTGACCGTGAAGCCGGAGGTCAATGAATTGCCCCCTGCCCCGGAACGGAAAGTCCACCGTACCTTTCGGGGCATCTCCGACGAGGAACTGTCGGCGCTCGGGGATTGCGAGCAGGGCGAGCGGTTTCGCCGTCTTCGCGATCGGATGGAGGCAAGGCTGAGGGACGCGGAGATCGAGATTTCAATCGAGCGGGCGCGCATTCATCGCGAGCGGCGCGAGCTGGAACTCCAGCAAATGGAATTTGAACGCGAAGTCCTTTCGATGCAGGAAGAGGAGGCAAACACACAATCCTCGAAAGGGGGAAGAAATCGGGTCAAGAATCGCCAGCAATCCCGATGGACCCGATTCCTCCGTCGCGAGAAGCCCTCGTAGTGGCCATGCTATCGCACGACTGAAGTGGGTCGGCCCCTGGGGATTGTGATCAAGACGGTCGGCGTCAGCGATCGGCGATCACCCGAATCAGCCGGTGGCCGCCAAACTCGCGGCCGTGCATGTCGGTCGTACGCACCTCCAGCAAGTGAACGCCGGGCGACAGGTCCGGGAGCAGGCTCGACCAAAGGTGTGCCGAAACGGCGGGTCTCGACAGTTTCGGCTTGATCGACGGAACGATCATCTGCTCGCCCCAGTACCGCGCGAGGTATTCGGGATCGACTGACTCAAGAGGTGCCATTTCCAGCCAGGTTTCGCTTCCGTCCACCCGATATCGGACCGTCGAACGCGACGAGCCGTTGAAGACATTCACGAAGATCACCGCGCTTGATGAATTCCCCGAGGTGATTTCGTCGGGAGTCATGATCCGTATTTGTTCGTCGGCGGGCATTCCCGACGCCTTGAAATCCAGCTTGTAGTTCCCTTCGTCAAAGGTCACGATCGAGTAGCCGCGGGGCGCTCCGTCGGCCATCATGCCGTGCGGAATTCCGTCGGCGTTTTTCCGTCCCGACCACCAGCTTCCACATACGGTTACATTGACAACGTGGTGATGGGGCGTTTCGCCCATCCACCCGTCGGCCTCGCCGAGAAAGCGGTGCTCGTGAATGTGCCGGTGCGCGGAAACCGAAAAGCACAACGGACGTTTCTCGATCAGCCGGTACAACGCCCGCGCGTCTTCGCAATTCGGCAGCGGAATGTGCATGAACAGGACAACGAACTGATCGTCCGGAATCTTCGCAAGGTCGTTGCGAACGAATTCCAGTTGCCTGTCTCCGAAGGCACCCTTGTAACGCGGGCGCGCCTCGCCAGGGGGGAGGTGCCAGTCAATATTGTCGAGGACGAGGAAGTGGACAGGGCCGTGATCGAACGAATAATAACTCGGCCCGAAATTACCTTCGAAAGTTTCGTTGGCGAACCGCCGCTCAACGGTGTCAAGATTCAGGTCGTGGTTACCCAGCACGTTGTGCCAGGGGACGCCGATCATGGCGACCGACTGGTTGTGATAGTCATAAAGGCTGAGGTCGTCAAAAAGTATGTCGCCCAGCGTTACGCCAAAGGCGGCGGAGCTTCCGATCAATTCGTGGATCGTCGTCCGGTTCATGTAACCGATCTCGGTCGCGTCACGCGATTGCGTGTCGCCGAAAAGAATCACCTGAAAGGTCTCCGGTTCATCCCGCGAATAAAGGGGGAAATCGATCGAAGCGGGAAGAGGCCCGGTCGGTGCGACGCCAGGAAATTGCAGCCGCGGTGATCCCGCCGGCTTGTGGATGTAGTAAAAGAGCGGCAGGTTGTTGGCGGCCAGCCGCGTGCGATACCCGCGCGGCTTGACAAGAAACAGAATCGAATCGTCGTCAAGGGGAATTTCGTACTGGCCCTGGTCGCCAGTCATCGCGATGTCGCGACCGTTGGAAAGGCGCATGCCGGCGAGACGCCGGTCGCCGTTGTCAAGTCGCTGGTCGCCATTCACGTCGTGAAAGACAACGCCGCGGGCCATCAGGGGCGATGCGGTATCCGTCTGACCGGGGAGCGTGGCGGGAACGGCGATCGCCCACGGCAAGACGATCGCGGCGAGCAATTTCGCGACCCGGGGGTCAAGCTGGAAAAGCATGCGGTCTCCACGTGGGTTGGTTTCCGGGTTTGTTGCCGGGCAACGTTCGATCCATGATAATTGACGGCCGTCGATCCGAAACCACCGTTCAATGGTCTAGTCTGGTCGCCGAATCGCTCCCAGTAATCGAACCATCGACCGATCATGCCTGAGACGCTACCTGAGGCACCGCCCAAGCCCGTACCTGTGCGACCCGACCCGGAACCCGAGTCGCCGCCGCGCCGCGCGCCCGCGCCGCGACCCGCGCCTTTTGACCCTGACTGGCCGGAAACGCGCCCCGAACCGCAACCCAAGGCAACCCGACTCCTCATCTCCGGGCTCGATATGTGGAATTCTTCATAAGTGGAACTCTTCATACACGACACGACACTTTATTCGCGGGCACTTTCCCGCCAACGATCCGTCCAGCATCCTGAATCATGAAATCCCGACGCAAGGTTCCACCAGCGGCGCACGCCATGCAAGCCGAATTGCACAAGCGGTTCACGCTGAACCTTTTCATCCAGGGCGCGGCGGCGCACACCTACATCACGGCGCACCACCTCGTCAGGGACGAACTTGAATTGCTGGAGCCGGGAATGGTGCGGCTCTACGACAAGCTGGCCGTCAACCTGCACCTCTGCCAGTGGCTGGGGGACATGTTCCTGATTCTCGGACGACCCAGGACATTCTGGCGGACCCTGGGCGATCCGAGCCATCCCTTTCACGGGCACGCCTTTCTCACGAAGCACGGCCGCGGACTCGCCGAAGCGGCGCTGCGAGACGCCACTCGCCGAGCAAGACGCCTCCATACTTCCGCCGTGCCGGGGATTCACTACGCCGAAACGTTGTGGCTGCTCGGTCGCACCGTCGTCAGGGAAAAGAAACATCGTCGTGCCCTCGAGCAACTCGGCGTTCAGGCAACGGCTCAAATCTGGGGAATCGACGCGGCGCGCCTGTCGGGTTCCCTGACCTCCAGTGTCGAGTTTGGAAACCTTCAGACTCCGACCACAAGAGCGGGGCGGATGCTTCGTGCGGCGGCGGCGGGTTACGGCGGCGTCGTTCGCGAAAGCGGACGCTTCCAGGTCGTCGCCCGCGCGTGGACATGGCCGTTGCTTGCCCACGAATTGACCAAGGGAACGGCCGAACTCGTCTGCCTGCACGGATTGAATCGTCTCGACGATGCAACGTATCAGAGTGTCACGGCCGAGGCGGACCGCATCGAGCACGAAGTCTGGATGATCCAGGCAGGGGGGGAACTGTGGCGAAAATTCCTTGCCGCGATACCCAACCGTCAGCTTGCCGGCAAGATCGCACTCGCGGATTCGTTAATGCACGTTGCCCGTCTCAAGCCCGAACCGCTGGAGCAATTCGCGATGGACCTTGTCGAACATCCGCTTACGGCACGAGCGACCCTCGCCGACCTGTTCGACGAACTGCCGCCCGCTGATCAGTCGGGCTGAATTTTGCAAGCCCGTACGAGCACGAACGCGAGCACGAGGTTCGATGGGTTGAAGCCGACCGGCGGGGCGGTCGGGCGACACTAATACTCCTCGTCGGCAGTGCCGATGTCGGCGTGCTGGAAGGCGTCTTCCAGAAAGTAATTCAGTTCCTGGGCCTCCTCGGCGTGGAGCACGTTGTAGGCGTGGGCCGGAGATCGCGCGTGATACAACTGTTCACGCAAGGTCAAGTCGTGCGTGATCGCGCTGGCGAACGCCGCCAGAATCTCAAGGTGCCGAGTACGGTCCGAATCGGGCGTCGCCAGCAGCAGCACCGCGTGAACGGGACGGCGGTCCGGCGCGCCGAGGTGCAGGCCCTCCGAACTGATGCCGAGTACGCCGTTGATTTCGCTGCCTTCGGCCAGCACGGTATGCGGAATCATGAGTCCCTTGCCGAGGCACGACGTCTCGAGGCTCTCGCGGCTGAGAACCTCGTCAATGAATTCCTCCTGCGAAACCGGCAACGAACTGGTCGAATAAAGCAGTTCCGCCAGTTCGCGGACGATCTCGGACTTGGTGGTCCCATTGATGTCGACGGTGATGTGATGTTCGTCAAGAAAATCGAGTAGCCGCGCGCGGTCCTTGCCCGCTTCGGCCGAACGCTGGAACGCCAGCCGCGCGGCGCTCGGGCCAAGCAACTGGTTAATTGCAAGTCCCGCCAGTCCGATCGTCGTGACCGCCGCTACCAACTCGGGCCTGTCGGAAAAATGCTCGTTGACAAGGAGAATCAGTCCGACCGCGACTCCTCCCTGGGGGAGCAGCGCCAGCCCGAAATTGTCGCGAACGACGCCGGGAACGCCGGCGATATGAAGCCCGATCCACGCTCCCGCGTACTTTCCCGCGAAACGCGAAATCACCAGCAGCGCGACCAGCCCGCCGAGTGGAACGACCTGACTGAGATCCAGCCGCATTCCGGCAAACGTAAAGAACACCGCGAACAGGACGGTCCCGATCTGGCGGAGGTACGCTTCGGCCGCGCGGACCGTGTCGTGACGCAAATTGGTGACCGCGATTCCCGCAAAGGTGCAGGCGAGGATTCCCGAAACACGGAATCCGGCGGCGAGGCCCCAGCAGCAGAGGATCACAAATACGAACATCGGACCGAGAAATGCCGGACCGACGAACGTTCGCGTCAGGACGAGGGCCAGCACCGTCGCCGCGACTCCGATAACAAACGTCAGACTGAACTGAATTCCGACGGCGGCAAGCGCCGCGCCTGGATTGCCTGGCACCGATTCAAGCAGCGCCGCGACGAACACGAAAAAGCCAACGGCCACCATGTCGATCAACGCAACGGTGGCGAGCAACGTCCGCGTCAGAATTCCCCGCGCGCGAGATTCCTGGACGACCAGCACGGTTGTCCCCGGCGCGCCGGCGATTGCCACAGCCGCCAGCAACAACGCAACATTAAACGTCAGGCCGCCGACCAGCCACAGCACCGCAAAGACGACGGCGGGGGTTGCAATGATTTCGCTCAGCATGAGAATGCCCAAACGCTTTCGGGCATTGCGAAGGCTGGTAAAATGCAATGCCGCACCGACCGTAAATGCAATGTAGCCGAGCACAAAGTGCATGAACGGCAGGAAACGGTCCAGCGGATCACCCGGCGTGAGTCCCGGCAATTCCAGCGCGCGGAGAAGAATTCCCGTGCCGATCCAGCCGGTGACCTTGGGCAAGTGAATCTTGCCAAAAAGCTCACCGCCAACGATCCCGGCGATCAGAACCACGGCCAGATTGAAGAGCGGTTCTGTAAAGTCGGGTGTCATGGGCGGAATGGGTAATCGGGGTCGTTTCAGCGTGCGTTATCTTACAGGAATGTAGCGGAAGTCGCCAAGACTTTCGCCGAAGCGCAGGAACCAGGACCTTCACCGACGCGTCGGAGAATAAGGAACGTTCCAATGATCACTCAACGACGCAAACCAGCTTTCTCCCCGCGAACTCTCGCGCCCTTCCTGGCGTTTCTCGCACTGGCGAGCGGCGTTTTCTTTCGCGGACCAGTCCGCGCCGAGCCGCCCAATATCCTTTTTATTTTTAGCGACGATCACGCCTGCCAGGCGATCGGCGCTTATGGTTCGCGCATTAACCGGACGCCGAACATCGATCGAATTGCCAGCCAGGGAATGCGCTTTGACCGTTGCCTTGTGACCAATTCGATTTGCGGGCCATCGCGAGCGGTGATCCTGACGGGCAAATACTCGCATCTCAACGGATTTCGCCAGAATGAAGATCGCTTCGATGGCGACCAGTCGACCTTTCCGAAAATGCTCCAGCGCGCCGGGTACCAGACCGCCTTGTTTGGAAAATGGCATCTGGGAAGCAAGCCGACCGGGTTTGACTCGTGGGAAATCCTGCCCGGCCAGGGTCACTATTACAACCCGGACCTTGTGACACCGGAGGGAACGCGGCGCGTCGAGGGATACGTTACCGACCTTGTCACCGATCATGCCATCAAATGGCTTGGGGATGAACGCGATCCGTCGCGGCCGTTCATGCTGATGGTTCAGCACAAGGCACCGCACCGCGAATGGTTGCCCGGCCCGGTGCACCTCGATTCATTTCGTACCGGAAACATAGAGGAACCGGAGACGCTGTTGGACGATTACGCAGGGCGGGCAGCGGTCGTCGCCGAACAGAAGATGACCATCGCGCGGCATATGCGCGACGGGGCCGACCTGAAACTGTGGCGCGACGAGGATCGCGGGACCGCTCAGTGGAAAAACTCGCTTGGCCGCATGACCAACGCGCAGCGCGAGTCGTGGGAGAGAGCCTACGCCGCGGAAAATGAGGCGTTCCTTGCCGCGAAAAAAAACCTTTCCGGTGACGAACTGGTCCGCTGGAAATACCAGCGGTACATTCGTGACTACCTGCGATGCATCCAGTCAGTCGACGACAACGTGGGACGACTGCTCGATTGGCTCGAGTCAAGCGGGCTGGCGGACAACACCATTGTCATCTATTCGTCGGACCAGGGGTTTTATCTCGGCGAGCATGGGTGGTACGACAAGCGGTGGATTTTCGAGGAGAGTCTGAGGACGCCGTTGCTCGTTCGCTGGCCGGGGGTGACGACCGCGGGGACGACCTCCGACCGGCTGGTTTCCAACCTCGACCTGGCGGCGACGTTTCTTGAAATGGCGGGCGCGGCGGTTCCCGACGACATGCAAGGTCGCAGTCTTGCGCCCCTGTTGCGCGGAGAATCGTCGCCCGACTGGCGCGAGGATTTTTACTATCACTACTATGAGTTGGGAACGCACAACGTCGCGGCTCACTACGGCGTGGTCACCGATCGTTACAAGCTTGTTCGCTACTACGCGCGTCTGGACGGGCAGGGAAAACCCGAGGCCGTTGAGCAATGGGACTTGATGGACCTGGTGGCGGATCCGGCGGAACTGCACAGCTTTGTTGACGACCCGCGCTATCAAGACACCCGCGCGCGACTTGAAAGGCGACTTGAGGAAATGCGAATCGAACTGCGGGTCCCGCGCGACGGGTTCCCGGACACGAGCAGGTAGCATGGGCCAATGACCGCATCCTGCGCGGTTAAACGATTTGGTCGCCTGCGGCACCACGCCCTTGCCTTGAACCGCCCTGGCCGTGAAAATGGAGTTTGCGCCCGCGAAACATCATTCAGCTCCGTTCCAGACCCTCCGAATTCCATGGTGATCCGAAAGAATTCACTGCCCGAAACGCGCCGTGGTCCGCACCCGGTTTCGGTCCTTGATTCCAACAGCGACGTTGTCCAGAAACGACTCGCGCGGATCGCCGCCAACTACGAACTCGTCGACCAGTTGCTCGATGAGATGGAGACACGAATGCCCGGCGATCCCGATGCCGCAAGGCGCATTGCCAGGCCGCGTTAGCCGAAACAAGGCAACTGCCGGTGTCACTGCTTCGAATCGCCGACGGAATCATCATCGACCCGGCGAATCGCGCCCTGCGATACCAGGGCGATTTGTGGATTCGTGATGATCGCATCGTCGCGCCTCCAGACGGCGCGAGGGCCGACCAGACGATCCTCGCCAGCGGACGAGTTATCATGCCCGGAGGCGTGGATATGCACAGCCATTTCGCAGGACCGGCCATCAACGCGGTGCGCAAGATGGTTGCGCGGCGACAACGCGTCCCGCACGATTGCGGCGGAGCACTGCCAGCCGATCCCTCCCGCCCCTTCGTTCCCGAAATCGTGACGACGGGCTTGCGTTATGCGGGACTGGGCTACACGACGGTGATCGACGCCGCCATCCCCGCCACTCATGCACGTCGCGCCGCGTGGGAAATTTCGCAAATGCCGATCGTCGACGGAGCCTTTCTCTTGCTCGCCGGCGACGATCCGCGGCTCTTGCAGTCTGTCTCGCGCGGCGACCAGAGCGGCGTCAACGAGTTCGTTCGCGCGCAGATTCTTGCGACGGGAGCCGCTGGTCTGAAACTGGTCAGTCCCGGCGCGGTGCATGACTGGAAACGCGGCTTTCGCGATGCCGTCAACGACATCGATCGTCGCCTGGCGTCGATCGCAACGACGCCGCGGGCCATCATTCAGTCGCTTTCCCGTGCCGTTGACGAAATCGGACTGCCGCACCCGCTGCACATCCATTGCAACAATCTGGGAATGCCGGGCAACTGGAAAACGACTCTCGCGACGATGCAGGCGCTGGAAGACCGCCGTGGTCATCTCGCGCACATCCAGTTTCACAGTTATCGCGGCGCTGACGACGAGGACAATTTCGCAACGGCGGTCCAGCCCCTGCTCGAATATGTCGAAAGCCACGGTCGGTTATCGGTCGACGTCGGCCAGATCATGTTTGGTTCGACGATGACCGTGACGGCCGATAGTCCGCTCGCGTTTTACCTGCGGCAGATTTCGGGCAAGCCGTGGATTTCGCACGACACGACGCACGCGGGGGGCTGCGGCATTGTTCCCATCCGATACCGGCGTCGCGACCGGGTCCATGCCTTGCAATGGGCGATCGGGCTGGAGTGGATGTTGTGCGCGAAAAACCTCTGGCAAATTGCGCTCAGCACCGATCATCCGAATGGCGCATCGTTTCTGGTCTATCCGCAAATCATCGCCTTGTTGATGGACCGGGACCTCCGTCGCGAACAGATCGCGCGCGTCCACGCAAGTATGCCGCGATATTCGCTCTTAAACGAGATTGATCGCCAGTACTCACTCGAGGAAGTCGCCATCATTACCCGCGCGGCACCGGCGCGATTGCTCGGATTGGCCGACAAGGGTCATCTCGGTCCCGGTGCCGTCGCCGACGTGGTGATTTACGAAGCGGACTCCGATCCGCGCACGATGTTCGAATTCCCGCGGACCGTGATCAAGTCTGGACGAATCGTCGTTGACAACGGGCAACTCCTTGACTTTGCCACGGATGAAGATGGACCACGGATGAAGATGGACCACGGAGTCGCGATTTTGTTTTCGCCTCAATCAGGGCATGCGGCACGTCGTACGCCGGACCCATTCGACCGCAAATTGAAGGACTGCCTCGCCGCCCTTCATGTTGTGCAGTTCGTGCATACCGCTGGGCCAGAGCCTTGATTCACACCGAGGGGCGTTTCGGGCGAACTTTTCAGTTGCCACCGCGCGGGTGATGGAGTCCCTGCCGCCGTGCATGACGAGGGCGGGAATCGTCAGTTCATTCGCGTGATCGAGGCACCAGCGCCCCGCCTCCAGCATTCCAAAAAAGGTGCGCGGCGTGATTCTGCCATGCAAGTACCGATCCGAACGCGCGCGCGATTCGATTTGTGGATCGTCCGAGAGTTCCCCGAGTTTTAGATTGGTCGGCAAGCTCATTCGTGGAAAGACCTTTCCCAACGTTCGGCCGAGTGAGACTTTCCATGCTGGCGCGGGCATGGCGATCTCCAGTGCGGGGCTGCTTGCGACGAGCGCATCGAGCGCGGGCTTGCGACGAAGCGCGTGATAAAGTACCAGCAGCCCGCCGAAACTCTGTCCCCAGCCCGTCACCGGCACCGCGTCGTGAATCCGCTTCGCCTGATCGACGGCGATGTCAAGATCATCGAGGTAATGATCAAAATCCAGGACAAAGCCGCGCTGACCGTCGCTCCGCCCGTGGCCGCGAAGATCGGGAACCAGAAGGGCCATTTGTGCGGTATTGAAATAGCGGGCGACCGACTCCCAGCGGCCGCCGTGATCGCCGATCCCGTGCGTCAGGAGGACCGTGCCGACCGGTTGCTCGACATTCCACAGTCGCGCAGCGATCTGCTGACCATCGGCGGCGGACCAGTAAAGATCGGCGTAGGAATCCATGGCAAGGAAGAAGCAAAATTGCAGTTTTCAGACACGCTTCCACCGGGACAGGCCGGACTGTCCAGGTGGTGAGCTGACGGGGAGTTGGGGCGCAAGTTTGACAGGCCAGGCGACTTCGACGCAAGCCAAGTCGACGAACAGACCCCCGATCGCTTGTCAGCCAGTTGTTGCGCCGGTTGGCGGATCGATCTGCCGTCAACGTAGCGGCGACGATCCGCGGGAGTGAGAGGGACCCTGATTAACCACCGGGTGCCTCATCCGGGGCAGTGTTGCTGGCCTCGCGCCGCGCTTGCTGGCGAAGTTCGTCCATCAGGAAACTGATGCCGCGCGCGTAACAGCGGATTGCTGTCGCGAGGTCCCCGGCGCTCGTCGATTGAGCGGCCTTCTCAACCAGCCGATTGAGCTTGTCCCAGTCAATCGGCCACTTGCCGTCGGCTGCCGCGCGTTGCAACTCGCCGGTGATTTCCTCAAGCTTGTCGACGACTGGCTTGCCGGAAACGCTGCTGGTCCTTGTGTAAGGTGCCTTGCCGAACCGCTGGCCGCTCGACATCACTACACCTCCCGACAATCCGCGCGACCACTGGACAATAATCCAGACGAGGGAGCCAAGGGCAATCACACCCGGAATCGCCGCCGGAAAGAGCTCGCGGCTCATCAACGCGAGGACGCCCGTCGCGAGGGCAAAGATCGCGAGCATCCCGATCGAGAGGGGATTGATGGCTGCGTCGCGGGCACCGATCTTGATCGGGCGAGAGTTTTCCGCCGTGGCGCTCGCCATCGCGTCGTCGAGAACCTTCACCATGATAAGCGTGATATTATCGGGACCACCGCGGAGGTTCGACAAATCGACGAGCACCCGCGCGGCCTCGCGAACGGGCAGGTTCGCCATGAGTGGACCCAGCTCGTCGTCGCTTACCTGGCCCGTCAGCCCGTCGCTGCATACGAGAAAGATGTCCCCTTTCTTCACCGGAAACGGCCCTTCGAGGTCGACGCGGACTTCGCGATAAGGACCGAGCGACCTGGTAATCACGTTTCGTGGAATGAGGTTCTTCCGGTCGTCCTCGGCGGAAAGACTCCCCGAGGCGCGCATCTCCCACACCAAACTGTGGTCGAAAGTCAATTGTTCCAGTTGGTTGTCGCGAATCCGATAAATGCGGCTGTCCCCGACGTGTGCGATCAACGCGCCCTGGGGCATCAGCGTGAGGACGCTGCACGTCGTCCCCATGTTGTAGAAGTCCTCGTTCGCCTGGCCCTTGCGATGAATTTCCGCATTGCCCTCCTCGACCGCCAGCCGCAACGCTTCGGGCGCCGACAGGTCGTAGTACTTGCC
>JBGTFW010000206.1:0-15916 GCA_041747075.1 Pirellulaceae bacterium
GCAGGTCGCCGCGGTTCGCACTGATCCGTGGCAGTTGGCCACCTTGTTGTGGGACGGGGTCGGTGCCAATGAGTCATTTCCGTTGACGCGCGACAACCTTGGAGAGTGGCTTGAGCCGTTCAACAATGGGCAGTGGCGGCGTGACGCCGGTTTGCTCTTCAGTGATTTGACGGAGATCAAGTTTCTCCGTCTGATCCATCAAAACGTTGACTGGTCGGGTGCCGATTCGCGTGAAGTGCAACAGACCGTTCGCCTCGCCGTGCGTTGTCGCGATCTTTGCGAGAATTTCGCGGTCGGCGTCGACCCGCAGGTCTGGTTCTGGGTCGCCGTCGATTTCCAGAATCTGGAAAACCGGAGAAGGATCGCCGAGGACAGGATGATTGCCAACGAGTTTGCACCGGCTAGCGGCGAGTTCGCGCAAATCATTAAGGAACTTGATTCCGAAAACAAGGAGGGGCTGGCGGACCGGGCGCGGCGACTTGCGCGCGCCTTCCGGATTCGAAATGAAGTCGCGCGAAAATCTCCGCACCTTGCAATGTTGATCGGGCGACAACTATTACGCGAGGAAACGACGGGCCAGCGCCCCCCCTCGCGTGTCGATTTCGCATCGCTCCGCGATGACTGGGAGACCATGACGCGCCAGAATCACGACCTCAATTATGAATTCTGGTACCCAACCACGCAGCTTGAGGAAATGGCGACCAGCGAATCACGCCGGCGCAACGTCGAACAGATTTTTCAACTCGCCGACACAGTTTCCAACAGTCTCCGGCGGCTGGAGGGTCAGGTGGGACAGCATCGCGACGACCTTGCCGATTTGAAATCGAACGACGTCCAGGCGCTCGCATACATCCCGGACCTGTTGCTTTCTCCGTTGGTAACAACGCGCCGCGAGGAATTGCGCGCCCGTTACCTTGCCTCGCTGGGCATGTTGTCGGTGACGCCCGGCGCGGGCCGCGCGCTGGAAAAGCCGGAGGAGGACGAACCGGGTGACGTCGACCGCGCCGCGTTCAACGAGTTTCTCGCCGTTGCCGGGCAAGCGGTCCAACCCGACAATTTCACGCCGCAACAACGATTGATTGCCGCAAAACTGTACTTGTCCGACTGCGAAGCGGCAAGAATTCCCGCGAAGTCCATTGAAGAAGTATCCAGCCAGCTTCGCGAGGAACTTCGACAACAACCGGAATTGTCACGGCAGCGAAGCATCCTCCTGAACACCGACTACTGGGTGCGCACCGTGGCGGCCGGACTGGCGGACTATTCCGGTCAATTCCGCGCCGGTGCGCCGGACGGGAATCACTACGAGGCACTTGTGCATTCCGGAGCAGAGCTTGCACAAGTCAACCACTCACTGCACACGGCGGCCATGGTCGAAAGGACACTGGAGGATTTCTGGGGGAACAATCGATTGAGTGACACGGACGAGCCGTGGTTTCAGCGAGTTGGTGCGATTGTCTACCGTCGTTTGAACGACGCGCACCGTGCCTCGCTTGACGGCCGGTTCCAGCCGCTATTCGCGACCCGCGTTGCCGCCGCGCGGGATTTCCAGATCATCTGCGAGGATTACCGCTACCGCGAGGACCAGCGAGAGAGTGATTTGCCGCCCCATTCATTTTCCATCCAGGCGGATTTGCAATTCCTCGCGACCAGCCCCCCGCGCGGCGGCGGTGCTTCCGAAAACGACCGGGATTCCGCCACGAAGCCCGGGCAACCGCTCTTGATTGCCCAAGTGCAAACGCTTGCCAGCAACCTTGCGGAGAAACCGGTTTCCGTTAACGTCATCAGGGAATCGGGGTCGGCCCAAATGGATCGAATGGCGTTTGGCGTGGATGACATTGAGACAGGCGTCACGTCGCGGCAAGCTTTCCGGTTTCTGTCTGAAACCCTCGAACGCGCCCCGAATCTGCAAGTGATTCTGGCCTTTCGCGGTCACCTTGCCGACGCCGCGTTTGTCGTTCGACGCGAGCGGATTACTCCCGAATTCGTGCCAACCGTTTCGGTTAATTATACGCCCGCACCGTGGCAACCCCCGGTGGTGACCGTGCTCAGTGACACAGAGGTTACCGATGTCGTCTTTGTCCTCGACTGTTCCGCGTCGATGAAGGGTGCCTGGCTCGGTGGCGGTGATTTTGAGGGGGAGGTGACGCCGGAATCAGAATCGGCGGCGGAGCGAAGCAGCGGTCATCCGAGAACCCGCTTCGATTATCTCGCCAACGCAATGATTGACGTACTTCACGACATGAGAAGGACCGGATTGTACCGGGTGGGTGTCGTCGCCGTCGGCAGCCGGGTCAATTTTGGTCGCCGGAAGGGCAGCAAAGAGGTCATCAACGAGCTGGTTTATTCCGATGCGTCACGAGCCGCGGAATGGCGGGAAGAATTATGGCGCGGCAAGGCACTTCGACCCGGTAACGACGCCGCGATTATCCACCCGATGACCGGCACCGCCAACTGGCCGGAACCTGAGCAGGATCAAATCGAGACGGCGATTCGGGGACTGCGTCCCTTTGGCCAGACTCCCCTCTATGCCGGTATGCTGGAGGCGGCGGACATGTTAAGGATGTCCCCTGCCAGCCGCCGCAAGGCGATCGTCGTGATTTCCGACGGCGTGGAAGAGGTCTACGAATTCCGCGGTGCATCGGTCATCACTGATCACGCGTTTTCCGATGGAAACTACAACGAGCTGGCGTCACTTCTGCCGGGGCGAAATATTGAGTTGTACTTTATCGGCTTCGACGTAAAAAATGACATGAGCGAATTGACGCGCAAGCAAATGGAGCGCCTCGGAGACAGGTTCGGGACGCGGCTCAATGAAATGAGGAACCTCGCCAGTAGCGGGAAAGTCTGGTTTCCCAATCAGTACCAGGACTTCAAGGACAACCTTGAAGAGTTTGCCGAGGTGCCGGACTTCGAAATTCGCCATGACGGCGAGCTGGTTTCCAAACTGGAACTCAATCGAGCGTGGACGCCGGCCGCCGACGGACCCTGGTCAACGGGATACTACGACGTGGTGATCCCGGGCGGTTCCGCTTCAACACGCCTCTGGCTGGAGGACGGCGAGTACGTAACGTTGCGGTTCAATGGCCAGCGCGTCGACCTCGAAACTCGAGGGTTGTCGCCCGCTTCCGAAGGCGCCGCGGAATCGCGGACAACAAAAATTGGAACGGGCGAGTACTCGATTGCCATGTTCCAGCCCAACCTGCAACGCCCCGACGACGTGCCGCTCGAATTCGGATTCCAGAAATTGCCCCGCACGGAGTTCAGCTTCCGACCCGGAAACCTCTGTCTGGAGATTCTTCCGGAATCGGGTTCCAGCACACCCTTGCAATATATTTTGCAAGACTACCGGTTTATTGGCGACCTCAGCCGGAATTATCCGGTCGCCCGCTTTGCCTGCCCGAAACTCCCTTTGGGAACAACGCGATTTCGATTATGGTACGAACCTTTCCGGACCGGCCCGGCGGCACCCCCAAACCTCGTTCCGATTGGAGTACAGAATCTGGATGGGTCGGCCTCCAGTCTCTCGCGGACGATTTCGGCGGGAGACAACCAGACCGTCGAAGTCCGTGCCTGGGGGGACAAGGCGGACCGAAGCATTACCGTGCAGCTAAATGGCGCGGACCCCGGGGTACTTCGTACCTTGCTCGTGAACCTGTGGACCGCCGATGGAGTTTCGCGAGTCGACGTGCCCGTTACCCGCGTATTTGCCGAATCGGTCCTCCTGCCTCCCGCATCGGCAAGCGATCCGGAAAAGTCGTATTGCAAGCACACGTTCTACCTCGATGATCGTTTCGGGAACGTGCCAATGGCGATTTCAATCGTCGCGCTCAAGGACGCCTTTCAAAACGGCAACCAGGTGGAATTCACATACGAAAACGACTAGTCCGTCATGATTGACTACGTGATCATCGAGGCCCGCAGGGAGCCGAACGACCGGATCATTCTCACCAAGCGAATCGCCCGCAACCAGCGACTGAGCGTGGGACGAACTGATGCCGCCGACCTGATCGTCGGTGACGACCCGGAGATGTCCGGCAAGCACTTTGAACTGGCGGTCGAGGACGAGCAGTGCGTCGTGGTCGATCAAAACAGCCGCAACAAGACATGGCTCAACGAGCGTGAAATCAGCCGATCCAGTGTCGACAGCGGAGACACAATTCGCGCGGGACGGACGCTCTTCAGGTTTCAACTCGTTCGCCAGAACAGCGGGTCATTTCCCGGCGCTTCCGGCAAGTATTCTTTCCCCGCAGCGGAACGGCAGGCGAAGCCAGGGCACGTGAACGAACCGGAGCGGCGTTTCGCCGATACCAACACGGGGAGTACGTCCGCACCGCCGCTGCCGCCCGTTCCCAAATATCCGCCTCCGGCCCCACCGCCGGTCGTACCCCGGACTGTCGACGTGCCGGACAATCTCAATCCCGTCGAGTCCGGGTTCATTGACTGGGGCCGGTTCGTCGATACCGGTTCGCCGCCGCGCGGCGCCGGTTCGGCTCCTTCCCCATCGACGGACGAAGCACCCGCGCCGGCGCGTCCCGCGGCCGACGAGGCAATGGGTCGGCCGCAATTCGACGACAAGCGGACGTGCGATGGCGAAATCAACATCGACGGAACGACCCGGATCGAAGGAAATGCGATTCGGGACTTCGAGAAAATAACCATTCGGACCACCGGTGATTGGTGTCCGCCTGCCGAAATGAGCTTGCTCAAGTCGCCGCCATCGAAAATCGTCGTCGGTCGTCATCCCAACGTGGACTGGAGTTGTCCCAACGATATGGTCATGTCGGAGCGGCACTTCGAAATCGAGATCGCGGGAAACCGGTGTCTCGTGCGGGACCTCGAAAGTACCAACGGAACGCTTCTCAACGGCCACGAAGTTCACGTCGCGCCCGTGACCCACGGCGACAAAATACGTGCCGGTCAATCGGAGTTTGTCATCGAGTTCATCCAGCGCGCGACGTAAGTTATTCAATCATTGCCCGGAAGCGGACCGTCCCCGCGATCAGGATATCGCCGTCCTGCAAACGGCATCGATCCAACGGCTTCTCGTTCACCGCGATCGGCGATTGTGAGTCAAGGTTCTCGGCAAAGCACCCCGCGCGGGCATGGCCTATCTGAAAAAGGAAGTCCGCGCCGTCGGCATCCGCTCCGATCACGTAATCGGCCGGCTCGCGCGAACCGACACGCGCCACCTGTTCGAGGCGGACCCAGAGGCAATGCCCCGAATCGGGACCGTTCAGTACCTGGAGGGCGACCGATTTCATAATCAACGTGGCTCGCGCGTTACGACGCCTGGAAAAAGATGTCCTTGACCAGCATGAAAACCAGCGCAACGATCGAAACGAGCGTGACCAGTGCGCAAAGGTTTGAGAGGAGCAACCACCGCTGGTTCTCCCGCGTGGCGGAGGGGAGCCACGAAAGCTTGCCGCGGTTGGAAATCACCTTTTCCTGAACGACGCTTGCGAGAAACCCCTGGCGATCGCCCGACTCGCCCGCGGCGGCGAAATAGCATCCCGCCGGCATGCTACCCGGATTCGCAAGTCCACCGACGATCAGCTTTTCCATGCGGCCGCCGAGCTCGCCGCGAATCTTGCTCAGCAGCGCGAAGAGCTTGCCGTTCCCCGGCCGCTGCAAGGCGTCGGAACGGGAATAGAATTGGCGAATGTTGTCGACGATGTTCTTGCAAGCGGAGTTTGCCAGGTGTTCCAGTCGTTCCCGCGTGGCGGGCGTCCATACATCCGTGTCGCCATTGCCGTATTTCGATCCAATTCGCCCACGTTCGATCTCTTCCGAAGTAAAGCGTCGCATCATTTCCTTGAAGCCGCCATCGTTTTCGATCTCCGTCACGACGAGTGCGATTGCAAAGCGCATCCGCGTCGCCTCGACGACCGTCGCCAGGTCACGACCGAGAGCGATTCGCAATTGATCGTGAAATCCCGCCACTGATTCGAGCGGCAACAGCGCCACGAGACCGTTCAGCGCACAAACCGGTGCGCGATGCCTTCGGGCAAGCCCGCAAACGTAATTCAGTCGATCAGCGAATTGATCAAGTTCGCGCTGTGTGATTTCGGCACGCGGAGAGGGAGGGGGTTGTCCCGCATCGATGGGCGTTCCGGGCACAAGTGTCTGCATCGCCCTCACGGGAGCCGCGGGGGGGCCCCCCGCGGTGAAGGGGGGCGCGACCGGCGCGTTGCCGACAGCCATCGTTCCCGCAAGGTCACCGGGCGATGAAACTCCCGGTGCGTCGCCGCTGATCGTGCGCAGGTATTGGGGTCCGCCGCCACCGGGCGACGCCGGATCACCCGTTGCCTTGCGATTGCGGGCGAGTTTCGACAAACTGCTTGCCCCGTTCACGTGCAAAAAGATGGCGTCGTTGTTGGCAAACCACTGGAGGGGCCTGATTCCGGCGGAAGCTCCCGAGACGCTTGAATGGATTCGCGCGGCGGCGTGGAATTGTGCCGCATGCGTCGAGTCGCCTTCGCCGATTACGAGAAACAACGGAGTCGCGGCGAGATCGATTTCGTTGTCGCGAAGAGCCGTCAACCCCGCCTGCCATGCGTCGTCCAGGTCAGGATAGCGCGACTGCTCGCCCCGCATCAGCAACTCGACCGCAAGGTAAATGCAAACCGGAACGAGCGCGATGAGGGCGATCACAAGGAGTGTCAGCCGCCAGTCGTCCAGCCAGTCCGGCCAGTCCTTGTAGCGATCCGACATCAGACGGAAATGAATGAGCACGGCGATACCCGTGATAAGCAGAGCAAGGAACGAAAAGAGCGCCAGCCGCGCCGGAAGCGAGATCGTCGTGACCCGCTTCAGCCCGGGAACGACGCGGGCAAACAGATACGCCACCGCGCGAACGGGAGCCATCAGGATCGAGATGAATCGGTTTATCCAGCCCATGAAATCAGACCACGCCGCGGCGAATCATTGAAAAAGTCCACGATCAAAGAGTAGCAACCAGTAACTCAGTGCGGCGACGGCGGAAATCAGCGCAAGAATCGAAAGCGTGACGAACTGCGACCGTCCGTCGAGGGGACGACAGCCGTCGCCGGCAAGCGGGTCACTGTCGAAGGGTGGAAACGCGGGGTGATTGAGCAGTCCCGCCATGTTGTGAACCCACTGTTCGAGGCGTTTGGGCAACTGGTGCTCGCGTGCCTTGTCGGGATCGAGTGGACGGGAATAAACGCCCCGATATCCGAGAAGGACGACGGTGTGGAAGACCTCCAGGGCATCCTTTCCGGGAAGTGCGGCGGCCCGGTTGGCTTCGACAAAGAAATCCTCAAACGCCTCGCGGCGACCCTGAAAATAGTGGCGTTCCAGGATATTGTTGGTCCACCATTCGCGGCCCTCCCACGGAAAACTGATGAGCTGCTCGTCGAGCCACGCAACGAGCGCGTATTTCGCAAGCTGCCATTCACTGGACGAAGGACCAAACCGCTGCTCCCCCATGTCGATGAGTTTCCGCATTCGCTCGTGCTCGGTCGCCGAGGCGGTCTGCTGGTTGCGCTCGATTCGCTCGAGTAATTCAAGGCCGCCGAGGATGATCGGATCGACGATTCGTGCCATTTCCGGAGTCATGAGTTTCCCGCGAACGAACGCCTGACTAAATCTCGGAGCGAACGGCGAAGACCGCCAGCTCCATGCTCACCAACTGACCGGCAAGGTGCAATACCACGCGGCGATTGCCATCCAGTTCCCTGAGGTTGTAAATCTGGTCGTCGCGAATCCGGATGGCGAGATTGCTCCCCAGTTTCACATGCTGCATGTATTCGTTGTCCTCCTGAATGGAGAAATACAACCAGTTCCCGCGCCCGGCGAGCGCGGCGGGGACCTGTCGCATCGGCTGAATTCGCACGCCCCGTTTCTTGTGCCGGAAAATGTCCTCGACCTGCTCCATGCTGCCGAATTTCCAGTCCGGAGCTTCCTGGCTGAAGACCTGCACGAACTTTTCACGGGTAATCCCCTGAAAGTGAATTCCCACGAAGAGCTCCCATTCGGGGGTAAACCACTTGGGATCAAGCGCGACCTGCAAGACCCGTCCCGCGCCGATGAACCACCGTTGCTCAACCGCTTCGTCCGGGAGAGCCGTCAGCCGCTCGATCTCGCGGTAAGCCCAGCGAAAAATCCGCGCAAGATCATCATGGTCGTAGCGCGGGTATTCGGGAGAGCGCTTTTCGGGTCCGATTATCGAGAGCCGGCCAATCAGCCGCAGCAGTTCCGTATAAGCCAGAAAGGGGTGGACTCCCTTTCCGAAAGCGAGACAGGTCAGCGAACCGAGCGCCTCGTTCAGCGCGCCGGCAAGATACAACGTCCGAAGGTCCCCTGGACGCTGGCTTGACCAGTCGATGGAACGTGTGACAAGGAGCGAAGTCAATTGCGAAACCCGCGCCCCGCACAGGTCGTAAACAGCCCTCACCACACCGATCCCCAATGGTTCCCACGCATCGATCGCCAGGCAAGGCGGAAAGTAGTCCGGGTCGAGTCGCGGGGTCTCGCCGTCGGTTGATCGAATCAGCCGGCACAGCGGAAGACAGTCGTATCCCTGCAGGTCCTGGGTCGAAAGGAGGATGCGGACGTTGTGATCGCGAAAGGAAAGTATCTGCCGGTTTCCACCGGCACTTTCGTCGTCCCGTTCCAGTTCAAAAGCGACGTAACGCGTGGGCGCTTCGCCGTTGTCCGTCGAAACGTTGGCGCGCCCCTCGGCAAACCCTGGAACGGCCAGATACACCGTGACTCGTTCGTCCGCGGCGAGCGCGTCGCGGAGGTCCTTCGTTCCCCGGACGGCGTGCCTCAAGTCAACCCGGTCGGTTCGTCCGGAATCGATCGAGACAATCGTTCCATCGTGAAGCCGAGCGAGGCAATGCAACAACTCGAATTGAAAGTTCGCGAGCGCTTCCTCGTTGATCTCCAGTCGCTGGCAACCATGGTACCAGGCGTGATCGAGCCGGTCGGCGGTCGCGACAAGCTCGATAAGGTGACGGTCCGCGGCCTGAAAATGCTGCGGCCTGAGAAACATTCCCTCCGTCCAGTTGATTGCCTGATTTCGCATGTTCGCCATTATGTCATTGTTCCGACAAATCGGCAATCGAACCAGCCTGGCGAACCTCGTTCAACCGCGAAGACTTGACGCTGGTGTGGAATTGCGGGACGATACAGGGTTCAGCGCGGGCCGGCAGCGCGGAGCCTTCCAGTGACAGCGAGAGCATCGTCGTGGCAATCGAGCGGGAACCGACGGGTCGGGGCGAACCTGAATTTCAGCAGGGAGAGGGTGCGGAGGCCGTACCCGTGCTCGAAAACGTCTTGCGCGAAACGCTCGACGCGCTGACGAGGGAAAAAATCTCGCGACAGGAAATCGAGGTGCTCCGCGAGGTCGCCGCGCGTCACCGCGACGAGTCCCTTTCTCTCGATCCGGTGACGGTGGAACTGGTCGGCGTGATTCTCGACGCGCGCTTTGACATTGGAAACCAGCGGCAATCGCTGCATCGGGAAATGTCGCTGGAAATCGCCACGGTACTGTACGAGGCACCGGCCTCCCGTGAACGGCTGGAACGATTGTGGAACCAGTTGCTGGAACCGATGCCATGACGTCAACCGTTGAGGCCCGGCAAAAACTTGTCGAGGAAGGGCAACCGCTTGTCTATTCGCTCGCCTCCCGCATCCACCGCAACATCCCCATTCGCGTCGATTTTGAAGACCTTGTGGCCTACGGGGAAATCGGTTTGAGCGAAGCCGCGCGGGATTACGATCCGCGTCGCGAAATCCGCTTTTCCACGTTCGCCTGGTACCGAATTCGCGGCGCGATCTATGACGGCGTCTCCCAAATGGGCTGGACCAGTCGCGCGCGGCTCCGCCGGGCACGGTTCCGCCAAATGGCGAATGAAGTCCTCGCCGATGACGCCGGCAACCGGGCGTCCGATGCGTCCGAAGGCCTGGAAGCCTCGGCGCAATGGTTTCGCGACGTGACGGGACAATTGTCCGTAGTTTATCTCGCAAGTCAAAGCGAATCCGCCGTTCAGGAGATCGAGGATGAATCCGAGACCGCTTCGGTCGTCGTGGCGAGACAGGAGTTGTTCGACCGGTTGCACGACTTGATCGAGGCGTTGCCCGATCAGGCGAAGAAGCTGATCCAGGCGATTTATTACGACGGTGCGACGGTGAAGGACGCGGCCAGTCGCATGGGGATTAGCAAGTCATGGGCCAGCCGCATCCACTCAAAGATTCTTGAACAACTTGCACGCTCAATGCGCTCGATGGGCGCCGATTAGCGATAGTCTTCCCGCCGTTTGGCAACGGCAGCTACGAACACCGGCGCAGTTTTGACCGCACCCTCTCCCCCGGCTTTGTGGGGGAGAGGGCAGGGTGAGGGCACTTAGCGTCCAGCCTGGGGCGGACTATACTTGATTAAACCCGTTCAACCCGACTCAAACAACTTTGACCGACGCGCAGACAAATCCTTTAATGGCTGGCACGTCCAGGTAAACCATGGCAACTCCTCAGGTCATCGACGTCGAGCCGCTGCTGGCACCCGTCTCGGACGAACAGCCTGCCGGTCCGGAATTGAGGTCCGCCGCGGACGCCGATCAACGGGCCTACCACGCCGTCCGCGATGCGCGAAAAAAGGCGAGTGACGCCGAACGGCGCGGGCGGATGTTTGCACTGCTCAGCGAGGACGAAAAGGAGATGGAACCGGCCGTCCCCGAAGCTCCGGACTGGGAGACCGTGCATGATCTTTCGCTGGCGGCCCTCAATCGATCGAGGGACTTGTGGATCACGGCATGGCTGATCGAGGCACTGGTGCGAATGCACGGGTTTGCCGGTGTCCGCGACGGGTTTCACCTGGCGCATCAGTTGTGCGACCGGTTCTGGGACCATGTTCATCCACGTCCCGCGGGGGGTGAAACGCTGGCGGATACCTTCGCGCAGCTTGCCGGTCTCAACGGCGTCGATTCGGAAGGGACGCTCATCGCGCCCATCATGGCAATTCCGGTAACAGGCCAGTCCGGGTCGCGCGAGTATTCCTGTGCCGATTACCTCGACGCGGCGGACCTTGAACGCAAGGACCCGGAAATCCGCGCGCATCGCATCCAGCAGGGGGCCGCCAGCACGGAAATGGTCCAGCGCGCCGTGGTCGAGACGGGCGTTGAGTATCTGCAAAACGTGATGGAGGACATCGACGGCGCGATTGCGGCCTTTGACCAATTCCACGAGCTGCTTGGCGGGAAAGTGGCGGACTTGCCCAACAGCCATGCGTTGCTCCCCCCCTCGTCGAGCATCCGGGACGCGTTGGCCGAGTGCCGCCGCCTTTTCAGGGCCTTGACCCGGCAACTCCTCGGCAGCGGGGAAATGGACGAGGAGGAAACCGGCGTGACGTTGATTGCCGACGGTCAATCGGGTGGCATGGCGTCGGCGCGGGTGCATACGCGCGATGAGGCCTTCCGCGCGTTGCTGCAGGTCTCGGATTATTTTCGACGAGCCGAACCGCACTCACCCGTCTCGTATGCCCTGGAACAGGTCGTGAAGTGGGGGCGCATGTCGTTGCCTGAGTTGCTCGCCGAACTGATCGAGGATTCGTCGGCGCGGCGGGAAATCTTCAAAAGAACCGGGATTCAGGACCCCTCGTCGAAGGAGAATTGACGGCATTGGAGCGGCGTGCGGTCGCCCAATGGGCAATTCGGGAGGCGGGAACCCCGTTCCCTGACTTGCGAGTCCGGCCAGGCGAATTCCTGACCGTCGGGACAGCGGGGATTTTTTTCCGGACTTTGGCCAGTGCAAGGACTTGATAGCCGCTATTACAATACAATAAAGTACACGTATCCCAAACGACACCGGGTCCGATTCGGCGATGCCCGCCGAGTGGCCCGCGCTCGCGTCGCGTCAACGGCCCAAAGGTGAATCATGCCCGAAAGTATCCAGCAAAAACTCAAGCGAGTCCGGAAGCCCCGGGTTCACATTACTTACGATGTTGAAACCGAGGGCGCGCGGGTCGTTAAGGAACTTCCCTTTGTCATGGGCGTCGTCGGCGATTTCTCCGGTCACCCGGTCAAGGAGCTGCCATCGCTCGAACAGCGCAAGTTCGTCGAGATTGATCGCGATAATTTCAACGACGTCATGAAGCGAATGACGCCGGGGCTGAACATGCGCGTCGAGAATACGATGGCCGGCGATGGAACGGAGATGGGCGTTCAGCTCCAGTTCAACTCGCTTGACGACTTTGCACCAGCCAACGTCGTTCGCCAGGTTGAGCCGCTGCAAAAACTGATGGAAACGAGAAACCAGCTTCGCGACCTCGTTGCCAAGATCGATCGAAGCGCGGACCTTGAGAACATCCTCGAACAGGTGCTCAAGAACACCGACGAACTGAAGAAATTGTCCGCCGAACTCGGTGTCGGTGGTGAAGCGGGCGATTCCGGCGGCCAGTCCGCGGGCGCGCCCGAAGCGACCGACAGTCCCGAATAAAACGCCTAACCGGAGAAACTCATGAGTTCAGCGGAACAGGAAAAACAGGCCGGTACGCAAACCCAGGCCGAGTCCAGCATCCTCGAGGCGGCTATTGGCGCCACGAAACAGACGGAACGCAACCGCGCCCAGGAACTGATTTCGACCCTCACGCGCGAGGCGCTCAAGGGCACCGTGACGTTCGACAAGAATGTGATCAAGACGATCAATGCCGGTATCTCCGCCATCGACGAGGTGATTTCGAAACAGCTCGCGGCAATCATGCACAAGTCCGAATTCCAGAAACTGGAGGGGAGTTGGCGCGGCCTTCATTATCTGGTCAACAAGACCGAAACGGGCGAGGCACTCAAGATTCGGGTGCTCAACTGCTCCAAGCGGGACCTTTTCAAGGACCTCGACAAGGCCGTCGAGTTCGACCAGAGCCAGTTGTACAAGAAAATTTACGAGACCGAGTTTGGCTCGCCCGGCGGTGCGCCCTACGGTGCGTTGATCGGCGATTTCGAATTCGAGAACCATCCCGAAGACCTTGCGATGCTGGAAAATATCTCCGGTGTCGCGGCCGCGGCCTTCTGTCCATTCCTCTCTGCCGCTTCGCCGAAAATGCTCGGGATGGACGGTTGGCAGGACCTTTCCAAGCCGCGCGACCTGAAGAAAATCGTTGATTCGGTGGAATATACCAAATGGGCCTCCTTCCGTGACAGCGAGGATTCGCGATTCGTCGTGTTGACCATGCCCCGCGCGCTGGCCCGTCTTCCCTACGGAAAAAACACGCTTACGGTTGAGGAATTCGAATACGAGGAAGTCGCACTGGGGAAAAAAGGCGAGTCGATCACCGTCCCCCATGACCAGTATTGCTGGATGAATACCGCCTACGTGATGGGCACCAAATTGACCGATGCGTTCGCCAAAACCGGGTTCTGCACGGCGATTCGCGGTTACGAAAACGGTGGACTCGTCGAGGGGCTTCCCGCCCATATCTTTTCCACCGACGAAGGTGATATCGACCTCAAGTGCCCGACCGAGATCGCCATTACCGATCGTCGCGAAAAGGAACTCAGCGACATGGGGTTCCTTTCCCTTAACCATTACAAGGGAAAGGACTACGCCGTCTTCTTTGGCGCGCAGACGGCGCAGCGGCCCAAGAAATATGATCGCCCGGCGGCGACCGAAAACGCCCAGATTTCGGCGCGACTCCCCTACATCATGGCCAGTTCCCGGTTCGCCCATTACCTGAAAGTCATTGGTCGCGACTGGATCGGAAGTTTCAAGGAAGCCGAGGACCTGCAACGCGAACTTGACCGGTGGATTCACAATTACGTGACCTCCGATCCGACGGCCAGCGAAGAGTCCCGCGCCCGTTTTCCATTACGCGAAGCGAAGGTTCAGGTTCGCGCCGTTCCGGGCCAGTCGGGTGCCTATGAAGCGATCGCGTGGCTCCGCCCGTGGCTCCAGCTTGAAGAGTTGACGACGTCGATGCGGATGGTGTCAAGGATTCCCCAACTGGGCGGATAGTCCATTCCGCGATTGGGGATTCGCCGCATGTCAGTTGGCAAGGCCTCCACCGGGTCGTCAGGCAATGAGGAAGGGCGGTCCGCGACGGTCGTCCCGAGTTTGCTCGACCGGCTCGTCGAGGAGACGACGTCACGCGCTCCGGGCAAGGAAAATAAAAGCGGCTTTCTCGACCGGTTTCTTTCGGAAAAGTCCCTCACTCGGGCGCTGAAAGTCTGGCTGGAGGCCTCTCCGCCCGTCCGCGACCCGCGTCAACTGGTAGCCGCGCTCAATCGCGACGTCGGAATGATCGATCAGATCATCAACGCTCAGCTCAACGCGATTCTCCACCATTCGGATTTCCAGCGGCTGGAAGCGGCGTGGCGCGGGCTGGATTTTATCACGCGCCGCGCCGACGAGGACGGCGACCCGGTCGTCAAGATCAAGGTACTCAACGTCGGCTGGGCCGAACTGGAACGCGATTTCGACCGGGCGATCGAATTCGATCAAAGCCAGCTCTTTCGCAAGGTGTACGAGAACGAGTTCGGCTCGCCGGGCGGGGAGCCTTTCGGCGTGCTGATCGGCAACTATGAAGTTCGCCACCGCGTGGGGGGCGGTCACCGGCATGACGATGTACGGGTACTCGAATCGATCGCGGGCGTGGCGGCAGCCGCGTTTTGCCCTTTTATCGCGAACGCCAGCCCCGCGATGTTTGGAATGGATGATTTCACAAGCCTGCAGCAGACGCTCGACCATTCGCGCAACATGGAGCAGATGGATTACCTCAAGTGGCGTGCGCTGCGCGACGCGGACGATGCTCGTTTCGTGGGTCTGGCCATGCCGCGAATTCTCATGCGGCTCCCCTACGGGCCGGACAATTACCGCGTCGACGGATTCAGTTTCAGCGAGGACGTCAGCGGTCCTTCGCATGCCAAGTATCTCTGGGGGGGCGCGGCATTTGCTTTCGGTTCGGTGATCCTTCGGGCGTTTGCCGACGCAGGCTGGCCCGCCGACGTGCGCGGCGTCCGTCGCGGCGTCGAATCGGGGGGACTTGTATCAGGACTGCTCGTTCACGAGTTTGGCACGGACAGCCCAAACGTCTACCACAAGTGTACGACGGACGTTGTGATAACCGATCGGCTGGAAAAGCAACTCAGCGAGATCGGGTTTATTCCATTGTGTCATTGCTATGACACCGGGCACGCCGCGTTTTACTCGGTCCCCTCCATTCAAAAACCGCGACTTTACGACCGCGCCGCGCCCACCAACAATGCCCGCATGTCGTCGATGATCCAGTACATGCTGTGCGTATCCCGGTTCGCGCATTACATTAAGTCCATGGGACGCGACCGCGTCGGGTCCTTTACCCGCGCCGACCAGTTCGAACGGTTCTTGCAGGACTGGATCACGCAGTACGTGGTGCTCGACGACAATGCGCCGCCGGAAACGAAGGCCCGCTATCCGCTCCGCGAGGCGAAGGTGCAGATTCGCGACCAGCCCGGCAGTTCAGGAAGTTATCAGTGTGTCATTCACCTTGTCCCCCATTATGAACTGGACGATGTGGCGGCTTCGGTTCGATTGACGACGGAAATCGCTCCACCGCGCACTGGCTAAAACAATCCGGACAACGATCGACGTCCTCGATCGGCTCCGGCACTGGCAAACCGATCCCGACCTCGCGCCGATTCGCGGAGAGGCGGTGGAAGAACTCCGTTCGGGGAACAACCGGCCTGGCAAGCCCTCTGGTCCGACCACGCGCGAATCCTGAATCGTGTCGAGACCCGGTGACGATTCGTCAAGGGTCCATGGGGTTTCGTCTGCCTCCGGCAGACTCCACCCCATGCTTTAGGCTGTCGTGGCAACCGATGTTGTAACAAAGGGCTTGCTGTTTCATTCTGTTTGCTCCCGCGAAGGGATCAATACTCGCAGGTGTCGTGCAAGATAGGGTTGCCTGGGTTCGGGGATTTCCTTTGTT
>JBGTFW010000207.1:0-10072 GCA_041747075.1 Pirellulaceae bacterium
GGTGAACCCGGAACTGAAAACTCAACCGGACTTAAACCCGATGATCCGCAGATTTCGCGGATTTCGCAGATTTTGAAGAGTTTGAAAGGGTGAACCCGGAACTGAAAACTCAACCGGACACTGAACACTGAAATCGGAACGAACCTTCAACCTTCAACTCACAACCGCTCCCCATGTCCACCGCCTGGCCGCTCGTTGACAACTCGATCGAGAACCCGTCGCGCCGCGCGCCGCTGATTACCGGCGGGCTGGACTACGACGGGGTCTCGGACGTCGTCTCTGATCTGGCGGAGATGGAAAAGCCGCCGCGCATCTGGTATGTGCTGCTGGCGATTTCGGCGACGATCACGCTGATCCTCGGCGGATTGATCGGATTGCTCTTTCTCAAGGGCGTCGGCGTGTGGGGGAACAACAACCCGGTTTACTGGGGCTGGCCGATCGTCAATTTCGTCTTCTGGGTCGGGATCGGGCACGCCGGCACGCTGATCTCGGCGATCCTGTTTCTCTTTCGCCAGCACTGGCGGACGAGCATCAACCGGGCCGCCGAGGCGATGACCATTTTCGCGGTGATTTGCGCGGGGATGTTTCCGGGAATTCATATTGGACGCGTGTGGGTCTTTTACTGGTTGTTTCCGATTCCGTCGGAACACCTGTCGATGTGGCCCCAGTTCCGCAGCCCGCTGTTGTGGGACGTTTTCGCGGTTTCGACGTATTTCACGGTGTCGCTGCTCTTTTGGTACATGGGGATGGTCCCCGACCTCGCGACGTTTCGCGACCGGTCGAAAACGAAGGTCCGCAAGATGATTTACGGAATCCTCTCGCTCGGCTGGACCGGCTCGGCGCGGCACTGGCACCGGTACGAGTCGGCTTACGTCATCCTCGCCGCGCTGGCGACGCCGCTCGTTCTGTCGGTCCATACGATCGTCAGTTTTGACTTTGCGATTTCGATCGTGCCAGGCTGGCACACGACGATCTTTCCGCCGTACTTTGTCGCCGGAGCGATTTTCAGCGGCTTTGCGATGGTGATTACGCTGCTCGTGCCGATGCGCGCGATCTTTAACCTGCGGCACGTGATCACGGTGCGGCACATTGAAAACATGAACAAGATCATCATGGTCACCGGTCTGATGGTCGGCACGGCCTACGCGATCGAGTTCTTTATCGCCTGGTACAGCGCCAACGAGTTCGAGATGTTTGCCTTCATGAACCGCTCGTTCGGGCCTTACTGGTGGGCCTACGTGACGATGTTCACCTGCAACGTTCTCGTCCCGCAGTTGTTCTGGTTCAAAAGAATCCGGACTTCGATGGTGTGGAGTGTGATTATTTGCCTGCTTGTAAACGTCGGCATGTGGTTCGAGCGTTTTGTGATCGTGATGACGCTCAACCGCGACTACCTGCCGTCGAGCTGGGCGTACTTCAAGCCGACCTGGGTCGACGTGATGATGCTGATCGGCAGTTTCGGGCTGTTTTTTACGCTCTTCCTGCTCTTCTGCCGCTTCCTTCCCGTCGTCGCGATGTCGGAAGTCAAGGGGACGATGACCTTCCAGCGCAACATGGCTCGCGCGGGAGGCTACGCCGGAGACCATCAACCATGATTCACGAAACCAGTCAAACCGCCGATCGCAAGCCCGCCGGAGTTCTCGGCCAGTTCGAGACCGCCGACGAATTGCTTCACGCCTGCGAACAGGCGCGCGACGCGGGCATCAAGCGAATGGACGCCTATACGCCTTTCCCCGTGCACGGGATCGAGCGGGCGATGGGCGTGCCGCGAACGATCCTTCCGTTCTTCGTTCTGGCGGTCGGACTGGGCGCCTGTGCGTTGGGACTCGGTTTGCAGTGGTACACCAACGGAACCGAGCAACTCGGTCCACTCTGGAGCGGCTACCAGTTCAAGATCAGCGGCAAGCCGTACTTCAGCCTCCCCGCGAACATTCCAGTTGCGTTCGAAGTGATCGTGCTGAGCAGTGCTTTTGCCGCGTTCCTTGGCATGTTGATCCTTAACCGCTTGCCGATGCTCGCCAACCCGCTCCACCGGATTCCCAGGTTCAAGCGAGCCACCAACGACCGGTTCTTTCTCATGCTCGAAGCGGGCGACGAGTCGTTCGACCTTTCCGCGGCACGGGAAAAACTCGCGGGTTGGGGCGCCACCGAAATCGAGGACGTGTGGCTCGACAACACCGATCACAAACTGCCGGCGTTTCTTCAGACGCTGGGGATGCTCGCCCTCGTGTTGCTGATGGTTCCTCCGGTGCTGGTTTACCGGGCGCGCGGGATGACGTCGCGGGAAACGCGCCTGCACGTCAATCCCGACATGGATTTTCAGGTGCGCTACGATCCGCAAAGTCTCGGTCCGATCGACAACGACGACGACCCGACCCAATATTTGTTCGAGCACCAGCGAGCCGCCTTTGCCGCCGTACCCGGCACCGTCGCGCGGGGACCGATCGACGAGGACGTCGAATACCTGCGCGGAATCGAAGCGGAATGGTTCGACCAGCAAACGCGCGTTGCCGCTCCAGCGGTGCTTGTCTCCGGGCGGCGACAGGAAAAGGGGCGGCAAGAAGAGGGTAAGCAAGAAGAAAAAACTTCTGAGCAGGAAGAAAGCCAGCAGGAACCAGGCAGCGAATTGACCGGAACCGCGGAAGCCGAAGAGGAAGCTCCGCCCGAACCCGACTGGATTCAGGAGTTTCCTTCGCAAGTCGATGTGAGCGAAACGACGCTTCTTCGTGGCCAGAGAATGTTCAATATCTACTGCTCGGTCTGCCACGGGTATTCGGGGGACGGCAACGGGCTGGTCAACCAGCGCGCGATGGCGTTGACGATCAACGGAAACGCCGGGTGGACGACGGCCAAATCGCTCTATGACGCCGAAACGATGAATCCCGAAAAGAATCCGGTGGGCCGCATTTACGACACAATCACCAACGGACGAGCGACGATGGGTCCCTACGCCACGCGCATTCAGCCCGCCGACCGCTGGGCGATCGTGCTGTATGTCAAGTCGCTTCATGAGACGCGCCGCGACGCCCCGCACCCCGATCCGAACGCGGTGACGCAGGGGGAGACAGAGAATTAGTGGAGAGAAGAAAGTGGAGACGGGAACGACCACTGAAAACTGAATCGTACTTCAAAATCGACAATCCGCAGATTTCGCAGATTTCGCAGATATGAAGATTTTGAGGAGGTCGAAAGAGTGAAGCCGGAACTGAAAACTGAAAACTGAAAACCGAAAACTGAAAACTGAAAACTGAAAACCGCCCCCTTCCCCTGACCGACCCATGCACTCCGTTCGCGAAGCAAAAATTACGTCACCGATTACGACGCTGGCCAGCGGCACGACGACTCGCGTCATGCCGCTTGCGGCGATCGCCGGGGTTGCGTGTCTGGTCGTCGGTTACGTGCTGTCCGGTTTCCGCCTCGACTGGTTCCTCCACGCCTATCTCACCAATTTTTGCTTTTTCGCGAGCATCATCATCGGCGCGTTGTTCTTTGTGCTCGTCCAGCACCTGACTCGCGCCGGGTGGAGTGTTACGGTTCGCCGCATCGCCGAGATCATCGCTTGTTGCGTGGCGCCTCTGGCGATCCTCTTCCTGCCGATCCTCTTTTTCGTTCTTGTCGGCAGCAGCGAACTGTACACCTGGAACGCCGCGCCCGTCGAGGCGGACCTTGCTCATGGCGGCGAGTCAATTGGCTGGGCCGCCGGCGACCTGGCGATTTATGAGATCAAGGCGACGTTTCTCAACCGGCCGTGGTTCGCGATCCGCAACATTGCCTATTTCGTCGTCTGGTCGATCATTGCGTGGACGCTTTACCGGCGTTCGCTCCGCCAGGACGAGACGGGGGATTCGGGCATTACGCTTCGCATGCAGGCCTTTAGCGCCCCGATGACGCTGCTGTTTGTCGCGGCGATGGTTTTCGCCTCGTTCGATTGGGAGATGTCGCTGGCACCAATGTGGTTCAGCACGATGTTTCCCGTTTACTTTTTCGCCGGTGCGGTGCTTTCGAGCCTCGCGACGATCACGCTGGTGGCGTTGCTGCTGCAGCGGAGCGGTCGCGTTACCGACGAGATCACGGTCGAGCACTACCACGATCTCGCCAAGCTGACGTTTGCCTTCATTTTTTTCTGGGGCTACATCGCGTTCAGCCAGTTTATGCTGATCTGGTACGCGAATTTCCCGGAAGAGACCTTCTGGTTCAAGTTTCGCACCGAGGGAGGCTGGCTGACGATCTCGATGATTTTGCTTTTTGGACACCTCTTCATACCATTCCTCGGATTGATGGCCCGCACGGTTCGCCGCAACAAGACGTTTCTTCTCTTCTCGTCGATCTATTTACTGGTGATGCACTGGGTCGATCACTACTGGATCGTCATGCCGCAACTCAACGCCGCCATTTACCCGGAATACAAAACGACCGTCGTCCCCTTTCCGCCCTTGCCGGAATTACTGTGTCTGGTCGGGATGGGGGCGATTTTTCTTGCAAGCTTTTGCCTGATTGCCGGAAAACGTTCGCTCGTTCCGATTAACGATCCACGCCTCCACGAGGCGCTGAACTACGACAACCCGTAACCAACCACGGGCACCACGCCGCCATGACCAACCCGACGACCACCGAAAACCGTACCTTCAGCGATATCGGGCCGGATGCCCATCCCGACGCGCGACCCAGTTACGACGACATCAACACCCCGGTGATCGTTCTGATCGGCGTGATCAGTGCCGTGGTGACGTTGCTGACGATCTGGGCCGTGGAAGGACTTTACTATCACTGGCACAGCCGGCTGGTCCGTGAACGAAATTACGATGTCGCCAATCCGCGACAGGCCGACCTGATCAACGCCCAGAAAGAACTGTTGATTGCCGGCGACGAGGAAAAAAAATATTTGACGCTGGAATCGGTCATCCCCGATGTGATCGCGAAGTATAAAATCAATCGGGAGCCGGACGAGGCGGCCAGTTCGGACAAGAAGGCTTCACGGGACAAGGAATCCGGCAATGGGGGAGACCACTAGATGAACGCCAACCGCATTCTGCTTGCGCTGTCGTTGCTGGGAGGCTGGATGCTGCAATCCGGCGATGCCGTTGCGCAGATTTCGCGGGGGTTGCCGAAAGTGGCCGAGGGAATCGGCGTCGATCAGCGCGTCGGCGAAACCCTGCCGCTCGAACTCGATTTTGACGACGATCACAACAACCAGGTCTTCCTCAACGATCTTTTCGACGGCCGTTTGCCGGTGCTGCTTTCCTTCAACTACTCGGACTGTCCCCAGTTGTGTGTCGTCCAGCTCAATAATCTGGCGTCGGCGCTTCAGTACATTGACCTTGTGCCGGGCCGCGATTTCCGCATCGTGTCGGTCAGTCTCGACCCGAACGAGCAAATAAAACGACTCGCCGATACCAAGCGAAACTACGTGGTTGCCTACGGAAACCTTGAATCGGCCGACGGTTGGCACTTCCTCCGTGGCGAGCCGGAGAAAATCCGGAAACTCGCGGACGCCTGCGGGTTCCGTTACAAGTACGTCCCGGAACAAAAAATCTACTCGCACCCGGCGGCGTTTATTTTCTGCACTCCGGCGGGACGCATTGCCCGATACCTGGACGGCTTGAAGGGTGAGCTGGAAAAGACGCTCGAACCGGCACTGGTCGAGGCAGGGCAGGGGAGGGTCGGCAGCGTGATCGACAAGCTCATGTATTTTTCCGGCTGCTACGTCTTCGACCCGGACAAGGGCGTGTACACAAAAAGCGCGATGGGGCTAATGCGCGTGGCGGCTTTCGGCACCGTTCTGGTGCTCCTCGCCAGTCTGGTCCCCTACTGGATTCGCCGCCACCCGCGCACGTCCGCCCCCACGGGCGACGAGACGCCCGAAACCAATGACCGACGAATCGAATCGACACCTGGCCCATGATAAACGCACTCGCCTTGTTCCTTGCTCAAGCCGAATCCGCCGAGGAGACGGCCGCCGCCGCCGCGCCAGCCGCCGCCTCCGCCGCGTCTGATCCGTTCGCCGACATGTTCACCGAACATCACGGTTCGTACTGGTTCCCCGAACAGGCGTCGAGCTATGCGGCCGATGTCGATTCGCTGTACATGCTGATCTTCTGGATTTCGTTGTTCTTTTTTGCCGGGATCGTCGGGGCGATGGTGTACTTTGTCGTCAAGTACCGCGCGCGTCCGGGTCACAAGGTCGAGAAGAGTCCGTCGCACAACACGGCGCTGGAGATTGCCTGGTCGGTCCTTCCGGGCTTTCTCCTGGTCTGGTTCTTTGTCGATGGGACGAGTGGATTTTTTGAGCAGCGAATTTCGCCCGGCGACTGCGAAGAGATCAACGTCGTCGCCCAGCAGTATCAGTGGACGTTTTATTACCCCGATGGCGACTCGACTCCCAATGAATCCGGATTGCACCTGGTGCGCAATCGACCGGTGAAATTCATTCTTGAGTCGAAGGATGTTTTGCACAGCTTTTTTATACCGGCGTTCCGCCAAAAACAGGACGCCGTTCCCGGACGGTACACGACGACGTGGGTCAAGCCGACGAAGGCAGGCACCTTCCGCCTCTTTTGCAGTGAATACTGCGGCGAGGGGCACAGTCTGATGAAATCAGGCGTCGTCGTTCACGAGACCGAGGCGGAACGCAAGGCCGCCACGCAGTGGGAATGGGGCGACAAATCCCCGCTTCAAAATGGTGAACGGCTCTTCAAGATGCAATGCTCCGGTTGCCACAACCCGACGACCGAAAAGAAAACGGGACCTGGCCTTGCCGGCATTTGGGGAAAAGTGGAGGAAATGAATGACGGAACCACCGTCACCGTCGATGACAATTATTTTCGCCAGTCCCTGTTCAAGCCGAGTGAGCACATCGTCAAGGGGTTCACCAGTCCGTCGCAAATGACGTCCTTCGACGGAAAACTGACCGACGACCAGATTCTGTGGCTGCGAATTTACATCAAGAGCCTCAGCAACGTTAAGGAATCCGTTGAGGAAACGACTGATCCGGACAAGGCCGGGGCGGACGCCGGTGAGCCGGGCAATGCCAATGGTGACAATGGCGGCGATGACAAGAATGCCGCCGATGGCAAGAACGAACCACGCGCAGACGACAACGACGACGCCGGCGCCAACGCCGGCGACGACGCGAACGACAACAAGTCCAGCGTACCGCCGGGCGATGATGAGTCCGGCGGAGGGCGCTAAACGTTAACCGCCGTGAACCGTCACGGCTTTAGATAACAGGTGATTTACCATGACCGCGACTCCTCACGCCAAAAAGCTGTTCGGACACGCGTCGGAACACAACTACCTGAACGCCTCGAGCGGGTTCTGGTCGTGGGCACTGACGCTCGACCACAAGCGGATCGGGATCATGTACCTCATCGGCGTGACGTCGGCGCTGTTGCTCGCCGGGGTTTTTGCGCTGATCCTCCGCGCCGAACTCTTCACCGGGACGAAAAGTTTTCTGACGGAACAGCAGTACAACCAGATGTTCACCCTGCACGGGGCGATCATGGTCTTTGCCTTCATCATTCCCAGCATTCCGGCGGCCCTCGGGAATTTTGTCCTGCCAATGATGCTGGGGGCCAAGGACGTTGCCTTTCCACGCCTCAACCTGTGCAGTTTTTACCTGTGGGTCTTCGGGACGGGGTTCTTGCTAACGGCGATGCTGACCAATGGACTCGATACGGGCTGGACCTTCTACACGCCCTACAGCATCACGACCTCGACGTCGGTGGTTTACGCGACGTTCGGGGCATTCGTGCTGGGTTTCAGTTCGATTTTCACGGGAATCAATTTCCTCGTCACCGTCAACACGATGCGCCCGGCGAAAATGACGTGGTTCCGCTTGCCGTTGTTCCTTTGGGCACTCTACGCGACCGCGATCATCCAGATTCTGGCGACCCCGATCCTTGGAATCACGCTGCTGCTGCTCATCGCCGAACGGGTAATGCACATCGGAATCTTTGACCCGGCCTACGGCGGTGACCCGGTGCTTTTTCAGCACTTTTTCTGGTTCTATTCCCATCCGGCGGTTTACATCATGATCCTCCCCGGCATGGGCGTGATCAGCGAGCTGATCGCGGTCTACAGCCACAAGAAGATTTTTGGCTACACGTTCATTGCCTTTTCAAGCGTCGCAATCGCACTGCTCGGCTTCCTCGTCTGGGGACACCACATGTTCACAAGCGGCCAGTCGGGAGTCGTCACCGTGATTTTCAGCGCGATCACCTTCTCGGTCGCGATCCCGTCGGCGGTCAAGGTCTTTAACTGGCTGGCGACGATGTACAAGGGTTCGATTCGCCTCGTGACGCCCATGTGCTATGCCATGTCGTTTATTTTTCTGTTCGGAATCGGCGGCCTGACAGGGTTGTTCCTTGGTACGTTGTCAGTGGACATCCACCTCCACGACACGTATTTTGTCGTCGCTCACTTTCATTTTGTGATGGTGGGGGGGACGCTCACGGCGCTGCTGGGAGGACTCTATCACTGGTGGCCGAAGATGTTCGGTCGCATGTATCACGACTTCCTCGGTCGCGTCGGCTGCTTCCTGGTTTTCGCGGGGTTCAACGTGACGTTTTTCCCCCAGTTCGTCATGGGAGCGCGGGGGATGCCGCGGCGATACGCCCGCTACGACGACGAATTCCTGATCTTCCACCAGTTGTCGACCGTCGGTGCTTTTGTGCTGGGGATTGGCGTGCTGTTGGCGCTGGGAGTGCTGGTCTACGCTGTCTTCCGCGGTCCGCGCGTCGCCGGCAACCCGTTCGGCGGGGCCTCGCTCGAGTGGCAATCGAGTTCACCGCCATCGTTCCACAATTTCGACCACAAGATCGTCCTCAATGACCCCTACGACTTCGGGGCAATGGTGTGGGACGAGGACTTGCAAACGTACATCCATCGCGAGTTCGTCATGCCCGAGGTTCCCGAAAAACCGGCACCAGTGCCCACGCCACGTTCTTGATCATCCGCGAAACCCTGAAACACAGTATCCAGAAAAAGAGTTCCGCATGTCCACGGCCGAGTCCACCGCCGTTGTCGATGAACCTCACCACGACGACCCCCACGATCATGGCGAGTTCATCGCGCATCATTTCGATACGCCGCAACAGCAGTTCGATTCGGGCAAGCTGGGCATCTGGGTCTTCCTCACGACGGAAGTGCTGTTTTTCAGCGGCCTTTTTTGCGCGTACACGCTCTATCGCTCCCACCACCCGGAAATTTTTGTCGACGCCTCTCGCTTCCTCGACAAGATTCTCGGAGGGATCAACACGATCGTCCTCCTTTTCAGCAGTCTGACGATGGCGTGGGCCGTCCGCGCCGCCCAGCTCGGGCGCAACCAGTTCGCCGCGAAAATGATCCTTGTGACGATGGTTTGTGCCGCCGTCTTTCTCGGCGTCAAGGCGGTGGAGTACAGCCACAAATGGGATTTGAATATTTATCCCGTCAGTTATTACAACTACGTCGAGAACTACCATCCCGCTCCCGATCCGGGATCGCTGGCCGCGATGCTGAATATTTCGGCCAAACTCGTTTGGCTTAGCGTCGTGCCGCTGCTGCTGGTCATTGGATTCGGGGTCACCTCGGGCGTGATGCGAATGATTGAAAAGCCGCTTTTGTCCCGTTTCTTCCTTGGTCTGACCATCATGATGGGAGGGTACTTTCTCGGTGCCGCCGGTGGTCAGGCTTATCAGCAATGGCACGAATCACGCGAGGCCGCCGCGCATCCGGCAGCCATAGCGCACGGCGGGGAAGGTTCGCACGGCGGGGAAGCTTCGCACCTGGAAGCTTCGCATGGCGAGCACGCGGCGGATGACGAAACGGCCGCCGGCACGGAGGCCGCCGGCACGGAGGCTGCCGGCACCGAGGACGCCGGGACCGCGCCGAAATATCCGCAGCGGATCGGCGTGTTTTTCAGTATTTATTATTGCATGACCGGCTTGCACGCCATCCACGTGATTGGCGGGATGGTGGCGCTGAGCTGGTTGTATTTCCGCTGCCTCAAGTCCCATTTTCGGCCCGATTATTTCGGCCCGGTCGATTTCGTCGGCCTCTACTGGCACCTTGTCGACTTGATCTGGATTTACCT
>JBGTFW010000208.1:0-1875 GCA_041747075.1 Pirellulaceae bacterium
GAGCTTTGGATTAGTTTCGGAAAACGCGATGCATTGAGACAAATTCTGGAATGGGGCCTTGCCCTCCACACCGCCAATAATTTCCTGCCTTCGCGAATCCAAAGCGGTACCAAGTCCCCGCACTCCAAAGAAAAGTGCAAAGCTGGAAGCTTACGCCACGCTCGGTGGTGCGCGCTTACGCATGGCTGTCGCCGCTTCGCGGCTTCGCGAATTTGACGATCGGGTACATGAGGTTTCGTCTGCCTCCGGCAGACTCCACCTCATTCTTTGGGCTTTCGGGGCTTCGCCACTGTCGAACCACCGTCTCTTTATACGGAGGGCGTTTTCATCCCAAGTGACGTGACCCCGATGGCCGATCCGTTTGCAAGGAATTGCGGATCGCCGATTCAGTGGCGGGATCAAGCTCGTCGGCGGCAGTGATACAAAGGCCAAGGTCGCGAAGCAAGCCGTCACGAAGATCGTAAATCCAGCCGTGTACCGCCAGTTCCTGCCCCCGTTTCCAGGCGTCGCGGACAATCGTTGTGCGGCAGACATTCGTCACTTGTTCGATCACATTCAGCTCGCACAACCGGTTCGTTCGCTCGTCGATGTCGGCGATGTCCGCGAGGTCCTTCTGGTGCCGGTTGCGAACGTCCTGAATGTGGCGAAGCCAGTTTTCGATAAGCCCCAATTCGGCGTCCATCAGCGCGGCGCGGACACCGCCACATCCGTAGTGGCCGCAAATAATCACGTGACGGACCTTTAGCCCCTCGATGGCGAATTGCATGACCGAGAGACAATTCAGGTCGGTATGCACGACCAGATTGGCAACGTTGCGGTGGACGAAGACCTCTCCCGGATCGAGGCCAAGAATCTGGTTCGCGGGAACGCGGCTGTCGGAACAGCCAATCCACAGATATCCGGGTGCCTGTTGTCGCGAGAGGCGGGAAAAGTACTCCGGGTCGCGGTCCGTGATCTCACTGGACCATTGACGATTTTTTTCAAATAAATGCTTCAATAACTTCATGCCTTCTCCGGAATCACGGGGATCGGCGGCTGTCGCATTGCATCGCCGCGCGCGGTTCCACGCGAATTACCGTACGGCATTACCGAAGGTCGACGCAAGGGCACCGAATTTTCGCGCTAAAAAGCGCGAAACCTTGCCGTCGAAAGCGGGCGGATTTTCCGCGCTAACCGGTGCCGGTTCGTCCGCCCGGCGGGGCCATCGATACCCCGGAAATTGCGGCGGTGCGGCCCGGTAAACCCGCAAAACAGGCGTTGGGTGTTGGCCGAGCGTAAATCCGGGGCGTTCGGACCCTTTTTTCTCCAGGGATTCTTAACTTCCCGCCGATTTCGTCTTAAGATGACAGCGGTCAACAGGTTGCAGGTTTTCAGGCCATGTGGGTTCGCAAACGAATTGAAATCGCGCCGCGCGAGTTGCTTCGCGCCTTTTGGTATTGCCTGGCATCCGGCAATCGCACCAAGGCGATCGAGTCCATCGCGCGACGCTGGCCGCGCGACAGGGCCGTCGTTTGCCTCAGTGTGCGAAGCGGTTTTGACTTGTTGTTGCACAGTTCGGGATGGCCTCGCGACAGTGAAATCATCATGTCCGGACTGACGATTCCCGACATGCCGCGAATCGTCGAGGAGAACGGGTTCCAGCCGGTCGGTGTTGACGTGGAACTGGAGACGCTCGCTCCCAACCTCGACGCCATTGTCGACGCGATCACACCGCGAACGCGTGCGATTGTCGTGGCTCATTTGTTGGGTGGTCTTTGCGACTTGACGCCGGTCATCGAACTGGCGCAGCGGCATCGCATTGTCGTGATCGAGGATTGCGCCCAGGCATGGACGGGCAAGTGCTACGAGGGGGACCCCCGCGCCGACGTGTCGATG
>JBGTFW010000209.1:0-27795 GCA_041747075.1 Pirellulaceae bacterium
TCGCAAGTGCCGCGAAGTCCAGGCCGGCTACGAAGCCGTTGACGGTCCGGGTCCCGACGACTTGCTCACTCAGCGTCCCGGTACACTTCAGGCTTTTCAAGTCGCTCCGGCCAACACGGAACTGTTGCATGAGTACGACGCGTTCGGATGGCTGACGGAGCTCGTCCGGGACGGGGGGCTGGGTCCGACCGAGTACGCGATCCAGGACGACCGGGGGCGCATCACGCATCAAGTCACCGCACCGCCCGGATTGAATCTGCGCCGTTATTTGAACCAGCGCGTGGGGATTATCGGCAACCGGGGCTTCAATCAGAAATTCAATCTGAACCAGGTGACGGCGGAGCGGATCATCGCCGTCGATCAGCTTCGCCGCTAGTCCGGGTCAAACTGGTTTCGCGCGTGGCTCACGGACGGGGTATACTGTCGCGCGTCGGTATCCTGACCGCGTGCAATGACTCGGACGGGGGCCAGACCTTTTTATTCGTATTTGTTAGCCTGTCAAACTCTGCTCTTGCCAGACAAGCTGGCAAGGGGCCACTGCGTGTGTGGCGATCGCTTGATTATCAACGCTTCGAGAGGATGGCCAGTGATGACACCAATTCTTCGCAAGTTCGCACTCACTGTGCATCTCACGTTTTCGGTGGGTTGGATCGGCGCAGTGTTGTGCGACTGAAAGCCTTTGAAATCTCGATTGCGAATAGTCCCATTGTGGGCGCGGCGATCCACGACGGACACCAGGTGCGCGACGAAATCCGGGAGAGGATGCGACTCGACGAATCCGGCCGATTTCACGAGGAAGACCCGCACACTCGGCTGTGGGCGCGATGCGCACCCTCGCACATCGTCGGATGCCGCTCGCGATTCGAGTTCGACCTGAACCGCCCCCCCGACAAGGCGGTTTACTCAGTTCCCGACGATGCGTGGGGACTGGAAGTGTGGAACGAACCGCTTCCTGACACGATCGTCGCTCGCTCAATGGAACTTTACGATGCGTTTTATCGCGAAGTCCATTCGACACTCTCCCGGTTGCTCGAAACGCATCTGCGATTAATCGTGTTGGACCTGCACTCGTACAACCACCGACGCGACGGCCCGGACGATCCGCCCGCCGACGAGGCGGCGAACCCGCAGGTCAATATTGGAACCGGAACGATGGACCGCGCATTTTGGACGCCGGTTATCGAACGATTGATCGGGGACCTGCATTCCTTTGATTTTCAGGCACCCTCCCATCGCGGTCCGCTCGACGTTCGCGAGAATATCAAGTTCCAGGGGGGATATTTCGGCCGGTGGATTCACGAGAACTTTCCCGAGCGCGTCTGTGCCCCCGCGATCGAGTTCAAAAAATTCTTTATGAACGAGTGGACGGGTGAAGCCGACTGGACAACGATCGACGAAATCGGACGAGCGATTGAGAGTACCTTTCCCGGTTTGCGCGCGGCGCTTGTTTGAGAAGTGCATGACAAGGCGTACTGTTGCACTGGGTACGGGTACGAACCCGGTGAGAATCAAAACCCGACGTCCCGCAGTCGGCAAACGGGACGGCCTTGTACGGGTACAATAAACGATCATCCCATCCGGAACAGCACTCTATCGCCGTGACCGAAAATCCCGTTGACAGTCCCATACCCGCTGAAGTCGACTCGAAAAGCGAGTCCGACGAATCGCTGGCGGACCTCCTGTCCGAAATCCAGCGGCGGCTCGGCGATGACAACCGCATTCGCCGCAACGTACCCGGCGACGGCAGGCTTCGTATCGATCGGGCGTTGCCCTTTCTCTGCGTTTACCGGAGGCCCGAAAGCGAAAGCGACCACGGAACGGCTGAACTCGTCACGACCGAGGCTTCGTATCTGTTTTCGTCGGCGGACCCGGCGATCCACAACGAGCTGGCCAGAATTTGCGAGGCGGTGCGCGATGTTTGCCTGCAACGGTTCAGCGCCTTTCTCGTCATCGAGTTATGGTCGGAAGACCTCTCGACGGAATTCGGCCATTCGTCGCATCTCCTTCATCCGGCGTTCAAAATCGTTACCGGCGAGGTCGAGGGAATCAAGGCGACGGTGGACGCACTCTCGAAATCGCTTTCGGAAGTTCACTTTACCGAACACTTCGCGTCGGTGAGCCGGGAAAGGGTCGATGTCGTTTCGCCTCCCGGTATTCCACCGCTGCTGGTGTCGAGCGGTGCCCTTGCCGAAAATTGTTTCGTGATCGGACTGGCCATCCATCCGGTCTATCGCAGCCCCGATGGCGCAACGCTCTTTCCAATGGTCCTTCAGCGGCTGAGGCGGCAACTGGCAATTGCCGTTCGCAAGGCGCTTTTTGTCTTCACCGGCGACGCTTGCGACGAGCCACCGGGCCATTACCATGCCCTCGGTCCCACGGCGCTCGTCAAGGCCGTGCCGCTGGTCGACCAGCAACTGTGCGACGTTTCCACTGCGTTTGACTACCTGATGCAGATTACGCCGGTGAACCTTGACGCGGCGTGGAGGGAATTCCGCGAAGAAAAATTCCGCACGGCACCGACCTTTCATTACCGGCCGCTGCCGCGAAATCCCGCCGAGCTGAAAAAGCAACTCTTCTCGGTCCCCATCGATCGCATCGAGGACCCGACGCTTGCCGATCTGTTTTGGGAAAAGCAGGGCGAACTCGACCTTCAGATTTCGTCATTGCGCGACATCGGTACCGAACGGTTTCTTTATGGAAGCCTTCAGCTCTATGGAGAGGTCGAACCGGAACTGCTCGAACTGGCGGAGCAGTTGCTCGCGGCGGTCAGCACCGGCGAGACAATCGGCGACGAGGACGGGGCGGAAGCGGAAACCGCACGGTTCGGATGCGACGAACTGTGCGAACGCGTCCAGGAGGAAATCGCCGCGTACCGCGCCCGCAATGACGACTTTCACGCAACGGTTCAGCGGTGCAGCGACATCGCGTCGGGAATCATGGTTTCCGGCGACACGGTCTTTGTTTCGAACAGCGTCAATGTGCCGGAGTCGCGGATCGACGGATTGATCCATCATGAGATTGGCACGCACTTGCTGACCTGGTTCAACGGGCGACGACAGCCTTTTCAGCAACTTTACGCGGGTCTGGCCGGCTACGAGGCGTTTCAGGAAGGGATCGCCGTACTTGCGGAGTACCTTGTCGAGGGATTGACGGCGACGCGCATCCGGACGCTGGCGGCGCGCGTCGTCGCGGCTCACATGCTGGTCTCCGGACGTTCGTTCGTCGAGACGTTTGAGTTTCTCCTCGCCGAGGGGTTCAGCCAGCGGTCGGCCTTTCAGGTGGCGGCGCGCATCTGGCGTGGCGGCGGGACGACCAAGGACGCCATTTACCTTCGCGGTCTGCGGGAAGTTCTTGATTTTGTGGCGTGTCGCCCGAAATCAGACGTCAACCTGTGGTATGTCGGAAAGATTGCCGCTTCGCATGTTCCGGCCGTCACGGACCTGATGCGGCGGGACATTATCAAGCCGCCAGCGCTGTTGCCGCGCTATCTCGAAACTGAAAAGGCACGCGATTTGCTTGACCAATGCACGGACAAGTCGGTCCTCGAACTGCTCACTCCTCGCAACCGGTCCCCGGGAAACGCCTGATGAAAATCGGATTCGTTGTCAACGATGTTCAAACCGAACAACCCGCGTATACGACGACGCGATTGGCGAGAACCGCCGCGCGAACTGGTCACGATGCATGGACGCTTGGAGTCGCTGACTTTATCTATTCTCCCGATGGATCGATTCACGCGCACGCCCATCGCGCGCCGGTCGTGGCGACGGACAGTGATCGGGACGGGAAATCAGACAACGAATCGCTCACTTCCTTTCTCGGCGAATTGCAAAAGGACGAGAGTGCCGAACGCATCCGCATTGACGACCTCGACGTGCTCATGCTGAGGAACGACCCGTCGGCGGACGTCGCCGAGCGATCATGGGCTCAGTCGTGCGGGATCCTGTTCGGGCAACTCGCCGCGCGGCGCGGCGTGATCGTCGTCAACGACCCGGAGAATCTCGCCAACGCGATTAACAAAACCTACTTCCAGCACTTTCCCGAACAGGTTCGGCCGCGGACGTGTATCAGCCGCGACATCAATGAAATCAAGACCTTTATTGACGAGCAGGACGACAAGGTGGTGATCAAGCCGTTGCAGGGGTCGGGCGGGCAAAGCGTCTTTCTCATTGACGAAGATGAAAAGGCCAACCTGAACCAGATGATCGAGGCGGTGATTCGCGACGGCTACTGCATCGTCCAGGAATACCTCCCGGCGGCGGTCGAGGGGGACGTGCGAATGTTCGTGATGAACGGTCGACCGCTGGAACATGAGGGCAAGTTCGCGGCGTTTCGTCGCGTTAATCGCTCCGGCGACGCGCGAAGCAACATGCACACCGGCGGGATCAGCGAACCGGTGGTGGTCGATTCAAAAATGCTCCGCCTCGTCGAGATGGTGCGCCCCAAACTGATTCACGACGGAATGCATCTGGTCGGACTGGACATCGTCGAGGACAAGCTAATGGAGATCAACGTCTTCAGTCCCGGTGGACTGGGCAGTTGCCTGACTCACACCGGCGTCGATTTCACAATTCCGGTGATCGAGGACTTGCATCGCAAGGCGCAGTACCAGTCCTACTACTCGCGCCGTCTGAAAAACGTCGAACTGGCGACGATGTAAGCCGTCGCGAAAACGACTGGCTTCACCCGTTTCGCGCTGTCATCCGGATGACTGGCACAAACGGCAGTATCGCGTAACCGGAATGCGGGATCGGGAAGGCGTGTTTGATGGCGATCTGGTTTTTCGCATCTTAGAATCTAGTTCGGAGTCGTCGCTCCACCAGGAACCGGCGGCGACCGCCTTGCCGCTCCCAAATTGCCCTACCGCGGAAACATGAAAATCTTCCTCGTCAGCAGCGAAGTCATTCCGTTCGCCAAGACCGGGGGACTGGCCGATGTCTGCGGTTCATTGCCCGTCGAGCTGCGCCGCCTTGGACATGACGTCGTCGTTTGCATGCCCGGCTATCAGTCGGCGCAGACGGGATCGCAGCCGGTCTCGGAAACGGGACTTGAGTTACCGGTGGAACTGGACGGACGCGAAGTTCGCGGACGATTGCTGACCAGTCGCTTGCCCGACAGCGACGTTCCCGTCTGGCTGGTTCAGAACACCGAACTCTTCGATCGGCCCGGTCTGTATCAGGACGAGCAGGGCGACTACGGCGACAATTGCCGGCGGTTTTCATTTTTTTGCCACTTCGCGCTGGAGTTGTTGCGGGTTCACGAGTGGTTTCCCGACGTCCTGCATTGCAACGACTGGCAAACGGGACTGGTTCCCGCATTGTTGCGGACCCGCCTTTCGGGCCAGCCGGGTTACCGGGACATCGCGACGCTCATGACGATCCATAACCTTGCCTATCAAGGCGTCTTCGATGAGAGGGAGATGGCGAGCACCGGGATGGAGGCGGAATACTTCAACTGGCGGCAAATGGAGTTTTACGGGCACATCAATTTGCTAAAGACCGGCATCGTGTTCGCCGACGCGATCAGCACCGTGAGTCCGCAATACGCGCGCGAAATCCAGACTCGCGAACGGGGTTGCGGGCTGGAAAACGTTTTGCGGGAACGAAGCAACCGGCTTCTGGGCGTGCTCAACGGCGTCAATACAAGCGTCTGGAATCCGGGCGAAGACCGTTACCTGGCCGCCACGTACGGAGTTGCGTCGTGGCGCGACGGAAAATCCGCCAACAAGGCAGCTTTGCAAAAGGAAGCGGGTTTCGAACCGCAATCCGATGTGCCGCTGATCGGTCTGGTCGGGCGGCTCGCGTCGCAAAAGGGCTGGTCGCTCATCCTCCCCGTGATGACCCGCTGGCTGGAGTCGCGCGCCGCGCAGTGGATCGTTCTGGGGACGGGGGATGTGGCGATCGAAGAGTCCTTGAGGCAACTGCGCCGTCGATTCCCCTCGAGGCTGGCGGTCGATCTCGGCTTCTCCGACGCACTGGCGCACCGGATCGAGGCGGGCGCGGACATCTTTCTCATGCCCAGCCAGTACGAACCGTGCGGACTGAACCAGCAATACAGCATGAGGTACGGAACGGTCCCGGTCGTCCACCATACCGGCGGGCTGGCGGACACGGTTGTCGACGCCAATCCGCAAACGGTGTCCAATAGGACTGCCAACGGATTCGCATTCGAGTCATTTGATGAAGGCTCGCTCGAATCGGCACTGGCTCGCGCCGTCGCGACATGGACGGGAAACCCGGCCGTCTGGAGCCAGTTGGTGGAAACCGGCATGACGACCGACTGGTCGTGGGAACGCAGCGCGCGACGTTACCAGGAACTTTATCATTGGCTTCGCGATGTCTGACTTTCGATACGATCCCGTCTTTGATCAGTGGGTATGTATCGCCGAGTCCCGCCAGGAACGCCCCTTCGAGTTTCACCAGACCGTTGAGCGACGGCCTGGAATCGAGTGCCCCTTTTGTCGCGGCAACGAATCGTTGACGCCGCCGGCGCTGGCGGAGATCGGGAACGCGAGCGGCGACGACGGATGGCTGGCCCGCGCCATTCCGAACAAGTACCCGGCGCTTTGCGGAAGTCCGCCGCCTTCGCCGGGGCGTGAATCCGACGTCGAGCGTTCCGACGGCAGACAGGAAGTGCTTGTCGTCTCGCCCCGGCACGTTGTCAGTTTCGCGGAATTGACCCGTATGGAACGGGAAGCCTCCATGAAACTATTCCAGCAGCGGGTCGCCGTGTGCCAGGCCGACGGCTCGGTTCGCCACGTATCGCTTTTCATGAACTGCCGTCCGCTGGCGGGGGCGTCGATCGAACACGCTCATTTTCAGTTGATTGGCTCGCCGGTTTGCACTCCCCAGGTTGAGGCTCGCGTGGCGAGGATGCGCGGCACGTCGGACGACCGGTACTCGTGGCTGAAGGAACTGGAAAGGGACAGTGTCGACATCCGGAGAACGGTCCGCGACGACGATGATTTCCTTGTCTACTGTCCTTTCGCCAGTCGATACACGGGGCAATTGCGGATCGCTTCGCGCCGTTGCCGCTCGTTCCATCAGCTCGAATCGGAGGGTTTGAGTCGATTGGGCAATTTGCTGGCGCGTCATGTTGGCGGCGTCGAACGGGTTTTCGATCAACCGGCGCATAACATCGTTTTTTACTTTCCGCCTGTCGAGGAGAAAGAAGGGCCGTGGTTTGTCGATCTGATACCCCGATTTCCGCAAGCCGCGGGGTTTGAACTGGCCACCGACTGCTGGATCAATCCGCTGTCGCCGGAAACGGCGGCCGCCAAATACCGGGATGCGGGGGCGGCGACGGTCGACGACAAGCCAAAAAATTCCAACTGATGTTGCAACGATTCGGCGGATGCGTAGCATTGAAGGCGTCGCACCGCTCTTTTTATTTGCACGCGAAACACCGGCACCCTTTCATGGCACCACCGACGATTCATTTTTGCCTTGCGTTGCATAACCACCAGCCGGTCGGCAACTTTGACGACGTGATCCAGAGCGCATTCGAGGCGAGCTACCGGCCCTTTCTCGAAAGTTTTTCCCGACGGCAGTCGCTGGCAATCAGTTTGCACACCAGCGGCCCGCTCATGGTCTGGCTGGAAAAGAACCAACCCGCTTACCTCGATCAGTTGCGGGAACTTGTGCGCAAGGGGCGTGTTGAGATCATCGGCGGTGCTTTCTGCGAGCCGATCCTTACGATGATCCCCTCGCGCGACCGGCAGGGACAGATTCGTTGCTTCAGCGAGTGGCTGGCGAAGCGGTTCGGCCTGCCACCTCGTGGCATGTGGATTCCCGAACGTGTATGGGAAGCGAGCCTTGTCAGCGACATCGCAGACGCGGGTATCGAATACACGATCCTCGACGATTATCATTTTCGCTGCGCCGGACTGGGCGAAGACCAGTTGCACGGCAACTATGTGACGGAGGATCAGGGTCGCACCCTGCGCGTCTTGCCGGGGAGCGAGCCGCTGCGCTATCTGATTCCCTTTCGTGAGCCTGGCGAGACGATCGACACACTCAGGGAGTTGGCCCGCCGCCATCCGGGGACGACCGTCGTGTTCGCTGACGACGGCGAGAAATTCGGCTCGTGGCCCGACACGTGGAACCACGTTTACCAGGAGGGCTGGCTCGAACGGTTTTTTGACGCGCTCGAATCGAACGCGGACTGGCTGATTTGCACGACGGTCGGACAGGCGCTTTCGGAGTCGTTGCCCGAGGGTAATATCTGTTTGCCCGCCGCCAGTTATCGCGAGATGACCGAATGGGCATTACCGGTCGAGGCGCAGCGGCGTTACGAACGGCTGACGCACGAGATGGAATCCGATGAGCGATGGCCGCGACTGAAACCGTTTCTCCGCGCGGGATTCTGGCGGAACTTTCGCGACAAGTATCCCGAAACCCGCGAAATGTACGCGCGAATGATGCACGTGAGCGAGCGCTTGCAAAACGCCGTGGATGCACTCGGCGAATCACCGTTGCTCGACGAGGCGCGCGATCACCTGTATCGCAGCCAGTGCAATTGTGCGTGGTGGCACGGTGCGTTCGGCGGCGTGTACCTGCCGCATTTGCGAAACGCGGTCTTTCATCACCTGATTGCGGCCGACGAATTCCTCGATGAGGCGGAGGGCGAGAAGGACGCCGCGTCGATCGAGGCGGCCGACTTCAATTTTGATCTGTCGGCGGAAGCAAGAATGGCCAACCGGCAACTCATCGCCTGGTTCTCCCCGGCACGGGGCGGTCACTTGTACGAACTCGACGTTCGCGCGATTCGGCACAACCTCCTCGCCACGATGGACCGGCGACCCGAATCGTATCACGACAAGGTCCGCGAGGGCGCAAGCAGCGGTGCGGCGTCAACTTCCAGCATCCACGACCGTGTGGTGTTCAAGCAGGCGGGACTTGATCGTCAATTGATCTATGACGCCCACCCGCGAAAGAGCCTTGTCGATCACTTCTGGCCCGTCGACGGACAGGTTAGCGACATCGTCTCCGGCACCGTCGGCGAAATGGGCGATTTTGTCACGGGCGTTTTCGATTCGAGGATTCGACGCAGTGCCAATCGCAACCAGCTCCTCATGACGCGGACGGGCCTGGTCGACGGGGTTTCGTTCAAACTGACGAAGGGCGTGTCTCTGGCCGCGAGAAGTAACGCACTGGAAATTGCCTGTCTGATCGAGGGATTGCCTGCCGGTCGCGTATTTCGCTATGGCATGGAATTCAATTTCGCGGGGATGCCCGCCGGTTGCGAGGACCGGTATTTCCACAATGGCGACGGGCAGGTGCTGAAACAACTCGGACAGGTTCTCGATTTGCGGAACCGTTCGTCACTTTCGCTCGCCGACGAGTGGCTGGGACTTGATGCGAAATTGTCGTGGGACCGCGCCGCGGGGCTTGTCGCCTTTCCCATCGCCGCCGTGAGCCAGTCTGAAGGCGGATTCGAATTGGTGCATCAGTCCGTCGCGGTAATTCCCAACTGGCAAATACAAGGTGATGCAAACGGTCGCTGGTCCGTTAAACTGGAGCTGCGGCTTGCGACCCGCGGTGCCGGCGGGACGGTGCCGGCCGCGACCGCATCGGTCAGTGCCCGCGACACGCAAACGGTTTAGCGTCGGGATCGCGCTGCCAGCGTGGCCGAAGCTGCCAGATTCGGTATTGCGTAACTTCGGTATTGCGTAATCATGGCGGAGCATACAAACATGACTCGCCAAGCTGGCAACTTGCCCCACGTAACCGCACGTACGGGACTCGGCAAACTGGCAGCTTGCCCCACGTAACGGCACGCACATGACTCGGCAAGTTCCGATGTGGAACCTCTCTGAACTCAGCTACTCGGTCGTCAAGGACCGCCGCTATGAAGTCGCCGTGTTGCCGTTCGGTGCGACCGAGCCGCACAACCTGCACTTGCCGTATGCCACCGACACGCTGGAAGCAACGATCATCGGCCAGAACATTTGCCGCGCCGCGCATGACGAGGGGGCGTGCGTCGTGCTGCTCCCCACGATTCCCTACGGGACGCAAACCAACATGCGCGAATTTCCACTGGCGCTCAACGTGAACCCGTCGACGCTGGCGCTGGTGATTCGCGACCTCGTTCTTTCATTGGCGGATTCGGGGATTCGCAAGGTCTTGTTGCTCAACAGTCACGGGGGCAACGCCTTCAAGCCCGTGCTGCGTGAATTGGCGGGCGCGAATGCATCGCACCTCTTTCTTTGCGACTGGTACCACGCCATCCGCGACGTGTACGGGGAGATTTTTTCGCAGCCCGACGATCACGCGGGAGAAATGGAAACGTCGATGGCGCTCGCTTACTTTGGCGAACTTGTCGCGCGGGATTCGAACGGCGAGCTGGTTGCGGACGAGGGGATAACGCGCCCGATGCGATTCGAGGCGCTGAACGAGGGTTGGGTTTCCATAACGCGACCGTGGCATTTGCTGACGACTCGCGCCGGTGCCGGAGATCCGCGGGCCGCCACGCCCGACAAGGGACGGCAATTGATGGAAGTGCTCGTCCGGCGACTCGGCCGGTTTCTGGTCGAACTCTCAAATACCGCGATCGACGAGACGTTTCCTTTCGCGACGTAGCCGAGTCTCCGAGACTCGGACTACGACCAACAGGGGTGGCTGAGGGGAGTCGACCCCCCGACCCTTGGAACCACAATCCAATGCTCTAACCAGCTGAGCTACAACCACCGTCACAGTTTTTCCGGTTGAATCAGGAACACCGGGGGCAAAAGGACCGGAAAAACGGCGAAGGAAAATTCTAGACCCTGCCGTTTTTCCGGTCAACAACAACTTCTTCGTAGCTGCAGACTGGCCCCTTTGCCGGGTTTCCCTTGTGGGCGACGCCGCGTTGCTGGAATCCGGGTTGAAATCAAGTCTGGTGGCGACCGTCCGTTGTGACTCGTAGAATCGTTTGACGAACGATTGCGGAATTCGCGGAAGGCAAACACGCGCGACAGGCGGTTTAACGCCGAAAGCCGAGGGTGAGTTTCTGGACCTGACTTCTGATCATCCCTTCTGGTTTGTGAAGAACGGACTGGGTGCGACTTATCCCTTTTTGCAACGCGACCTCCAGTGCGACGTTTCGGTTATCGGCGGAGGGATTACGATCGCACTGACGTTGTGGGCGGCGAGGACGACGCGTTTCATAGTCCCAAACGGCGGGATGCATCCATTCCGAAAAAGGCAGCGAAGATACACCGCAAGGCGAGCGAACTGATTCCCGTTCACGACGCCGTGACGGGCAAGAAAAACGCCGACGCGGAATTGTTCCGATTTGGCAGGTAATCGCAAGCTAGACTTTTCGGACGCCCGCGCGTCGCGTATCGGTGCCGTTATCGACCTGGCCGCTTCCCGAGTTAATCGTGATTCCCTGTGTGTTTCCGCTGATGACGCGACTGGCGGCGGTTCTTGCGATGGCCGTTGCCGTTGCCGCGCGGGCGGATGATCCGCCGCGTTCAACCGTTAAAGTCGTCGCGAACGGAAAAACGGTTCTTGGCAGGCCGTTGGCGATGGGCGGCGGGGAAATCATTATGGTTCGCCGCGACGGGCGGCTGCTTCAGTTCGGCTCCGGAGAGATCGAAAGCGTGGACCCGGTCTCGACGGTCTTCGCGCCCCATTCCATGCTGGCCGTGCAAGAGCATTTGCGAAAAATTTTCGGGAATCGTTACGAGGTATCGAGAACGGCGCGGTATGTCGTTGTCCACCCGCGCGGCAAACGACGGGAATGGGCCGAGCCGTTCGACGCTCTTTACAACCGCTTCACGCATTACTTCAATGTGCGCGGGTACTCGCTCAAGCCGCCGGAGTTTCCGCTTGTCGTGGTGGTGCTCGGAACACGCGAGGAATTCAGCCTGATCGCGCGGCGAGATGGCGTCGCAAACCCTGACTCGTGGGCCGGTTATTATTCGCCCGAGTCCAACTGGATCGTGACCCGTGATGAAGGGAACGTCAGCGCCAACGACGCGACGCTCGTTCACGAGGCGCTGCACCAGTTCGCATTTAATTGTGGAGTCCATCAGCGATGGGCGGCGACGCCGAAATGGTGCGCCGAGGGGCTGGCCGCCATGTTCGAATCGCGAGGTGTCAACAACAGCGGCCGTTACACGTCAAGTCGCGACCGGGTTAATTCGTACTATTCCAATGTGCTCAAGGAACGCGTCCCGCCGGATCGCGCCGGATCGCTGCTCGAAACGACGGTTGCCGCCGACGACTTGTTCGACCGCGACGCGGAGTTGGCCTACGCCCTCTCGTGGGGACTGGTCTGGTATCTCGCCGAGACGCGGCCCGCGGACTTCAACCGGTATTTGCAAAAAGTCGCCGTGCGACCTCGCTTGAGGGCCTATTCCCGCGGCGATCGACTGGCGGACTTTCACGAGGCGTTTGGCATCGAGTTCACGATGCTGGGAAGCCACTTCGCAACCTACGTGCGCGACGCGAAATAAGCGGCGGGCCGTTCGGTTATAATGGACCCGCCGCATTCCCATAATTCTTTTCCCCATTCGTGGACCAGACTCGATGTCGCTTGCCAACCCGCACATATCACCCGGAGCGGTCGACGATGCCAACGACACGGACCCTTCGGGCGCTGAAACGGACGCGGCGGGCGAGGAAGAGCCGGTTCAGGTGATGACCCCGGAATCGGGAATGAAGAACCCGCTCCGGCTACTTGGTGATTCGGCTCGCGATTTGTGGGCGGGTAGGGAACTGGCGTACCGAATGTTCCAGCGAAATATTCGCGGCCTCTATCGGCAGACGTTTCTGGGAATCTTCTGGGCGTTCCTGCCGCCGCTTGCGAACACGGCGGTTTGGTTAATCTTGCGACGGGCCGGTGCGATTGATCTGGCGGGCGACATTGAGGTCAACTACGCCGTGTACGTCGTCACGGGGATGGTCGTCTGGCAAAGTTTCGTCGAGGCGTTTCAGGCACCCCTTCAAACGGTAAACGCCAACCGCAATATGCTGAGCAAGTTGCGTTTTCCGCGCGAGTCGCTGTTGCTCACAAGCGTGATGGAAATCTTCTTCAATCTCGGCGTTCGGCTGGTGGTGCTCGTTCCGCTACTCGTTGTTTTCGCTGGATGGACGCCGTGGATTCTCGCCAGTCCCCTGCTGGTGGCGCTGCTGATTCCGCTGGGACTGGCGATTGGATTGCTGGTGATGCCGCTGGGAATGCTCTACCAGGACGTGGGCAAGCTGATTGCCGTGGCCGTTCCCGTCTGGATGATTATCACGCCGATCGTGTACGGCACGCCGGAAGGCTGGAACGCCAATCCGCTCAACTGGCTCAATCCCGCCAGCCCGCTGTTGACGCTCGCGCGCGACCTGCTCGTTTTTGGGGAGACCCTGGTGTGGACAAGCGCCGCGGCATGGGTCGTGTTGTCGGTTCCGCTGCTGCTGGGCGGTATGTTGTACTACCGGCTGTCGTTGCCTGTCCTGGTGGAAAGGATATCGAGTTAGTCGAGTTAGCGAACGCCTCCGCCGAATTTACTTTGGCGGAGCGAATGGTTTTGCACTAACTGTCTCCGGTAACAACCGCCATGACAACCGCTTCCACCGATCCATCGCGGACTCCCCGCGTCGAGGTCCGCAACGTCTCGAAGAAATACTGTCGCAACCTCAAGCGATCGTTGCGTTACGGGATGACGGACCTGTGGCGTGAGATGACCGCGCGACCGGGCGCGTGGCGCGGGACGTTGAGGCCGGGGGAGTTCTTTGCCGTGAACAACGTTGACTTCGACGTCCGGCCTGGCGAGTGCATTGCCTTGCTCGGACCCAATGGCGCGGGCAAGAGTACGCTGCTGAAAATGATCGCCGGACTTTTCAAGCCGGACATCGGGACGATCACCGTGCGCGGCAGGCTCGGAGCACTGATCGAACTGGGAACCGGATTCAATCCGATTCTTTCGGGCCGCGAGAACGTCTACGTCAATGGGGCGATCCTTGGATTGAGCCGCCGCGACATCGACGCGCGATTCGATTCGATCCTCGATTTCTCTGAAGTGGGAGAGGTGATCGATGACCCCGTGCGGACCTACAGTACCGGAATGCGGCTGCGACTCGGATTCGCCGTGGCGACGCACATGAATCCGCGCGTCCTGCTCGTCGATGAGGTGCTTGCAGTGGGCGATGTCGGGTTTCGCATGAAGTGCTTCAACCACATCCTCAAGCTCGTTGAATCGGGGATGTCGCTGATTATCGTCTCGCACGCGATCGGCCAGTTGAACCGCGTCAGCACGCGCGCTATCGTGATGCACAAGCACCAGATGATTTTTGACGGTGATTTCACCGAGGGTGCCGCGCTGTACGAGCGAATCCAGCTCCAGCATCAGCCGGCCAACAGCGAAGCGACGGGAACCGAACGTTGCGTTGTCTCGGCGATCGACATCGAGCCTTCGCCAAACGGAAACGCCTGCTTTTCCACTGGCGACGACGTGTCGGCGCGGATTACGATTACCGCGAGTCAGTCCCTCGCCGGCGCGCGGATGCGGGTGGCGATTGAATCAGCGCGAACCGGCGTGCTTGGTGGATTTGCGACGCCGCAGTCCGATTTTCAATTCGACGTGACGCCGCCGCGAACCGTCGTCCGCGTGACGTTGCCGCGAATTCCGTTACTGATGGGGGGATACACGCTCAACGCGACGGTCTTTGGTCCAGGGAGAGAGGAGTTCATTCACCGGCTCAAGCCTGGTGCGACGTTTGAGATCACGCGTCCCCGGCCCGCCAGTTTCGGGATGGGCGAGGACGGCGTCGTCCGCTTTGAGCACAAATGGGAATTGCTCAATGCAAGCCCGAAGCACTAGCGATAGCGAGTGAACACCGTGGGACAAGCTGCCCGCCGTGGGGCAAGCTTCCAGCTTGCCGACGATTCACCGTGGGGCAAGCTGCCAGCTTGCCGATGACAAAAACCCTAGCGCGTCGACCCGTGATCGGTCGCCGCCACTTGCTCCGCCGAATACATCCAGCCGACAAGGTCACGGACCTCCTCAATCGACAGCTTGTCGAGGAGTCCCTCGGGCATGACACTCGTTTCCGCCGGCACAATTTCCTCAATCTCGTCCGCCGCCAACTTCGTCGTCTTGCCGTCCGAAAGCGGGACGACGTAATCGTCTCCCGACCGCGTGACCAGTCCGAGCAACTGACGCCCGTCGGTCGTGAGAATCTTGTTCCCCGCGTACTGGTCCGAGACGTACTCCGACGGATGCAGCATCGCGCGCACCGTTTCACGGCGCGAAAACCGCCGCGCGATACCGGACAGATCGGGACCGACCGAATTCCCCTGGCCGTTGAAGCGGTGACACGACGCACATTGGGCTTTGGCAAAGGTCAACATGCCGCTGTGCAGTTGCGGCGTCGAGCGATCGGTTTCGAGAAAGGAGATGACCTGATCGACCGAGTATTTCCCGGCCGCCGATTCGTCATCGAATTTGACCGGTTCGAGATCGGGATACTGGTCGTTGAACCAGGTCGCCCAGGCGTGCATCGTCGCTCGCCAGTCCTCGCCCCCGTCGACTTCGTTTCCAGTCCAGAGAACGAGCAGCCGATTCGCGAGTTCCGCACCGCTTCCGCGAAGCCGGTAACCGGTGAGGATCGCCTGGCGCACGTATTCGGGTTCGCCGGGCCGTTTGTTGACGGTCGCGAGTTGCGAAAGGACTTCGCGCGTCGTGTCGTCGCTGACCGCGCCGAGACTCTTGATCAGGTAAGGCCAGTTGGGTCCGTCAGGCTGCTGAGCGAGCGCGAGCGTCACATCGTCGCGGCGATCGGTCTCGTGTCGCCAGACCTCACGGAGGTAACTCATCGACTCGGCGTCGCCATTTCGGCCAAGGATTGCCACGCATCCGAGACGCGCCTGGCGCACCGTTGATTCGGTTCGGCCCTTGAGTTGCCGGTCCATCTCGATGATCCAGCCAACCTGTTCGGCGTCGATGGTTTCCGGGAGATTGTGGAACGCATTGAGCGCCGCGGAAGGCCACCGCGCTCCGTTCCGGAGAATTTCCGCGATCTGCTCCGGCTCAGCGTCGGAGGCCCATGCTTCGAGGATTCTCGTGACGTACAGCGAGTAGTTACCCTCCGACGGAGTCCGCGCGGACGACTGAGACTCTTCAAGGAACGCGATCGCGGCCATCCGCTGCTCGCTCGTCAGGTCGCCGGCAAAGCCGCGCAAGTTCAACAGCACCTGCATCTTGTCGAGCCATGAATCCTTGCTCGTCGAAAGATACGACGGCAGCCGATCCCCGACGCCTTTTTCGTGAAGGTAGCCGAGCACACGGCTCAGCTCACGATTGACGACTCCGCCGCTGGCCGGAAACAGTTCGAGCATCCGCTGGCTGAAGGCCGGAATCCTTGTCGGATCGACCCCACCGCCGTCGAGCGCCAGTTGCGCCACGCGGAGGAGGTCGAGCAGGTCGGCTTCGGTGGTGGGCCGGTCGATAAAGGACGCGACTCGCGCCAGTACGTCGTAGGCGTTTTTCAGATTGGGCCGCGCGACCATTAGCGCTGTCGCGCCGCGGGTAAATAGCCGCACATCGTTTGACTCAAGGACCAGCGAACGCCACTTCTCCACGTCCATCGTTTCCAGCAGCCGCCGCGCGGCGAATGCTTCATTGCGGTTTTCCGATGCGAGAAGATGCGCGATCTGGCCTGGTTCGGGCTGAATCCGCAAGTGAGCAAGCGATTGACACGCCGCGCGACGCACGCCCGCGTCACGGTCGTTGAGCAACTGGACCAGCGCCGCACTGGCTGCTTCCGCGGATCGCCAGCCCAGTACGCTCGCCGCGCGAGCACGCACGTATGGCTCGGCGTCGACGGCCAGTCCGAGAATCTCTCCGGTCGGAGGAACGGGTCCGTAGAGGGAAAGGATTTCCAGCGCGCGAATTCGCTCGTCCGGTGCGTGTCGCGGCGAGGTCATGACGCCTCGTAGAGTCGAGGCCCATTGCGCTTCTCCCATCTCGGCCCGCATTCGGGCAAGCTCCTGGCGCGTCCACGCGCTTTGCGGCTGGGGACGACCGACGAGTCGCTTCACCGGATCATCGAGTTTGCTGAATGATTCGGGAATCTGTCCGCTCCACGAAACGCGATATACGCCCCCTTCGGTTCCTCGACCGCCCGTCGAAAAATACAACGCACCGTCGGGACCCACCGCGAGGTCGGTCACGGTCAGCGGTTGGGCCGAAAGAAACTCTTCCACTTCGGCGGAGTAACCGTCGCCCGAAGGATCAAGTCTCACGGCGAGGATGCGGCCCTCGGACCAGTCGCCCAGAAAGAGCGCGCCGTGGTAACGCACGGGCATCGCAATGTGATCGTAGACAACCGCGCCCGTCGGGGAACCGCGACCTGTATCGGCAATTGCGGGCAGATTGTCGATGAAATACGAAGGGAACTTCGCGGTTCCGCTGCGCCAGCCGTATTCACCCCCTTCGATCAGGTGAAACGCCTGGGTAGGGCGATACCATGGCGTTCCCACATCGGATTCCATGTCGCTGTCGTGAAAAAACAGGTCTCCACGACGGTTAAACGCGAGGTCGTAGGCGTTGCGCACTCCGACAGCGACAAGTTCACGGTGCTGGCCATCGGCGGAAACGCGAATGACCGTTCCGCCCGGTGCGCGAATCCCGGCCGCGTGTCCTCCCGGATCCTCGATTCGCGGCAGGATGTCTCCCTCGTGAATGTGTCGGACGGGACTGACGGGATCAAATTCGCCATCCATTCCGCTGGCGTTTCCGATCATGACATAGATCAATCCGTCGGGACCGAGCGTCAATCCGTGCGCGCCGTGCTCGCCGGAGCGGCCCTTGAATTTGAGAAGCGTCTCGACCGGCTCGAGCGATCCATCGTGGTCGGCGTCGGACAACCGGTACAAGGCAAGCCCTTCCGGACCATCGCCGGTTACGTACACGTCGCCGTTGAGCGGAAGGATGCCCTGGATGTTCTGCACGGACTCGCAATACTTGCGGAGCGAGATTTCACCGTTGTCCGCGTGATCCAGATCGGCCAGCAACAGTGAACCCCCTTCGCGAGAAAGGATCAACTGGCCAAACTCGTTGAACTCCAGTGCAATGAGCGAGCCGACCGACGGGTCGAGAATTCGCTGGACAACGAAATTATTCGGTACGGAGAAAGGGGACGTCTCCGGCGTGCTCGTGGTAGCGGTGGTCGCGTGAATCCGTGCCAGGCGGTCACCGTCATTGGATGCCAGGCGGTCGTCGGCGATCGGAGCCATCCGCGCCGCGTCCCACGGAGCCGTCACCCCAAACGCGCCCAGATTGACGATGGGTGCCCAGCCGCTGTCGTCAAAGCGACGGTTGACCCACGGAGGAATCACGTTAACGGCCGTCTTCCACGTCTCGTCGGTTCCCAGCCAGCGCCATGACGATTCTCCCTCTTGTTTGAAACGCATGATCGCCACCAGGGCACCGGTCGTTCCCTCGATGTTCGTCGCGCGAATCGCGAGAAGGTTGTCGCCGTCGCGAAGCTGCGGGGTGAGGATGACTTTCGTTGGACGGTCGCAACCCGCGCCGTAGCCCGTGAGTTGGCCGTTGAGATAGACCTGGAACTCATCGTCAGCGGCAATAATCAGTTCGCCGACGGATGGATTCTCAAGTGTGAACTGCTTTCGGAAATGAACCGGCCCGATCGGCGCGTCTCCCTTTTCGTGGAGCGACGTCCAGATCCAGTTGGCCGCCTGACCCTCGGCGCGCGTGGCAACGAGCAGCGTCCCGGCGAAGCAAAGGACAGCCCAAACGGTTGCAAAGCGTCTCGAACGTAGAACATTCATGAATCCGGCCCCCAACCAGGAATTCCCGAACAAGTTTGTAACGAATCGGCCTGGCAAGCGCTAGTTGATGCGCGCGGAGGCCTGAATCACGTCCAGCAAATCGCGCGGCAGAATGACTTCATCGTCGCGGAAATCGTCGGGCCAGGCGGCACCGTGACCCAGCGCGGCTCGCAGCGGGCCCAGAAGTTGACCAAAGGTGACTCGTTGAAACGCCGGTTCGTGGCCGACGGACGCCGACTTCATGTCGTTTTGCATACTCTGGTTCCCGTTGATGCGCGGATCAAGCAAATGTTTTCTTTGGATTACGTAGCCGAGTCACTCCGGGACTCGGACAGTGGAACAGCGTCTCGCACTGTTCCACATCGCGGTTCGGCAGGCGCTCGCAGACTTCCGCTCCAATGCCCTCGCCGGGTTGATTACTTCAGCATCGGCAGTTTCGGATTGTCGGGATTAGGGAATCCCTGCCGGTTAGCCGCAATATAACGCCGCCTGCAACCGCTTCCTGTCAATGGCCCGCCGCTCCATTTTTCAATGGAACTCGGTGGCGAGGCGGATTTCAAAGCGCTCAATCGCCCGCGCTTCGCGGCGAACCGATGCGTGCTTCCAGCCGGTCGAGAAACCAGTTCCCGATTGTTCCCCGCACGGAAAAACAGCCGCCGATGACGGTTCCAATCAACACCCCGGCCATCACGTCGCTTGGCCAGTGGGCGAGAAAAACGATCCGCTGCAGCCCCGCCAGCCCGGCAAGAATAAAAAACACCCAACGGGCCGACGGAAAGACATGGCTCAACCCGATCGCCAGCCCGATCGCGGTCGCCGTGTGCGCCGAGGGAAAGGACTGCCACGCATACTCGTGAAACCCGTTTTCCGAAACCGGAATTCCCCGCGCCCAGGCAGCCCAAGTGATGTCAATGTCGGCAACGCCCGGATCCGTCATCAGCGGACGGCGCCGCGCCGCGCACAGCTTCAGTAAATTCGCAAAAATCCCGGCACCCAGGCTGCAAACGGCAATCCTCGGGATGAAAAGCCGCTTTCCGGGAACCAAACACCATAACACCACCAGAAACACGACCACTCCCGATCCATGCGCGACGGTTTCACAAAGCGCAAGGATACGGCGCGAGTCGCCCGGCCACAGCGAAACCGTGGAGAGCCACCGCGAAAGCTCCAGGTCACAGGGGTACACCAGCAAAGCACTCAGGCCGAACAACCCGACGCAAGCGATCCACGATGCAAATCGTCGTCGCGAATTGAGGTGCGCGTCGTCCGTGACGTGCGCGTCGTCCGTGACGAAACGATTCGGGTTGGTCGCCGTTGACACTACTCTTCGATTACCGAGCGATAACGGCGGCGGCGGCGGCGGAGCTTGTGCTGAAGGAAGTTCGTTTCGCCTTCCTCAAACCAGTACCCCCCCAGAACCTTGTAAAAGACGAGGATCACCAGCGCCCCGGCCGTTCCCACAAAAAAGCCCTTGATGCTGACTGGCTCGACTGCCTGGCCCTGGCTGAAATACTGAAGGATCGCACAGCCGATCAACGTGCCGACGATGCCCATCAGCAGGGTCGCGACCGAACCGCCAGGATCACGGCCCGGCATGATGGCCTTGGCCGCCAGACCGACCACGGTGCCAAACCCGATCCACGTCAGGCCAAGGTTCATATAGTCTTGCAGCAGGTCAAGATTCATAATTGGCTCCTGAAAACTCTCCCACCAATGCGGGGGTGATCGTTGGTACGACGCATTGATTTAGCAAAAACACGCTGGCAGGCGAACAGCAGTTTGGCCGGTTTTTTTCCGTGTTCCGTGAAAGGAAGCCTCGCGGTCGAGGACCACGGATGGGAGGACAACGGAGAAACCCCAAGTGAGCAAGCACAGATGAATATGTTTGACGCGGTGCCCGCCGTTCCGGTACAATTTCGCATTGGAAATAGCTGTTGACCGACCCGCGGCAAGGGGGTTGGAACGAGGGAGGCGATCATGCAAGCACTTTCGCGAATTCATGGGTGGCTCATCGAGTCATCGCGGCGTTGGAGAAGAGCCAAAACGATGGCGTTCCCTGGAACGATGGCATTGCTGCCAGGAACGATGGCGCTCCTGCTACTGACGGCTTTACCGGGCGAAGCGCAATTGATCAACGTCCAGTCGCCCTTGCACAACCTTGGAGATTCGTCTTTTAACCGGACGGGCGTATCGTTCGGTCTTTCGTTTGGTGGTGGGAACCGGATTCGCGGGTTCAATGCCGCGGGTCAGATTACGCCGAACGTAATGATTTCCCAAGGAAGCGCCGGGACGGCCCTGCCGCCGTTTGGCGGTTACGACCCGAACGCGGACTTGCGGTCCGGCTTTGCCCTGGTGGGGGGCGATATTGGATTTTCGCTGGGGCTGGTCGCGGGAAAGGGCAATACACGGAGCATCGTCTCCACGTCCCCCTCGGTGACGATGTTTAACGGACAGAGCGCATCGATTTTCAGTGGCGAAGCTCGTCCGTTTGTCACTTCGATAACACCGGTCATCGGGAATTCGACGGGAGTGGGAATGGTCCCATCGCTCGGTTTGCCGGAGGGGTTTCAGGTTTCCCGTTATCCGGAGCGGCCGATCAATTCCCGGCCCCGGTCAACTGGAAACGGGACCAGTACAGCGGCCCGGGGTGCCTTGAGTCTGGCGGAGATCGAGCGTCACAAGGCTCGCGAAGAGTTGCGGGAGCGTACGGAATTGTTGGCTGAAATTGACTCACTGGTGGCCCGCGCGAGGGAATTGGTGGGCGAGGAACAGTACGGGGCGGCGCGCGTCAAGTATTCGCGCGCCCTGCGGATAATGGCGGAATCGGCGGAAACCACGGAGTTGCGCGCGGAAATCGCCGGGGAATACGAGCAGATTCGCAACAAGCGGTAGCGGGTATTTAGTCTTGCCATAAGCCGCCTCGCGGCTCAAAATTGCCCATTCCGGAATCCTCGGCGGCCTCGATACTCGTGCGTCCCGCGGCTACCTCGAAAGTCTCTACTGGTACTGTCATGCTGGAAAAACTGCGCATCGTCTTCACGATTCCGGAATTGCGGCAAAAGATTCTTTTGACGCTGTTTCTGCTGTGTATCTACCGGATCGGCTGGCAAATCCCGTTGCCGATGATTGACCATGCGCAATTAACGGCCCTTGGCAGCGAGGAAGGCGGGACGCTGGGAACCTTCCTCGAACGGGTTTCGGTCTTTAGCGCCAGCCAGCTTACTCAGGTGACGATCTTTGGACTGGGGATCATGCCGTATATTTCCGCGGCGATTATTCTTCAGTTGCTTGGGTCGGTTTACAAACCGCTGGAAGAACTTCGCAAGGAAGGCGAAGCGGGTCGCAAGAAAATCAACGAGTACACGCGGTACCTGACCGTGGTGCTCTGTCTCATGCAAAGTGCGGCGTTTCTCTCCGTGGTCGTTCTCGCACCGGACCAGGCGGGCAACAACATGATCGCCTCGGAGTTCGAAAACGAAGCGGGACGAATGGGACTTGGCTGGTGGACGACCGCCGTCCTGATCATGACGTGTGGTTCGATCTTTCTGATGTGGCTGGGCGAGCAGATCGACGAGTTTGGAATTGGCAACGGAATCAGCCTGCTCATCATGGCGGGGATCGTCGCCCAGATGCCGGGTGCCCTCAAGTCGCTGATCGATAACGCGACGTTCGGGTTGTCGGGCTTGTTCAATGATGAAGTGGGGATCGAAACTTTTATCGCACTCGCGCTGCTTTTCCTGGGGGTCGTCCTGGGAATTGTATTTATCACGCTTGCCCAACGGCGCATTCCCACGCAAAGCGCCAAACACGTCCGCGGTCGCCGCGTTTACGGAGGGACGCGCCAGTACATGCCGCTTCGCATCAATCAGGCGGGCGTCATGCCAATCATTTTCGCCAGTTCATTGCTCATGTTCCCGCCGCTTCTGTTCGTCTGGATGGGCGGCTGGATGGGGGACACGATTTTTGGCAACTTTTTCAACGTCCTCGGTGAAGCGTTCCAGAATCAGGCCTCGCTCCTGTTCAATCTCGCCTACATCGCGCTGATTTATTTCTTCTGCTACTTCTGGACCGCGATTACGTTTAATCCCAAGGAGATATCCGAGAACCTCAAGGACAGCGGCACGTTCATTCCCGGATACCGGCCTGGCCGAACGACTTCGAATTACCTCGAAAACGTTATTGAAAGAATCACCTATGTCGGGGCGGGCTTCCTCGCCCTTGTCGCGGTCATCCCGACCATGGTCAGCAGTTTTCTCAATGTCGATTTCATGGTTGCCAGCTTCTACGGCGGAACCGGATTGCTGATCGCCGTGAGCGTGGCGTTTGACCTGGTTCAGAAGATCGATAGTCATCTGGTTATGCGAAATCACAAGGGATTGCTGGAGTAGCAAGGATTTCACCAACCCGCGACCTGATCCCGTCACCAGGTGCTGGCAATGCGAATCGTGTTTATTGGGCCGCCCGGTGCCGGAAAAGGAACACAGTGCGCGCGTCTCACCGGGTTTCTTGGAATCCCCCACCTCTCGACGGGCGAAATCCTTCGCGTGGCCAAACAAAACGAAACCCCGCTCGGCCGGGTCGTCGGTCCGATCATGGATTCAGGCGAACTCGTCAGCGATGACCTGATGATGGGCGTGATCAGCGAACGACTGGCCCATGCGGATTGCCGGGATGGATACCTGCTTGACGGATTTCCGCGCACCGTGCCCCAGGCCGAGGCGCTGTGCGTGTGGATTCAGGCGACGGGGCAGCGGCTCGACCACGTGATTGAACTCCGCGTGGATAAGGACGAACTGCGGAACCGTCTGTCAATGAGGTTCAGGAATCTTTCCAATCCGCGCGCCGACGACCGGCCCGAATTGATCATCCAACGGCTCCTCGTCTACCAAATGGAAACAAAGCCCCTTGTCAATTTCTACGCTGCGCGCGACGGCCTCCTGAAAACGATCAATGGCATCGGAACGATGGACGATGTCTTTCACAGGATTCTTGTCGCCATCGGACTGGAAAAGCCGGCGCGGTAGTTCATCAGCCCGGCCGGTATGCGGGAAGGCTCGTCAGGCACTGACGTTCTCGCGGAGAAGCCGCGCAACGGATTCCAGCGCGGCGTCAATTTGCCATTCGCCGTGATCGCGATTGCCAACTTCATTAGAGACGCCGCGCGCGATGGAAACCGGTACATTCATGCGAGTCGCGGCAAGGGCGACTCCAAATCCCTCCATCTCCTCGCACAGGCAATCCGGAAACATGCGACGCCGCGATGTCGCTTCCTCCCTGGAGCCCGACGCGGTCGTCGCCGTCAGGACCGCGTCGCAAACGACCCCGTTGTTCAGCGGAACCAGCGGCAGGTGCTCATAAACAGCCAATCCACGGGCAAGTGTCCATTGCGGGATTCCGGGTTCACGAGGCGTCATCAAACGGTCGCCTTGCCAGGCACCGACGCCCGTCAGGTAGACATTGCGGAAACTGGCCGCCGATCCGGGCGGCAGTTGCGCGGCGTCGAAAGTGCCGCCAATTCCCGCCAGAACAACATGAATGTCGGACGGGGCGCGTCTTGCAAGGACCGCGGTCGTCTCAATAGCGGCCGCAATCGGTCCAAAACCGCAAACTTGAACTTGCCAATCGTTCGGCAGGAGCGGACGCAAAGTGCGCCATTCCAGCTCGGTCGGAACGAGGACGAGGAGGCGTCCGGGATTCATGGCTGCCGGCGCCAGCCGATGACCTTGCGCCGGTGCAATAATGCTTCGCGGCCAAAAACGTAGCACCCCAGCGCGGAAACGCCGAACATCACGCCGCACCAGATTGCCGCGCGATCGCGAACGATCGAGGCAATTTGCAGCAAGCGGGGTGCCGGCCCGTTCCCGTCCCCCAGCCACAACGCGATTCCCGTAAACCCGTAGACACAAGTTACGATTAGCAACAACCCGGCCAGCGACCACAGCGTACTGTAGTCGGGAACCTGGAATGCGAGGAATGCATATAGCAAGTGCAACGCACCAACAAACCCCAGCAGGTAAACCCACCGCGGAACGATCCGAAGCTCAACCGCGGCGGAATCGCCGACCCAGTAGTGAACCGCCGGCAGGGTCGTTGCAATTCCCGCCATCACGATACAAAAAGCAAAAAAGCGGTGGAGAAAGCGATCGTCATCGCGTTGCACGGAATCGCCACGGTGCTTGTCAATTTGAATGTCGGGCACCGTCAAAAGCGGGCGTTCTCCGGAGCGCGACAAGGAGCGAAGTGCATCTTCCAGATCACCTGCGTCGTCCGCGCGATTTTTGTTGGGGAGTGGGTCTCTCATGACGTTCGCGCGGGAGATTGCCGCGTCCGGCTCGCTGGCGAGGGAGGGGCGCGATGGTTCAGGAGTCGAGTCGCCGCCGCTTGTACTGGACCTTTTTCAGTTCCGGTTTCCTGAATCGCTTTCGGGGCCGCGGCACGCAGACGGCGAGCAATCCGAGCAAGACCAGCAGAACAACGAGCACCCAGGCAAACACGTAGATTTGGGCAAGTAACATCTTTTATTGGCGAGCCGCGGATATTCCAGATAGTTCGCCCGACGAGGTTGACTCATCCGCCGCGTGCGGTGCGAGTCTCCATTTTACCACGCATCGACGCGAAACTGTTTGTAGTTCCGGATTTAGCCGGATTTTTCCGGATTCGGTTCCGCTGGAAGGCGGTACTTCGAACCCAAAAAAAACACCCTCGCCAGTCAGCAGCGTCTACATGTCATAGTACAGGCAAAACTCGTACGGGTGGGGACGGAGGCGCATTGCGTCGACTTCGTTCTTCCGCTTGTAACTGATCCACTTGTCGATCACGTCCTGCGTGAATACGTCGCCGCGCAAAAGGAACTGGTGGTCGGAATCGAGGGCGTCCAGCGCGGCGGCCAGCGACGCGGGTGTCTTGGGAACGCCGGCAGCTTCTTCGGGGGGCAAGTCATAGATATCCTTGTCGAGAGGTTGACCCGGATCGATCTTGTTCTGGATTCCGTCGATGCCCGCCATGAGGATGGCTGAAAAGGCAAGATACGGATTGCAACTCGGGTCGGGACAGCGGAACTCGATTCGCTTGCTTTTGGGCGAGGGACTGTACATCGGGATTCGGCACGCCGCCGAGCGGTTCCGTTGCGAGTACGCGAGGTTCACCGGAGCCTCGTAACCGGGGACGAGCCGTTTGTAGCTGTTGGTCGTCGGATTGCTGAACGCCAGAATCGCGGGGGCGTGTCGGAGAATTCCGCCAATCGCATGCAGCGCAATTTCGCTCAGTCCGGCGTATTTGTCACCGGCAAAGAGTGGCGAGTCCCCTTTCCACAGCGAAAAATGCACGTGCATCCCCGATCCGTTGTCGCCAAAGATCGGCTTGGGCATGAACGACACCGTCTTGTTGTGCCGCCGCGCGACGTTCTTGATGATATACTTGTACATCATCACCTGATCGGCCATCTTCACCATTTCGTTAAAGCGAAGATCAATCTCGCTTTGCCCCGCCGTGCCGACTTCGTGATGCTGACACTCGACGGGCAGTCCGCAGTCAATGAGCGTCTGCATCATCTCATTGCGAATGTCCATCAACTGGTCGGCGGGCGGGCAGGGAAAGTAACCTTCCTTGAACCGAATCTTGCTGCCGAGGTTGGGTTTTTCCTCGCGGCCGCGATTCCATTCGGCCTCGATGCTGTCGATATGGTAAAAGCCCCGGTTGGGTCCCTGGTCGTAGCGAATGTCGTCAAAGATGAAAAACTCGGCCTCGGGACCAAAAAACGCCTTGTCGGCGATCCCCGTTCCTTGAAGGTAATTCACCGCCTTTCTCGCAACGTTGCGCGGGTCGCGACTGTAATCGACGCGTGTGATCGGGTCCTCGATATTGCAAATAAAATTCAGCGTCGGCAGCGCCGTGAAGGGGTCCATGAAGGCCGTGTCGGGCTGGGGGACCAGCAACATGTCGCTTTCGTTGATCGCCTGCCAGCCGCGAATGCTCGATCCGTCGAACCCCAGTCCCTCCTCGAAAATCTCCTCGGTCAACTGACCGGCCGGAATCGTCGTGTGCTGCCACAGTCCGATAAAGTCCATGAATCGCAAATCCACGGCCTTGACGTCGTTTTCGCGGCACATGGCCAGCACGGTCTTCGGGGTCATCAAAACTCCTTTGGGTAAAATCGGAAGGGAGACGGGTTCGCCCTCATCCGTTGACACGCGGGGTGCCTCCGCCGAAGGGAAGCGAAAAGGGGATTTTGCAAGTTTCGTTGCCGATTGCAAGGCGTGAGCCAATCGGCCAGAATTTTTTCGCCGGCGCGCGTCGCGTCGCCAAAAACCGGTTGCATATTCTTCCTGACCTCATTGCCATTGCCGCAATTCCGCGCAAGGTGCCTGGATTTTGCGCGAAAAGTCGAACTGGACCGCACGGAAATTCATGTCTCTCAATGCCTGTTTTCGCGGCCCGCGTCCGGGCCTGTCCTTCGAACTCTTTCCACCGCGAACGCCTGTCGGTGAAGAATCGCTGTACCGGCACGTTGAACGTCTCATGGAGTTTTCTCCGGACTTCATCACTTGCACTTACGGAGCGGGGGGTTCGACACGCGACAAGACGCTCGAAATCGTCCGCGAAGTTCGTCGGCGGTTTGAAGTTCCAGTCGCGTCGCACTTGACGGTCGTCGATGCGACGCGCGACGATCTGGCCCGCTATCTGGATCAGGCCCGGTCGAGCGGCGTCGATTACATTGTGGCGCTGCGCGGCGATCCGCCGTCGGGGCGCGGATACTTTCAGGCAGTGACGGGCGGGTTGCGCTTTGCCAATGAACTCGTCGCCTTGATCCGCCAGCACCAGCCGGAATTCGGAATCGCCGTCGCGGGCTACCCGGAAACTCACCAGGAAGCTCCCAGCGCCGAGGCCGATCTGGAGAATCTCAAGCGAAAGGTCGACGCGGGAGCCGACGTTGTGATCACGCAGCTTTTTTTTGACAACCGGGATTTTTTTGATTTTCGTGACAAGTGCCGCGCGGCGGGGATCACCGTCCCCATCGTGGCGGGACTG
>JBGTFW010000210.1:0-8729 GCA_041747075.1 Pirellulaceae bacterium
CGTCCGGCCGGGCGAGAGCCCCACGACCTCGCGGAACGCCGGGTCGTTCGTGATGTCCTCCCGGCAGACGAGGAAGAACTCGTCCTCGTCGAAGTCGTCGTCGTAGTCCTCGTCGTAATCGTCTTCCTCGTCGTCGTCCTCGTCGTCGTCCTCGTCGTCCTCGAGGTCGTCGTCATCCACGAGATCCTCGTCGTCATCCACGAGATCGTCGTCCTCAAGGTCGACGTCGTCCTCGAAAACATCGTCGTCCGCGGCGCGCGGTGCCCCGGTACCACGTATCGCGGCGCGCGGCGCGACGGTGATGGCGCTGGTGTGCGAAAGACGCACGGTCAGGCCGGTCGCCTCAAGCGTCAACAGGCGATCATCGGACATGGGTTCGGTCGGCGAAAGGCTCACGGGTTACTCCTCCTGAAGCGTGTTTGTCTGGAGTCTGGCGCGGGGGGGGTTTTTTCGGAACGGGTTGGAAAGTCTGGATTTTGGGGGCTTGCGGGCGTTTCGTCGAGTGGCCGAAGTGACGATTCCGGCGGGTTTTTCTCCGCACCCGGCGAAGTTTCCACCTCGCCTCGAGTCTCCGTCGCGCCCGGCGCGTTCCCTGGCGACCGTGGCACGACCGGACGGGCGGGCAGTCCCTGGCCACGAAGCCGCGTTGCTCTCGGCAAGGCGTCGAGACTGGCCAGCCCGAAGACTTCGAGAAACCGCCGCGTCGTCGCGTACAAGTACGGATTTCCCAACTCGCTCCCGCGTCCGGCGATCCGCACCATACCCCGATCGAGCAATTGACGCAACAATTCCCCGCAGCCAACACCGCGAACGGCTTCGACATCGGCTTTGGCAACCGGCTGGCGATAGGCGACCACCGCCAGCGTTTCCAGCGCCGGCCCGGTTAACCGGACCGCGGGCGCTGAGTGATTCAGTCGAGTCAACCATAAGCTGAACGCCGGTCGGGTTCGCAACTGGAATCCACCGGCAACCTGTTGGATGTTGAAAGCCCGTCCGGCTTGATCGTAATACCGGTTGAGTTCCCGCACCAGTGAACGCGCCTGCGTCCCGTCGGCGAGTCCCGCCAGGTGGCTGAGCTTGCGGCTGCCCAGCGGCTGTCGCGCGAGGAAAAGAACCGCTTCGAGCCGTCGCAACCCGGGCAGCGCCTTGAGCGATTCCGGAATCTCGTTCGGGTCGTTCGAGTCGTCGGTGGATTCGAGGGTATCAATCATCGGGCCGTGAATGTCGCGGATGGATCGTTGGTCAAGTAGTATCGGGAAACCGCGCGTTCGTGACAAGAACCTTCGCGGCCCGCCCGGGACGGGGGAAATGTGTTGTATTATCGGCAAGCTGGCAGCTTGCCCCACGTTAGTCGATTTGAGTTTTCGGCAAGCTGGCAGCTTGCCCCACGTTATTATTGTCGCACGTTATTATTAAGTCATGGACTCGATTTACCTCGACGCTTGCTCGACGACTTGCCTCGACCCGCGCGTCCGCGCGGTACTCGTTGAGTCGCTCGAGGTCGGGTACGCCAACCCCGCCAGCCAACACCGCGACGGCCAAAGAGCCGCAGCGCGGCTGGAGTCCGCGCGCCGGGTACTTGGCGACGCACTGGCGATGCGGCACGATGATTCGCTGATTCTCACCAGCGGCGGGACCGAGGCGAATAACCTTGCCGTTTTCGGACTGGCCGGCGCGAAGCCTTTCCGTGCGAAGCCGCGGTTCCAGGTGCCCGGCGACGACGGGCAAAGACCGAACATCGTCGTTTCGGGGATCGAGCATCCGAGTGTGCTGGAAGCCGTGCGGGCGATTGCCGCGCCGATCGAGGAGCGACCGCCAGGGGTGGCGCCAGGGGTAGCGCGAACTGGCAGTTCGCGCTACGAGGATTCCGCCGTGGAGCGAACTGCCAGCTCGCTGTATGAGCTTCGGGAACTGCCCGTTAACACCGACGGCACGGTCGTCGTCGACGCGCTCGCGGAACTGATCGACGAACGGACGGTGCTGGTCGCGTTGATGCTCGTCAACAACGAGACCGGTGTGATTCAACCGGTCGAGGCGGCGGCGAGAATCTGCGCCGCGAGAAATATACCGCTGCATTGCGACGCCGTCCAGGCGATCGGCAAGATTCCGGTGCGCTTCACCGATTTTTCGCGGGCCGGAGTGACCACGATGTCGATCGCACCGCACAAGTTTCACGGCCCGCGAGGCATTGGGGCATTGCTCATGAACGGACCCGCGACGCGGCTTGAACCGGTACTCGTCGGTGGCTTCCAGCAATTCGGCTTGCGGCCCGGAACGGAAGACGTCTCGCTTGCGGTTGGGTTTGCCGAGGCGGTTCGGCTGGCGACCAGCGGGCTGGAATCGAACTCCCGACACGTCGCCAGCCTCCGCGACGAATTCGAACGACGGATTCTCGCCATTCCCGACGCGGTGATCAACGGTGCGTCGGCCGCTCGCGCACCGCACTGTTGCAATGTTTCGTTTCCCGGCGAAGGTTCGACGCCGCGGGTTGATCGTCAAGCCCTTTTGATGGCTTGTGATATCGCAGGGGTCGCCGTTTCGACAGGCTCGGCGTGCGCGAGCGGTTCGAGCGAGCCGTCGCCGGTGCTGGTTGCGATGGGGCTGGACCGTCGGTTGATCGACAGCGCCATTCGCGTCAGTTTCAGCCGCGACCGCGAGGCGGACGAGTGTACCGAGGCGGCTCGACGCATCGTGAATGCTGTCAAGCACTTGCGTGGAGCGAATTCCGGAGGAAAAGGGGTTTTGGGTCCTCGTGGCGGAGGCTTGAAAAGGCTACAATCACGGGGCGAATCCGTGGAATGAAATCGCGTACTTTCGCCGTCTGGTTTTCCCCTTTTGCAATTCGAGTCTCGCGTTGTCCACGTCGGTATTTTCCTTTCCCGCATTTCCGTATGGTGCCGTACCCGTCGGGCCGATCGAGGCCCCTGCCACGGCGTCAACGAACCCCCTCACGGAGGGGCCTCGCCGCGCTGGATGCGGTTCGATCGCACCGCGCCAACCGGAACGCAGCACTCCGCGCCCAGCTCGAAGCGGTCATTATTTGCTCGAACGGTTTTTTGCCGACGAGGCCAATCCGTTGCTGCGACGCTGGACCGACGATCATTTCATGCTCAAACAGTCCGTTGCGTGGCCGCTGGTTCTGTATGGCGATGCGGGGACAGGCAAGACAACCCTCGCCGAAATTCTCGCCACTCGATTGCCCGGTCCGATCCATGTGACGACGGGCGCGGAATTCCGCCGCAAGTTTCATGACGCCTGCGCGACGCGGTCGGTCGAGGCCTTCAAATTTTTTTTTGCCGCCAGTGCCGGCTTGCTGGTCGATGATTTTTCACTTTCGCCTGGCGACAGCGAGGGGCTTGCCGATACGTGGCTGTACGTGCTCGACGCGTTGAACGAATTGCGACGGCCCGTCATCGTTACGATGCGCGTCGCACCTTTTTTGAACGAGAGTTTGCCGGGCGAGTTGCGATCACGCCTCTCGGCGGGCCTGACGATCCCCGTTCGACCGCCGGGTCCCGCGGCACGAAGGGCCGTCGTCGAGCGTTTGCTCGAAAAGCTGGATATTCCCGTCGAACGGGACGACCTGGACTGGTTGGTGGAGCGCTTGCCGAAAACCGTTCCGGGAATTCGCGGCGCGCTGACTCAAGTTGCCTTGACGCCGGGCGCGACGAGTTCGACGCGGCTCGACCGCACACGGCTCAATCGTATCCTCAAGCCACCCGAAGAACGACTCAACGCGAGGAATTTCGCGGTACTCCTCAAATTGGTTATCCGACATTTTCACGTCAACGCTTCAGGCGTCACTGGCCCATGCCGGACGCGACCGCTCGTCCGCGCGAGGTTTGCGGCGGCGTGGCTTGCAAGGCATCATCTCTCCGGCGGTTATGCGGCGATCGGCAAATTGCTGGGAGGTCGTGATGGATCGACAATTCGACATGCGTGCGAACTGATGGAAAGGCGGCGCGGGTCCGAACCAGCACTTGACGAGGAACTCAAGTCCATCGCCCGCCAACTGGAAAACCTGTTGACCCGCCGTTGACGCCTGTTGGCAAACTTGACGAATGGACGGAGAGGGTTCCACATGGCGGGAAACCATGACCTCCGTCGTCACCAACCCGCCACTGAATCAACAGGAGAAGAACACGATGTCCCCGTGCCGTCGCGTGGAGCCGAGTTGATAAATCGCGGTGTGATCGACCACCCGCGGCCTTTTTTCAACACAACGGGTGGAAAGACTATTACTACTGTCAAATCAGAAATTTATTTTACTATTACAAACCAGGGATTTTTCAGTGAAAATCAGCATCCGGCGTGAGCCGCTTCTCCACGCCTTTCAAACGGCGGCCATGGTAGCACCGGCGCGCAGCCCCAAAACGATCCTTCAGAACGTCAAACTGGACGCCAGTGACAACCAGGTCCGGTTGACCGCCACTGATATGGAAATAGGCGTTCGACTGGTGATCGACGAGGTGGAAATCAAATCACCCGGTGCCGCCATCATTTCGGTCGGTCGTCTGCGGGGAATCTTGCAGGAGTCGACCGACGATGTGCTCGATATTAGCGCGGACGAGGGAAAGGTTCTTGTCACGGGCCGACACTCGCGTTTCGAACTGCAGGGCCAGAACCCCGACGAGTTTCCGGAAGTGGCGGACTTCACCGAAACCGACTATTACGAAGCGCCGGCCGATGCGTTGCGCGACCTGATCCGACGCACACTCTTTGCGACCGATGCCGAGAGCAGCCGTTATGCGCTGAGCGGCGTGTTGCTGGAAATCGACGGCAATACGCTAACGGCGGTTGGCACCGACGGACGAAGGCTTGCCAAAATGGAGTGCGCCATCAAGATCACGGGAAGCCCCTCCGCCGGGTCGGCGACCATCGTACCATCGCGGGCGATGCATTTGATCGAACGGACGCTGCCGCATGGCGACGATCCAGTCTTCCTCGCACCCAGGGAAAATGAACTGTTGGTGCGGCACAAGAACGCGGTCTTCTTCACGTTGCTCGTCGAAGGCCGGTTCCCCAAGTGGCGCGACGTGTTGCCGCAAAGGACCGAGTCGAACAAGATCGACTTGCCGGTCGGCCCGACCTATTCGGCGCTGCGGCAGGCGGCCATCGTGGCGAGCGACGAAAGCCGAGGCGTCGATTTTACATTCAAAAACGGTTCGATGATCCTTTCCAACAATACCGCCGAAGTCGGCCAGTCGCGAATCGAGGTTCCAGTCGCTTACACCGACGACGAGGAACTGACGATCACCCTCGACCACCGATACCTTGCGGACTTCCTAAAGGTGCTCCAGCCAGACAAGTCCTTTACCTTCGACGTGGAAAACGGCGAACAGGCGGCGTACTGCGTCACCGACGACAACTACGGATACGTCATCATGCCGTTGTCACGCGACCGCAAGGGAGTGTGAACGAACGAACCGGAAGGAGTCTGAAATGAAGGAGCGAAACGATGACCGGTTCGCAATTCAGCGAATCAATGAACAGTTGGGAAACCATCCCCGCAAGTCGCGGGACGTGAAATCGGCGGGTGAGTTACTCGCGAGAGTCGTCGCGCGGCGCGGATTCACGCAAGGGGCGTTCGACAGCGAACTCCAGGCGGCGTGGCAACAGGCCGTCGGCGAGGAATTCGCGGGAAAGACCCGTGCAACGCGCATCCGCCGTGGAATGCTCGAAATTATCGTTGACAGCTCACCCGCGCTCCAGCAACTGGGATTCGTCCGGAATCAGTTGCTCGCGGACATTCAGGCGGCGATGCCTGACGCCGCCATCAAGGGTCTGACCTTTCGCGTGGGCAACGTACGGAATTGATTTCTCTTACACGGCATCGCCAAAACCCCAAAACGAAACGACTGTATGGCCAAAAACACAGCCAAATCGGAATACCGCCAGGAAGACATCCAGCACCTCTCGGACCTTGAACACGTCCGCAAGCGACCGTCGATGTACATTGGTGACACCGCCCAGCGAGGGCTTCATCACCTGGTCTATGAGGTCGTCGACAACTCAATCGACGAGGCGATGGCGGGCTTCGCCACCCGAATCAGCGTCACCATCAACGACGACGGGTCGGTGACGGTTCAGGACGACGGGCGAGGAATTCCCGTCGATCGACACGACCAGTTGAGCGCCGAGGAAGGCCGCGACGTGACGACGCTCGAAGGCGTCATGACCAAGCTGAAATTCGGCGGAAAATTCGAGAAGGGCGTCTACCAGACGTCGGGCGGGTTGCACGGGGTCGGTGTGACCGTCGTGAATTTTCTTTCCGAGTGGTGCGAAGTCGAGGTATCCCGCGACGGCGAAATCTGGCACCAGGAATACGAACGGGGTGCCCCCATCAGCGACGTGACAAAGATCGGGAAGTCCGATCGCGTCGGGACGAAGACCACCTTCAAGCCCGATCCCCACGTCTTCCAGACCAACCGGTTTGAATACGGACTCCTTCACAAGCGGCTCCAGGAACTGGCCTTTCTCAACAGCGGCGTGCGAATTGTTTTCCGCGACGCACGCACCGGCGACGGCGACGAATTCTGTTTCGAGCGGGGAATCATCGAATTCGTCGAGTACCTCAATCGCTCAAGCGACCCGATTCACCCGGATGTGATTTACGTCAACGGCGAGCACGATGGGATCGGCTACGAAATCGCCTTGCAGTACACGAACGACCTGACCGAGAACGCCCATTCGTACGCCAACAACATCAACACCCAGGAGGGTGGGACACACGTATCGGGCTTTCGCAGCGCGCTGACGCGGACGCTGAACAACTACGGCAAGGCGAACAACATGTTCCGCGACTTGACGGTAACCGGCGAGGACTTTCGCGAGGGACTCACCGCGATCATCTCGGTCCGCGCGCCGGAACCGAAATTCGAGGGCCAGACAAAAACGAAGCTCGGCAACAGCGAAATCGAAAGCGTCGTCACGACGGCCTTTGGCGAATTTCTCGGCAAGTACATGGAGGAGAATCCCAAAAGCGCGAAAATCATCCTGCTCAAGGGCATCCAGGCGGCCCAGGCGCGCGAGGCGGCGCGAAAGGCGCGGGAACTGGTGCGCCGCAAATCCGTCCTCGGCGGCGGCGGCTTGCCCGGCAAACTCCGCGACTGTCTCAGCAACGACATGGAGAAATGCGAGCTCTACCTGGTCGAAGGCGATTCGGCGGGCGGCAGCGCCGAGGGAGGGCGATTGAAGGAGTTCCAGGCGATCCTCCCGCTCCGCGGGAAAATTATCAACGCCTACAAGGCCCGCGAGGACAAGGTCCTCGCCAATGAGGAAGTCCAGAGCATCATCAACGCCATCCGCGTCGGAGTCGGCGAAGACCAGGACCTCTCGCGCCGACGTTACAACAAGGTCATCATCATGACCGACGCCGACGTCGATGGATCGCACATCCGCACGCTGTTGCTCTGTTTCTTTTACAGGCAAATGTACCAGTTGATCGAGAAAGGGCACGTCTACGTCGCCCAGCCGCCGCTCTTTCGCGTGCGCAGCAAAAAGTCAGTGACTTACGTCCAGACCGAGGAGGAGATGAAACGGCAGTTGCTCGAACGCGGTATTGCGGATTCAGAACTGCTTTCCGACGACGGGCGAACCATCCGCGGCGCGGACGTCAGCGAACTGTGTACCGCGCTGGCGAGCATGGAGGAGGCCATCCTTGCGCTTGAGCGGCGCGGTGTCAACCTGAGAACCCACGCCGCGCGGGCCAACGTCGATAACGGGCGGCTTCCCGTCTTTCACGTCGTCGTCGGAATGCAATCGAACTGGTTCTCGTCGCGGAGCGAGCTGGACGCCTTTCTCAAGGAACAACAGGCCGCCGGCGAGGAACTGAAGCTGAGCGAGAACGGCGACAACCAGCCAGACGGCACGCCCGATGGCACGCCCGGCGACTCGACCAACGGTGCCACGATCCAGATCAACGAATTCAACGAAGTGCGAACGATCAATTCGGGGTTGAAGGAACTGGCGCGCCACGGCTTCAATGTCCAGGCCCTCTTGCCCCAGGAGCGGACGGGAATCGAGGAGCCGAGGTATGTCCTCCGCCGCGGCGAAAACGAGGCGGGACTTGAGGATTTGCGCGGTCTGCTCGCCGCTGTCCGGTCGGCGGGCGAAAAGGGATTGCAAGTGACGCGCTTCAAGGGGCTGGGCGAGATGAACGCCGAGGAATTGCGCGAAACGACGCTCGATCCCGAAAACCGCAGCCTCATTCAAGTCAGCATGACCAATGCCGCCGAAGCCGACGAAATGTTCCGCATCCTGATGGGCGACAAGGTCGAACCGCGCCGCGAATTCATCGAGAAGCACGCGCTGGACGTGCGAAACCTCGACGTGTAGCGCCGCGACAAGCCCTGTAGAACGAACTGCCAGTTCGTTTCACCACAAGATCAGCAAGCCGTCCGCTGAAGCCAGGCGGGTAGTATCGTAGAACGAACTGGCAGTTCGTTTCACCGCACGATGGCAGAGGGCCGCCATCCGGCGTTAACGACACAATGCGGGAACGAGGCTCTTCAGCGCTCGCGATGAAAGCGCGGCGACCGGAATGAATTGTTGTTCCCAAACGGCATGGCTCCGACGAAGGCAGACTCCTTAACCCACCTGTTTCGACTCAAACAGTCGACGTTGTTCGAACTCAATCGGGCTGACGTAACCCAGGGACGAGTGGCGGCGAATCCGGTTGTTGATACTCCAGGCTGGCGAACTGGCTGCCGCGATCGCTGTGCACGATC
>JBGTFW010000211.1:0-2794 GCA_041747075.1 Pirellulaceae bacterium
ATGGCGACGGAGCAACTCCGGCAGCGGTCTGACGACGACGTCGCCGGGTCCGACAATTTCGTCGACTTCCAGCACGGTATCGTCCCCTTCGAGGCGGATTTCGACCTGCTTTCCCTCGGCGTGGGCAGCGTCATGAATCGCCCGCTTGAGACGCTGAAAGAGTCCCGCCACTGGCAGCCGGCGAAGTTGCATCAATTCCTGGCGAAACTGGCGAATGAATTGCGCGAGCGAAGCGTTTTCGTCGGCCAGCGGCTGGAATTCCTCAGCCATCTCGCGCGAAATCGCGGTGATGTCGCTGGCGACTTCGTCGAGAACACCGCGCCCCGACGGCTCGCCCCCGGGGTTGCCCGCATCGCGCGAATCCGCGACGCGCGAACGCAACTGGTTCGCGCCCCAGTCGACGGTTTCGTCGCCGAATCGGCGCAACCGGCTGGCGCAACGCCCCAGTTCATCGTTGAACCGGGCAAGTTCCGCAAGGCGAGCTTCGCGACGATTACGAATCGACAAGAGGTCCGCGAGCATGTCCATGAGCCGGTCGAGCTGCGCGGCGCGAACGCGAACGGACTGGGAAGCGGGGCCGCTCGACGCCGTGAATTGACGACCCGCCGAACGTGCCGCGGGAACGCGCGAATCGCCGTTGCGCGATTCCGTCGTAACCCTCTCGGGACCTGTCGCGTTGCCATCAAGTATTTCCGTTTGGCGGCGCACCGAGTCGACGGCGGACAAGAGGACCTGATCGTCCAGTTCGCCGCGATCACCTCGGGCCGTTTGCTCCAGCCATTCCTCGACGTCGTGAAAATACGAGGCAAGGGGCGTCAACCCGACGCTGGCGGCCGCTCCCTTGAGCGTATGCAGTTCGCGACAAAAGGCCTGGCAACGGGTCGTCACGTCGCCGCCCGTTTCCAGTGCAACCAGCTCCATCGATTGAAGACAACGACTGGCGTCGTCGAGAAAGGCTTCGCACAGATCGGTATTGTCGCGCAGTTCGTCGGGGACCGACCACTTGACCGGCGGCGTCGGACAGACATTCGCGCCCGCCCCAGGCGACGCCGCGAAAACGAGAGCCTTGCCGGAATCCCCGTCGATGGCTGACGCATTGCGTTCGAGGAGCGCGAGTACCTGATCGATCTGACGGCTGGCTTCGGCACCGTCGGGAGCGGGATCGTTGACGTCGCCGTCCGGTTCCCTCGCGCGCGGCGCAGCGAGTGTGACATCGTCAACAGCAAACAGGTCAAGCACTTCCGACCATCGTTCACGGGCGGCATCGCAAATCGCCGCCAGTGCCCCGTCCGAGTCGGAACCACCAGCCGCATCCGCAACGACGGGGAACTGCCCGGCGACAAACGCCAATATTTCGCGGGAGGACGTATCCTCGTCGTCGAAGGTCAGTTCGGCGAGTTGAACGAGACTGGCAAGCGTGCGACACGCCTCGTCCAGTTGAGGGTGCTCGGCGTCTTGCGCGAGTTCGATCCAGGCGAGCAGGTCGCGCGCCATTTCCGCCGCGGCCGGCGCGGTATTCTCAACGATCACAGATCCGGTGGAACCTGGACGCGACAACTGGAGCGTGTCGCACGCGCTGCCGGATCCAGTCACGGGCTCGACAGCCGACGACGAGCGGTTTGGCTTGTTCCTGTTCATTCGATTCCGGGTGTTTCAATAAGGTCGGGGGGCAGGTCCGTTCATCGAGCGGATTCGAGCAATTCGCCGGCATGTTCCAGTCGTTCCTCGACGTCCGAAAAAACATCCGTCGGTGCGGAGACCGGGCGACGGTTCGAGCACCACCCGCCGAGGCGAATCTGGAATTGCTCGGCCATCTTGGCGAAAGAGCGGGTGGCCCATCGAATGTTTTCGACCTGGCCGCGACCCTCGCGCACGTTGTCGGTCAATTGCTGAACCGTGTCGACGAATTGTTCAGCGGTCTTGAACTGTTGCCGCGAGTCGTCGGCGATCGTCTGGGCGCGGCCGGAGGCTTCGGCAACGGCGTCGCAAATCCTCGAAAGGACCTCGCGCGCCGCCTCGAGCCTTCGCAGGGCGCCGTGTACCTGGGATTGTTCGTCCTCGATGACGGTCACCGATCGCTGGGTCTCGGCCTGAATCGATTCGATTCGCGCCGCGGCGTCCCGCACGGCGCGCGCTGATTGCTCGGCCAGCGCGCGAACTTCCTCGGCGACGATCGCGAATCCCCGTCCGTGCTCGCCCGCGCGAACCGACTCAATCGAGGCGTTGAGTGCCAGCAAGTCGGTTCGTGAGGAGATTTGCCCGATCGTCTCGACGATCCCGCCAATCTCAAGCGTGCTTTCGCCGAGCGCCCTCAGTCGCTTGCCGCGACCCGCGATGAGATTCTCGACTTGTTCAAGCTCGGTCAAAAGCGACTCGACCTGTTCCAGTCCGGAACTCGAGGAATCGCGTGCCGATTGGGTCAATCCGTGAGTCGCCTCGGCGTTGGCAATAATCGAATCGATATGCCCGGACATTTGGCCGAGCATCCGCGCGGTCAGATTGATCGAGTCGGTTTGACGATCCGTGTAGCCCGTCATTTCGCCGGCGAGCCGTCCCATCTCGCGGCCGCAAGCCGTGAATTGTCCGAACTCGGAATGCAGTGACTCGGCGAACCCGCAGACCAGCTTGGCGAGCCGGTCGGGCAACAGGGCCTCATCAACTTCTGTTTCCGAAAGGTGACGCCTTTCAAATTGTCCAATGAGCTGGCGAAGCTTCGTTGCGTGGAGACGCCCGGCGTCGGCACTTTGGGCCAGCGAAATCCACTGCGTCGCAAGCGAGCGGGCGAGGTCGTCGA
>JBGTFW010000212.1:0-2256 GCA_041747075.1 Pirellulaceae bacterium
TCAATGCCAATGGTTCCCGATACGACTATGTGCTGAGTCCACTGATGGGTTCCGATTCCTACACCGAACAACTTGGAATCCTCTATGACACGGCGCGGATCGAACTGGTCGACGCCGGAGGGACGATTCCTGATCCGAACAATTTGCTCTTTCGCGAACCGATGCTGTCGCTTTTTCGGACGCGCGCCGCCAATCCGTCCGAAGCCTTCAGTTTCGCGCTGGTCAACGTCCACATCGACCCGGATCGAACGCGCGCGGAACTGGACGTCATGTCCGAAGTCTGGCAGTGGCTTCGTGCCGCGATGCCGGGCGAGGACGACGTCATCGTGCTCGGTGATTTCAACGAGCCGCCCTATCGGTATGGAAACCTGTGGCAGATCGCGACGCTCCGCGCGGCGCTGCCCGACGGTGTTGCGACCAATACGTTGCGAACGCAAGCGTACGACAACATTCTCTTTGACGGCCAGCGGACTCGCGAATACACGGGCCAGTCGGGGGTGATGGACATCGAGCAGGCGTATGGGTTGACGCGGGACGAGGCACGCGCGGTTTCCGACCACTTGCCCGTATGGGCCTCCTTTTCCGCCGGCGAGTCGCTGCCGCCCCAGTACGCGAACCAGCCGACCGGCAAAAGCTGGTAGCCGGGACCGCGGATACGACCGATCGGACCGTCCAGGACCGACAGGACCGAAGAGTCCCGCGGGATAGGTCGCGCGGTCGGGTCTTGGTATAACCGGCCAAATGAGACGATGGCTTTACCAACAACTGTTTCGGTTCGTCGGAGTCCGGGGACTTTACCGGGAACTGGTGGTCGGTGAGCGTTTGACCCATATTCGATCCGGGATTCGCGGCGACCTGGAAAAACTGCTTTCGGCGGTCGACCGCGACAATCCGTATTTTCGCGGTCGTTTTACCGACTTTCTCGCCTCCAGCCGCGATGTCGATGATGAAACATTTTTCGCTGAATACGCGCGGCTGCCGTCGTTTGGCAAAGCCGACTACGCCGCGGCGGGCCAATCGGTCATGGCGGGCGAACTTGCAACGGCCGATCCGGAATCGCTCGAACTGCGGCTGGGGGGTCGTCCGGTCGAAGCGCTGCGGCAACTTCGGCGCGGCAATTTTCTGATGCCGATGGCGACGGGCGGCTCAACTTCGTTGCCGCTGGTGGTGCGGATGACGAAACATCATATGTTCGCAATGCTCTTTACGTTTTTCAAGTGCTGGTACCGGATGGGCTGGCGGCCAGGCGACCGGATGCTCGTCTTCTATCCGCGCGACACCTACAACATCGACGACATGGCGCGGTTCAACCGTTACAGCCGGCTGACGGGGTTTCGGTATCACCTGTTCGATCACATCGACGAGAAAACCGTTCGCGGCCTGGTCGACGACCTGAACCGTTATCGCCCGCGATTGCTGCTGGTATTTCCGTCGCCGATGAACATGATCGCGCACGCCATCCGGCGCTTCAACCTGCCGCTGAAACACCAGCCAGCGCTGATCAATGTCAGCGGCGAGACGTTTTTTGACTGCCAGCGAAAAAACATCGCCGAGGTCTTTCCACTCAGCCGCATTGAGGACTCCTACGGGTCGGTGGAGCTTGGCGAGATCGCGCATGAAACGGCGGGCGGGATGGAGGTCTTTGCGAATATCGCCTACGTCGAAACCGAACCGAACGAGGCGGGTCAACCGGAAATGGTCGTGACGAATCTGCAAACGAAGGACTTTCCGTTCATTCGTTACCGGATGAAGGACGTCGCGGAGGTGCGATTTTCCCGCGACGCGGCGGGTCATGAGCGGTTTCTCATCACGCGGATCGAGGGAAAGAACTCGAACTATATTCTTTCCGGCGACGGGCGGCGGTTCTATCCCTCGTTTTTCAACCGGTTCGTCAACGAACTCAATGCGCGGCTCGCCAACGCCATCGTGGAGATCAAGGTTTACGAGCGCGACCAGACCGATCTGGAAATGCAATTCATACTCCGCGATCCGCGTCGACAGTCAGAGGCCGAGAGGGCAGCGGTCGCGTTCCTTCGCCGCGAGCTGGACCCGTCGATGCGCTATTCGATCCGTTTTGTCGACTTCATCGATCACGACTATCGGCGCAAGTACCGCGTGATCGAGCGTGCCGGCGACGTCGAGTTCGCCGGCGGCATGGTCGGCGACGCCTCGAGGGCCGAGGTCATTGCCGAAGTCGCCGGCCGCAAGGCCGAAGTCGCCGGCAAGGCCGAAGTCGCCGGCAAGGCCGAAGTCGCC
>JBGTFW010000213.1:0-3556 GCA_041747075.1 Pirellulaceae bacterium
GTTCGACTACAAGCCGTCGATGAGGGAGTTTTACGACAAGGACCTTCCGGAATCGATACGCGACGGCCAGCGCCTTACGACGATGACGAGCGGCCAGGCGCGTTTCCCGATCGCTCCGTCCCTTTACAAGTTCCACCAGGCGGGCAATTGCGGAATGTGGATGAACGAGGATTTGCTTCCATGGATGGCGAAAAAAGCCGATGAAATTTGCTGGATGAGAAGCCTCAACACCGATGCCATTAACCACGAACCGGCGATTGCCGCGATGCAAACCGGCAATGAAATCACCGGGCGACCCTGTCTCGGCTCGTGGGCTTCGTACGGCCTCGGTTCGCTGAACGAAAACTTGCCGAGATTTGTCGTCCTTGTCGCCACGCCGTCCAATCGTGAACAGGAACAGGCGATTTCGTCGCGGCTATGGAGTTCCGGATACCTGCCCGGTCAACACGCGGGCGTATCGTTTCGCAGCTCGGGTGATCCGATCCTCTTTATCAACAACCCGCCGGGCGTTCCGCCGGAGATTCGTCGCCGGTCGATTGACGGGCTGAATGCCCTCAACGAATTGCATCACGCAACGACCGGTAACCCCGAGACGCTGACCCGGATCAAACAATATGAAATGGCGTTCAGGATGCAGGCGAGTGTGCCCGAACTGACCGATCTCGGAAGCGAACCCGAATCGACTTTCGCGCTCTACGGCGACGAAGCCCGCAAGCCGGGAACTTTCGCCAACGTCGCGTTGATGGCGCGGCGGCTGGCCGAACGCGGCGTGCGGTTCGTGCAAGTCTATCACAACAACTGGGACCACCACGCCAACGTGGCGGGACGCCTGCCGTCACAATGCAAGGACGTCGATCAGCCCTGGTACGGACTGCTCGAGGATTTGCGGCAGCGCGGGATGCTTGACGACACGCTGGTGATCTGGGGCGGGGAGTTTGGCCGAACGATTTATTCCCAGGGAGGACTTTCAACGACGAATTATGGACGCGATCATCATCCGAGGTGCTTTACGATGTGGATGGCCGGGGGCGGATCGCGGGGCGGCCAGATTTACGGCGAGACCGACGAATTCTCCTACAATATTGTCCGCGACCCGATCCATATTCGCGATTTCCATGCCACGGTGCTCCGCTTGCTCGGATTTGATCATGAGCGGTTCACGTTCCGCCACCAGGGACTCGACCAGCGGCTCACCGGGGTCACCGAACCGTCGCGCGTCATCACGGAATTGATCGTCTGAGCGGATGAATTTCTAAACCACGAATGAGCGCGAATGAGCGCGAATGTCGCTGGACCGAAAATTCGCGTCGATTTGCGTCCATTCGCGGTCGATGTCGATTTCCCATCGGGATGTTGAACTGCCCAGCGTTACTTGAACTGGCCGTCGACAACGAGCACGAGCGGGCAGCCGGACTCTGCGGGGCCGAATCCGAAGCCGTATCCCGCTGGAATAGACCTTGCCCAGCTTTTCCCGCTCAACGAACGGGTGTAGCGCGAATAGCAGGTACTGTACGATCGCTTCATGAATCCCGGTCGGCATCGTGAGGAACTCCAGGCGACCGTCATTCAATTCGATACCTCGATTCGCGTGATCGGTCAAATCGAGGTATTCGTCCTCGTTCCATTCGCCTTGTTCGGGATAAAGCGTGGCGATTTCCCAGGCATAGCCGGGTTCTTTCGGCATCAATGACATGGGGTACCTGCCGGATAAATCTGGAGTGATCGGATCCCCGAAAATATCCTTGAGTATGCAGACGAAATCCGCCGAGGTCAATCGTTCAGCTCCCCGCGAATCCGAAATCGATTTTGCGGAAGCAGGAAGCGCCGTTGTCTCTAGTCGTCGCCGACGCCGGCGAAGCGAATGACGAAGTAGGCGAGCGTCAACACCGACTGAAGCGTTGCCGCAACATAGGTCCAGGCGGCGGCACCGAGCACTTTTGAAACCGCGTGATGCCCAGGCATGGCAAACTCCTCGACAGGATGTCGTGGATCAGGCTGTCAAAATGGCAAACGTGAATTGGCTGGGAGGAGTCAGTTCCGGCCAGGCCCGGTGATCCGTGCACAGGAGGACTCGATTTGCCTTTCGCGACGAAACACCTGCGTTTGCGATTCGTCGGCTTCCGTTCCGAGTTTACCGGCGGCTGTTCGGACCTGATGGCGGAACCAGGCACTGCCCGGTGCGGAGTTTCCATCAGTTCGCGATAGTGCCACAAGAGGGCTTGAAGGAACTCGTTTCAGCGGCAGTGACTAAAATCGCGGGTGGTGTGAGGCTTCCAGCCTGTCTTAAACCAAAATCGCGGGTGGTGTGGGACAGGCTTCCAGCCTGTCTTAAAACAAAATCGAACACTGGCCGCCGACAGGCATCCAGCCTTTTTATACCCCCAAATTGTTTTCGTTTCACGCGTTCAGGGAGGATCGCCGAGATGGTGGCTGACTCGATTGAACAAGCAGTTCCAAAATGTTGATTTGGATGACAAACGGCTTGACGACCGGAAAAGCGTTGTTTGGACCAAGTTCAACTTGGCGGCTATATCAACAAGAACTCACAAGGCGATCCGGTTCAAGGACGATCTGGCGAGGGATGAGTCGCGTCGATACGATCGTCGAAACGTTCGTTGCATTTAACCAAATGAATTGTGGGGTATAAAAAAGGCTTCCAGCCTGTTTTTAGCTGAAATCGAACGCTGGCCGCCGACAGGCTGGAAGCCTGTCCCACTCTCGCCGACAGGCTGGAAGCCTGTCCCAGTCTCGCCGACAGGCTGGAAGCCTGTCCCACTCTCAAACATTTCGAGCAAGCTAAATGAACGGCGAAGGTACTTTTCGAAGGCGAAAGTTGCCGCACATTGACGTTGCCGACAAGCCGTTTTTTGTCACCGCGTGCCTGGACGGCAGCATTTCCAGTGTGGGGTTGCGCCAAATCAGAAAATATCGATCCGGGTTGGAAAATCAGCCGAAGCCGGAACAACTGAGCCTCCATGAATGGGAACTGATAATCCACAAACTGGTTTTCAAATTCGTCGACTTGCTGCTTGACGGCAATGTTCCGGTTCGTTATCTGGAAGACGACCGGTTGGCGGAAATTGTCCAGAACGCATTCCTGCATTTTGCAGGCGAGCGATACTACCTGTTTGCATTTGTGGTGATGCCAAGCCACCATCACTGGCTCTTTCAGCCGACGGAAGAATACAGCGAGCAATTGGCGCTTGAACAAGCAGGCAAATCGAAGCGGCGAACGCCACGAGAAGCAATATCCCACTCGATTCAGAGTTACACGGCAACGATGTGCAACCGGGTTCTGGACCGGGATGGAACTTTTTGGCAAGACGAAACGTTCGACCATTACGCGCGAAACGATGACGAATCAATGCGGATCATTCACTATATCGAACAGAATCCGGTCGTAGCCGGGCTGGCCAGTGAGGCCCACGAATACCGATGGTCGTCCGCAAATCTCCGGAAGCGGCTGGGGATTCCCGCCGGTGATCCAATATTTACATCCTGAAAATCTGGATCCTTGTCGTGGGACAGGCTCGTGGGGCAGGGGTGCCGCCGGTCG
>JBGTFW010000214.1:0-6253 GCA_041747075.1 Pirellulaceae bacterium
CCCGCCTCGAACCGCGCGGGCAAGTCGCCCGGCGTGAATCCATCGACGGTAACTTCGCGAATCATCCCGCCGCCACCCATAAAGGGAGGCATCGACGCGAGCAGCTCCTGGCGGCCGAACAACACCCCGATGCCGGAGGGACCCGGCAGCTTGTGGCCGCTGAAACAGATGAAGTCCGCGCCCCACTCATCGACCCGCGTTGCCGCATGAGGCACGTGCTGGGCGGCGTCGATCACCACCACCGCCTTGTGGTCGTGCGCCATTGCCGTCAGTTCGCGCACCGGGTTGATCGTTCCCAGTGTGTTGGAAACGGCGGTGAAGGCGACCAGTTTTGTCTTCTTCGTCAACTGCCTTTCAAAGTCCGCGACGTCGAGGCGTCCGTCCACGGTCAAACCGGCGAACCGCACGGTCGCACCGCTCCGCACGGCAAGTTGCTGCCACGGGACGATATTGGAATGGTGTTCCATTAACGTGAGAAGGATTTCGTCCCCCGCGACAACGTTCGCATCCCCCCACGCGCGGGCGACCGTGTTGACAGCCGCCGTCGTACCGCCGGTAAAGATGATTTCGTTGCACCACCTGGCGCCGATGAACCGTTGGACGCGGACGCGCGCTTCTTCGTACAGCCGTGACGCTTCCTCGCTCAGCCAGTGGGTTCCCCGATGCACGTTGGCGTACCGCCGTTCGTAGCAATCGCTCATGGCCTCGATCACCGCGCGAGGGCGCTGGCACGAGGCGGCGTTGTCAAAGTACACCAGCGGGCGGTTGCGGTGGATCGTCTGTTGGAGGATGGGGAACTCCTCGCGGAGTTTTTCCGGATCGATGCGTTTCGATGAACGAGTCGTCGTTCGATTCATGAGTCGTTGATTGTTTCCGGGTAGTTCGAACTGCCAGTTCGACATCGAAAACGCCGCAGGTCGAACGGCCAGTTCGACGATATCGGAACGAACTGGCAGTTCGTTCTACGTTGTTCTACATTTTTTTGCGTTGATTTATCCACCGTCGCCGGGACTCGCCGCACCGGAGTCGGGTTCCGCGTCTGGCGGCGCGTCGGTTTCAGGTGCCACGGGCGCACCGGACTCTCCACCGCCGTCAAACACCATGTAGCCGGCCCAGAAAAAAGGCGGCTCGCCGGTGAGCGGTTCAGGCAAGTCGACGGGTCGCACGCGCGGCTCGCTTGCGAGGTCGATTTCGGCGGATTGAAACAGTTCGACGCTTCGCTGCCAGGCCGCGGACGCCTGTTCGCCGCGGTTAAGGTCAATTGCGAATTCGCGCGTCAGGTCGATGGTCGACTTTCCGCCGACGCGCCAGCGACTAAGGAGGATCGTTCGCACGCCCGCCCCCATCAAAGCGGTCGAAGTAAAGAACAGTTCACTGCCGTCGGCCCGTGAGCGACTACTCCCTTCGATATCGGTTGACAATCCCGTCCAGACAAGTTGATCGGGTCCGCGCCATGGCAGCGCCATCCACGAAGCGAGGTCCGAACCGGGCTTGCCTTCGTCAACCTGCATCGGAGCAATCGAAAGCGGCCCCTCCCGCGAAGCGGACTTTTCACGATTGTCGCGCCATACAAAAAGCTGGTCCAACGTCGGCGCAAGCAAGCTGGAAGGGCCGCCGAACGTCCGCTCGACAACCACCAGTTCGGGCATTGCATCGCGAAGCCGCTTGACACCGTCGGCAATCAGCGCTTCCGAATCACGATTGAAATTGCGTTCGGCAACGACGGCACGGCGCTGAAACCGCCGCGACGTCCGCTCGTCGGGAACCGCCAGCGACGCCAGCGGGGCATACCGAATCCGCACCGAATCGATCAGGTTACTGGTTTGCCCCGCGGTGCCGGTCTGAAGCAATTCCATCGGCAGATACCATGCCTTGCCGTCCGGGATGACGATCAGTTCCTCGACGGCGGCGAGCGACTGGACGTCGGACTTTTGAAAGAGCATTTTTGATATTTCGAGGGCCGTTTCGCGCCACTTCGGCCCGGCGAAAACGTCCGCGTCGTAAACTGCCGACTTTTCACCGACGCTGATTTGTTTGAGCAGTTCAAGGATTTTCCGGTCGAGTTCCCTTACCTGGGCCGCTCCCTCGATCGAATAGCGACCGCTGCCGAGCGTCATCACGTGATAGACGTCGCCGATGCGAAGCAATGACAGAATCAACTGGTTGGGGCGAAGCGCCTGTTGGACCTGCGCGGTTGAGAGGGGACGGGGAAAGGCCAGTTCGCACGGCTCGCGGGTGAGACTGATCTTGCGAAGAAACGTCTCCTGCCGGCCCGTCAGTTCGGAAAGCTGTTCGACCAATTTCCGGTGCCGCACGCGATCGTCGGAATTGTTGGGCGGGTCGAAGGGCATTTTTTCCAGCTCGGCGAGAATTGCCGCGGCCTCCTCTGACAACTTCTTCCACGCGGGATAGCGGATGAGCAGGCCTTGTTTCTGCTTGCGCGCGGCGTCGGTCAGCCCGCTGTCGGGTGCCTCGAGAATCCAGCGGAGCGCGAGGAGCCGTCCGCCCATCGGCAAGGCGCTGAAAAAACGCTGACGGCGAATGAGTTCGGCGATTTCGATCGCCTGTTCCTCGGCCTTGCGGGAAAGTGTAATCTCGAACCAGTGCTCGAGCGGCTCAAAATGCGGTGTCGCGATGAAGGCCATCGATTCCACGGGGCGAAACCGCCAGTCGGCCTCGACCGGCTCGCGGAGCAACGCGGCGTAGAGCAGGTCGGCGTCGCGCTCGGTAACGTGATTCCCGCGAACGGCCTGATCGGCCAGCGCGATCTGGTACAGCCATCGCGAGGTCGTCCCGGCATGTTGGAGGAACTCGGCAAAGGCCTTGTCGCCTCCCGTCACGTCGTTCCCGACGTAGCGCGAATGGGCCGAGGCGTACAGCCATCGCGTGTAGAGTGAAGTCCTTGCAATGTCGTTGCCGCGCAAGGCACCGCGGGCCAATTCCAGCGCGTCCCCGGCGGATTTTGCGTCGCCGGATTCCGCCGCCATCATCGCCTGGTCGGCGAGAAGTGAAACGTACAACGGATCGATTCGTTCACGTTTCGCCCAGCCAATGCACTCGGCCAACGGCGCGAAGGGCGTTCCGTCGCGCTGGCCGACATGGACGTTGGCCGCGTGATGCAATGCCTCCTCGATCATGTCGTACTGTTCGAAGGCGGCGGCCGCGATCGACGCGTCCATATAAAGCTGCATCGCTTCCGGCCACCGCTCCTGGCTCGCGGCGACGTGCCCCAGCTCAAGGAGTCCGATCGCTGTCAGCGGATGGTCGACGCCGCCAATGCGGAGCGAGTTGTTAAGCACCGTTTGCGCATTGGCCCAGTCTTCCATGGATGCGAGCGCGATCCCCTTCGCAATGCCCCCCCACGCGGTGGGGATCGTCGCCCCGCCGTTGCCGGCCAGTCCCGTCGCAAGCTGTCGCGTCAGCGGATCGATCTTGCACGTCGGACCCTTGATCAACTGTCGCCGGTAGAGGGCGAGGCTGACGCACCGCATCACTTCGGCCATGTCGATCGTTCGCAGTCTTTGAAGTGAGACCGTTCCACCGCCGCGAATCGCGGCCTCATTTTCCGCATCCGTCTTGCCAAGCCGGATGAGGAGCGAGTTGTCGAACTTGCCATACCGCGCGCCGCGTGTCGAGACTCCCCACGTCACCGACGCAGCGCGACGGACAGCCGTCGAGTCTTCCAGAATCTCCGGCCATGTGTCGATGCGACTCGACCAGGCTTGCAGACCCGAGTAGAGCTGGAGCGCGCTTTCAAACTGCTCGATCGCCGTCGAATAATCGCCGAGCCGGTATGAGCACTCGCCAAGCATCGTCCAGTAGCAAACCGAATCGAGAAAGTAGGCGTCCCCCTCACGATAGGCACCGCGAGAAACCGATCGCAAACCCTTCGCCGCGCTTTCGTACTCACCTGCATAGAGGTCACGAAAGACGCCGTAATATTCACGGCGCGGAAGGGGCGGAGTACCTTGTTGGGCATACGTCGCCGGTAGTGACGGCAGCGCGAACAGCACTCCCGCCAACACAATGGCGCGTGTTCGCGACAACGTCATGGCCAGTGTTCGCGACAACGCCAGGGCAAGTGTTCGCGACAAATGCCTCGCCGATTGGCGGTTGGATACCCTTGTCGGGTCGACCAGCGCCCGATCGATTGTCTTGGCCACGATGAAATACCTCATTTTTCTCAGTTCCGCCATTGTCGCGTCTCGGGCCCGGCGTCTCGGAGAGACGCCGCTACATGGTCACGTAGCCGAGTCTCTCCGAGACTCGGACCAGTCGACTCGGCGTCGGCAAGTGATAGCAGTCCCCGACCTGGGCGACCCGCCACTTGGCACTTTCCACCGTTCGAATTGAGACGTCGGCGATTGGACGCCGGGTGACACGTTGCCGGATTGGGTAAGCCCGCCCCCGGAGCCTCCCCAAGCCAGAGCCTCCCCAAGCTCAAGCATATCGGGTTCACGGAGAAAAACGAGTGTTTTTTGACGAATGCTGGCGCGCTTCGAGTGGGTTTCTGTACGCTTTGCGGGCATTTTTTCCCCTTTCCCTCAAAGTCTCGCGGGCTGCAGTCGATACAGATTGTACCGGTTAATCCGAATTTACCCGCGACCATTGTGGAATGTCAGAACTTGAGCCTCGGTCCAACGCATCGAGGCACGAAGGGGAGCACAGGGACATGAAACGCAAACTGACAATCAACTGGACCAATGGAATCATGTGCGGGATGATGCTGGCATCGGCCGCCGTGTTATCGGGCTGCCAGGTGAGCGTCGCCGGCCAGACGCTTCCGAGTTCGTACTACTTCAACGACGACGTCCAGTATTTCCGCAAGGGACCGGAGTTCAAGCTTTCGCGTGAAGCCGCGGCCCTGAAAGCCGCCCAGGGCGACGCCGCCCTCCGAAACCGGTAAGGCGAAAAAGGCTCGAGGGTCCCCCGTGGACCCGTCGCGGACCTCGCGCAGAGTTTCGTCATGGGCAGCGATTCAACGCAAAGCGCGTCATCCCCGCGAAGGCGGGGATCGAGCGCCTTGAGCCGTGCATCGGCCTTTGCGGCCGCTCAATGCGTTGCGAATCGCATGGCGTGCCGCGCGAACACCACGCGTCGCGACGCCCGATCAACGTTTCTTCTCAACATATTCCCCACCTGTTCAGGGCCAGCCATGTACCGAAGCGGACTGCCCGCGAAATCGACATGCGCCGCGCGGAACTGATGCTCGAACGACGAGCAATTCGCGCGCCCTTCGACGGAATCGTCTCGATCATTCACCGGCGCGAGGGAGAATACGTTTCGCCCGTTCGTCCAGAACTTGCGACCGTCGTCGATGTGAGCAAGTTGCTGGCGGTCTTCAACATTCATACCGGCGACCTCGCAACGATCACTTCCCGCAAGGACTTGACCGTCGTCATGCCCGACGACTCGCGCGTTCGCGGTACGCTCCACAACGTCGGCGTGCAAACCGACGCGGAGAGCGGGACAGTGCCCGTCAAGGTCCTTCTCGACAACGCGAATCTCGCCCTGCGCGCCGGCGAGCAGTGCTACCTGGAACTTAACTGACGCGCGATCATGGTCGCTTCCCTGACCTCATCCAGCACGACAGCCCCTTCTCACGGGAGCGCGGCAGCGGAATCGACGTTTTCATCGCGTGGTGAACTGGCGTGCAACGTCGTTCTCCGCCAACTGAAACGGATCAGCGACGCGGCAAATGACTGGCGGGACCTGGTTCACGGCGTTGCCGGACTGCTCGTTCGCCGCGGCTCGCCGGCAGTGTGGCTCGTTTCCCGGCGCGAGGATGGAAGCTGGTCGCCCCCCGCGCCACTCGTGAGGGAAACGGATCAAGTTCTCAACCTAAATGGCGGTCGGTCGGCGTGGAACAGTTATTGTTCACGGCCGCGACATGACGCTGGGAAATTTTTGTTACGTTCGCATGCGGGACTGGTTTCCCGCGAAAACTCGAGTGGGCCGCCGCCCTCCGCTCGACCTCGCCGTAGTGTTGGACTGTCGGTGCGTTGGACAGCAGACGTGCGCGGGAGCGGCTTCGCGAATTAGCCGCAAGCGGTTCGCTCGCTTGCGCTGCGGGCTTGCATGGCCTCGATACTGGCGCGAGCCAGTTATTTCGCGCGTCGCAGTTCGTTGACCTGTTCGCGAAGTTCGCGAATGGCCGCGTGGAGTTCGCCAATGGCACTGAGAACCTCTTGCCGAAACTGGTCATCGGGCGCGGGTCGAGCGCCGCCAGGCCGGCCTTCGCGTGGCATCCGAC
>JBGTFW010000215.1:0-2363 GCA_041747075.1 Pirellulaceae bacterium
CCGACAATTATCGCCAGATCGCGGGGTATCGCAGGGTTGATTTTTCGCAGCAGACGAGGCGAATCGTGCGTCACGCGACGAATCAGTTCCGGCGTGTTGTCGCCAGAAAATGCCGGCTCAAGGGAGATCAACTCGTACAACGTCAGCCCCAGACAGTAGACTTCGCTCCGCGCGTCGTACTGGCCCGCCATCGATTCGGGTGCCATGTACTTCGGCGTTCCGACAACCTCGCCGGCCCCCGTCACCGTCTGGCCGGCGACGCTCTTGACCAGTCCGAAATCCGTCAACCACACGCGCCCCTTGCGATCGAGCAGCAGATTCGACGGCTTGATGTCGCGGTGCAGCTTGCCTTGTTCGTGAGCGTAATCAAGGGCGTCGGCGATTTGCTCGCCGATCTCCGCCGCCCAGCGGAATCGTTGCGACGCGACCCGCAGCTTGCCCTCCGGACCTTGCTGCAAGACCCGGTCAATGAAATGGTCTTCGCCGCCCCCCTTTTCATCCCTCAACTCCCCGTCAACCGCGTGGGACTCACCCGTCGCGTTGGGTTCACCCATCGCATCGAGGTTACCCGACGAGGGCACCTTGCCGTCGGTGATCCGCGTCTCAGCCATCGCGGTCGCGTCACCTGCCGGCGGTTCATCGGATTCGCGAAGCGCGCGAATGACCCGGTTCAGTCCGTGTCCGTCGACGAATTCCATAACATAGTAATGGTGCCCGCCGCTTCGCCCAACGCCGAACACGCTGACGATATTCGAGTGATGAAGGCTCGCCGCCGCCTCGGCTTCACGGCGAAACCGCTCGACGTACGTTTCGTCGCTGGCCAGGTGCTCCGGCATCACCTTGATGGCTACCCGCCGCCCCAGCGATTCGTGAATGCCGAGCAAGACGACGCCCATGCCGCCGCGCCCCAGTTCCTCGAGTATCCGGTAATCGCCGAGCCGATCGATGGAAAGCGGTTTCGCTTTCGCCCCATCGCCGGAAGCCCAGCCTCCGTCGTCGCGCTTGAGACTCTCGATCATTTCCGCCGACGACAACAGATCGCTCAACTCCTCGGCCAGTTGCGGATGTCGTTGCTGGTATTCGGCGATAGACGGCTGTTCGCCGCCCCGCAACTCGCTCGTGAACTGCTCGACCAGGCGGTCCAGCAATTCGTCGTCGTCACGGGATGGTGCGGGGATGTCGTTCACGCCGTCGACGCGCGTTGCTGGACGGTATTGAAAATCTCCCGCATTCGCTTGAGCGCGCGGAGGTAGCGCTTGCTCGCCGCCGCCGGTTCAATATCGAGGATTCGCGCGGTCTCGATGTTTGAAAGTTCCTCGAAATGGCGCAATGCTATGACCTCACGGTCCATCTCCGGAATTTCGTCAAGCGCCTTTTTCAGGGCCTCGATCAATTCAGCGCGTTCCAGCAATCGGCTTGCCGACGTCATTTTACCGACCAGATGCGCGGCGAGCGCGACCGATGTCTGGTCGGTTTGAGCATGATGAATCATTCGCTCGCGGCGGACGTCCCGTTTACCGGCGTCTAGGTGTCGTCGGTGGAGTTCGGCGATCTTTTGCTGCAACTCCATTCGCAGCCAGACGAAAAAGGGCATCTCCGGGCTGGCAAGATAACGTTCCAGCCGTTGCGCCGCGCGAAGATACGTTTCCTGGAGGACGTCGGATTCGGAAACGCGGCCGCGCAACCGGTAATCGAGCCGGAAACTGGCGATTCGCCGCAATCGCTCGCGCGCCAATTCGAAGAGGCGCGCAAAACCTTCCTCACCATCGCGGGACAGGGCACGCAGCAGTTGGCTTTCGTCGGGAAGGGGTTCTTTGCCGTTCATCGTTCTGTTCATTAAACCCGTTCGGCATGGAATCGACTGGAAAAAGCACCTGAGTTCGTGCCGGATGACTCCGCAACAGGGTATTTGCTCCGGTTTCTCCCCGCTATTCCGTGACGCAAGCCCTGTCCAGGAAAGGACTTGCGTCAATCAGGAGATTTTCGTCAGAATTTCTGTCTCCTGCCGCAAGTCTTGGCGTGACAGTATTTGGATAGAAGCAACAAACCATTCGGAGCACAGACCGTCATGCCATTCGAGCAAATCTTTCGCGCAGGTTCCCTCATCGCGATTTCCCTGATCGCCGCGAGTTGGTCGCTCACTGCTTCGGCCCAGCAGGGCGCGCGATTGATGCAAATGTTTGAGCGACTGGACAGCGATGGCGACGGCGCTGTTGCCTTGAGCGATTTGCCGGAGCGGCTGCAAACGCGGCTTGGTGAGGCGGACCGTAACGATGACGGGAATCTAGACCGCCGGGAAATTAGCCAGTTGATGCGGCGATTCCGCGAACGGTCGCAAAACCCGCGCGGCGATCGACCTCCGC
>JBGTFW010000216.1:0-8165 GCA_041747075.1 Pirellulaceae bacterium
CAGCACCTGGCGCTGAAGATTGTGCAATTCAGGGAAGTCGCGATCGACAAGCCGCAGTTTTCCCACGCCGCCGCGCGTCAATGATTCGGCGATGACGCTGCCCAGCGCACCGCAACCGACGACGAGCGCCGTGGCACGGGCCAGCCGTCTCTGGCCCTCGATTCCGATCGGCCAAAAGCGGATTTGCCGCGAGTAACGGTCCAGTTCGTCCGGGATGCGTTCTTTTTCCGGGGAATCTTTTTTCATGTTTCGACGGTACTGGACGATTGGGGTCCCGTTTTCCGGACGCGGGTCCCGGGTGGGCCGTCGTTCTGGCGAAGGACCTTTCCCAGATAAGTACCGGTGACGCTGGCGGGATTTTCGGCCACTGCTTCGGGCGTCCCCGCCGCGACGACATGGCCGCCGTCGCCGGCGGGTCCAGGACCCAGGTCAATCATATGATCGGCCCGCGCCATCATCAATAAATGATGCTCGATGACGATCAGCGAATGTCCGATATCGATCAGTGCGTTAAAACTTTCGATCAAACGCGCGACGTCGGCGGGATGCAGTCCCGCGGTTGGTTCGTCCATGATGAAGAGTGTGTGGCGGCTGGTGCTGGTTCCGAGAAAAGCGGCAAGTCGCAATCGCTGCGTCTCTCCCGACGACATGGTGCTGACGGGCTGGCCAAGCTGGATGTAGTTCAATCCAGCGTCGATCAACAGCTTGAGGCGCGTCTGAATTCGCTTGCGACCCCGAAAGAATCCGAAAGCTTCCTCCACCGTCATGTTCAGCACGTCGGTGATATTCCGATCGCGATAGCGGACTTCGCGGACAACGGGCTGGTATCGCGTTCCATCGCATTGATCGCAACGACGGAGGACGTCGGCCATGAATTGCATGTCGATGACGAGGTGCCCTTCGCCATGACACGTTTCACAGCGTCCCCCAGGAACGTTGAAACTGAAATGCCCCGGCTTGAGACCCCGCGCCCTGGCGTCCGCCGTTTCCGAGAAAACGCGACGGATTTCTTCAAACGCCTTGACGTACGTCGCCGGGTTGCTGCGCGAGATTTTCCCCAGCGCGTATTGGTCGATCACGGCCACTTCGTCGATCAGTTCGCTGCCTTGCAATTCGTCGAAGAGGAGCGGGGTGTCGCCGAACGATCCGAGCGCCTGCTGGACCGCCGGTGCAAGTGTCTGGCGAACGAGCGAGCTTTTCCCCGACCCGCTGACGCCCGTGACGACGCACAGCAATCCGAGCGGAAACTCCGCGTCGATCGCGCGTAAATTGTTGCCTCGTGCGCCCTTCAAACGCAGGCTCCCGCGGGTCGCATCCCGCCGCTGTTCCGGGATCAGGAAACCCCTTTGCCCGGAGAGAAACTGGCCTGTAACGGTCCGGGAAACCTGGACCAGGGCATCGGGCGTTCCATCAAAGACGATTTGACCGCCGGACCCACCGGCAGCGGGTCCAATTTCAATCACCCGTTCCGAAGCGCGGATGAGGTCCGCATTGTGTTCAACCATCACGACGGTGTTCGGGCGGGCGTTGAGCTTCAAAATTTGCGGAACAAGCTGCTCGACATCGCGCGGGTGAAGGCCGGCGGAGGGCTCGTCGAGCACGTACAGCAAATTGACCAGTGAGGAACCGAGCGCTCGCGTCAGGGCAACGCGTTGCCGTTCGCCGCCGCCGAGCGTCCGCAGCGGTCGATCGAGCGACAGGTATCCAACGCCGACTTCAATCAGATAACTGAGTCGTTCGCGCAGTTGTCGCAACAGGTCGTGGGCAATTTCCAGCCGGGCAGGATTGAGGCTCAATCCGCTCGCCACGCGGGAATTCAACGCTTCGATCGGCAAGGCCGCCAGTTCGGCGATGTTCCGGTCGTTGATTCGCCACGCAAGGGCGAGCGAATTGAGGCGATTCCCCTTGCACTCCGGACAATCGCGGCAGGAGCGCCAACGTGCCAGAAAAATCCGCAGGTGCATTTTGTACTTGCGCCGCTCAAGCCAGCGAAAGAAACCGGTGAGGCCGCCAAATTCCCGCGGGCGATCCCCCTTCCAGACCAAATCAACGTGCCGCGGCTCCAGTTCGCGAAAGGGTGCGTCCACGGGAAAGTCGTGGTGCGGCGCGACGGAAATCAGCTCTTCCAGCTCGTGTTCGTAGGCCGGTGAATTCCATGGTGCAATCGCTCCCTCCCGGACACTCTTGTTCGAGTCGGGCACGATCTTGTCCACGTCGAGAAAATGGATGCTGCCAAATCCCTCGCAATTCGGACAGGCACCACGCGGGTTGTTGAAGCTGAACAGTCCGGGTTCCGGTTGAGGAAACTCACGCTGGCAACCGGAACAGACCCGTCGGTTGCGAAAGACCTGAAGATCAAAATGTCGCCCGTCGACGACTTGCGCTTCGGTGCTGGACGATTCGACCAGAACGAAAACCTCGCCGTTGCCGTGTCGCATCGCCGTTTCGATCGATTCGGTCAGTCGTGAAGCGCTCGCGGCTCCCGTTGTCAGGCGATCGACAACGACCAGCAACCGTTGGGGAAATTCCTTTTCCGGCAGGTGTTTCGCAATTGCTTCGATTTCCACGCTTGCGTCATCGGTGATCAATCTCCGAAAGCCGCCTCGTTGCAATTCTCCCAGCCGGGATTTCAGCTCACCGGGCGATTGGCCAACGACGGGAAATGCAATGTGCAACCGCCGGACTTGAGGGGACTTGGCGGCCGCCGCGTCAATCGATTGCAGTTGTTCCGCGACCGATTGGGGAGAATGTTGGCGGACCGGAATTCCGCATTCCGGACAGGTCAACTCCGCGACGCGAGCAAACAACAGTCGCAGAAATTCAATCGCCTCGGTCACGCTTCCCACCGTCGCGCGGCTGGAGGGGGAACTTCGCAAGGCGGTGATGGCGACCGCTGGAGGTATGCCGTCGATCCGGTCGGCGTCCGGCTTGTCCCATTGTTCGAGAAACTGTCGCGTGTACGGGGAAAAGCACTCGATATAGCGGCGCTGGCCCTCGGCAAAGAGCGTGTCGAGTGCGAGACTCGTCTTGCCGCTGCCGCTCAGCCCGCACAGGCAGACGAGCTGGCCGTGGGGAATGTCGAGGTTGACGTTCTTCAGATTGTGGACGCGCACGCCGCGCAACCGAATTGCCGCCTCGTCGTCCGGCGAAACGTCTCGCTCGTTCATTCCGTCAACTCTTCGGCGATCAGAAAGGCGATCTCCATGGCCTGGTCGCGATTGAGCCTTGGATCGACAGGCGATCTGTAGGCGCGCGAAAGGTCCGTCTCCTTCACGCCCGCTGTTCCGCCAAGGCACTCGGTCACATCGTCACCCGTCAACTCAAGATGCACGCCGCCGAGGTGCGAGTCCATTCGGCGGTGAATTTGAAACGCCTTGCGCAGTTCTTCCACGATCGCGTCGAAACTGCGCGTCTTGACGCCGTCGCCAGTCTGGTACGTGTTGCCGTGCATCGGGTCGGAGGTCCAGAGAACCGGATGACCCGATTTGGCAACCGCCGAGATCAGCGGCGGCAGGTCCTTGTCGATCGCGGTGGCTCCGAGACGGTGGATCAGCGTGATCCGGCCAGGCTCGCGTCGCGGGTTGAGAACGTCCAGTAATTCAACGAGTTCCGCGCCGCGGAGGTCGCCGCTGACCTTGATCCCGATCGGGTTCTCGATGCCGCGAAAGTACTCGACATGCGCCCCGCCCGGCGATCGCGTGCGATTTCCGATCCATGGAAAATGCGAGGCGAGGTTGTACCAGCCCTTGCGCCGCGGAGGAATGACCGTTCGCGCCTGTTCGTAAATCAGATGCAGCCCCTCATGCGAGGTAAAGACGTCGATCGAAGTCGCCTGGGCAATTGAACGATCGAGTATTGATTCCATGAAGGTCAGCGATCCGGCGATTGAATCGACCATGTCGTGGTACTGGCGGGTCCGCGGTGACTGGTCGGCGAAATCGAGGTTCCAGTTTTCCGGATGGTGGAGATCGGCGAATCCGCCGCCGATAAGGCTGCGAATGAAATTCAGCGTCAATGCCGCGCGCTCGTAGCCCTTGATCAGCAGTTCGGGATCGGGTTGACGATCGGCGGAGGTAAAGCTGCTGCGATTGATGATGTCACCGCGATAGACAGGCAACGTAACGCCGTCGCGGGTCTCGGTTTCCGACGAACGGGGCTTGGCGTACTGGCCGGCGACCCGACCGACGCGAACGATACGACGACGCGCCGCGTAGGTGAGCACAAAACTGATTTGAATGAGGACCTTCAGGTTGCGGACGATCGACTCGGTGTTGCAGTCGTCAATCTGCTCGGAACAATCGCCCCCCTGAAGGAGAAAAGCCCGACCGGCGGCGGCTTCGGCGAGTTGGTGCTTGAGGCTTTCGACTTCCCAGCTCGTGACCAGCGGCGGAAGGCGCGACAGCCGATCGAGCACCGAGCGAACGGCTTCCTGGTCGGGGTACACCGGCTGCTGGCTCGCCGTCCGTGTCAGCCACGAGTCGGGCGACCACGGGCGGTTCGCTTTCGGAGTGTCGATGTCGGGGTCCTTGTGCATTCAACCACGTTATCAAATCCGCGGTGCGGCAACGAGACCTCAATGTAGACCATGGGTGTTCTGCCATGGGCGGCTTTTCATAAGTCCACCGCGCAACGATACTGGTTAGCCGATTGCCACTTGAATCCGGTCCAAACGAACCTCCGATTCTGTCCGGTTTTTGCTTCCCATTCCAATGATAAAAGACTCATCACTTTCCCTGTCCGGAAACGACAAGGCGCTTTTGTTCTGGGCGAGCTTCCTGGCCCTAACCGCCGCCGGGGTCGGTTTCGTCTTTCGCGTGATGATCCCCGACATGTGGGAATCCCATTTCCAGATCACGGCAGCGCGTGCTGGCGAACTGACGGGGGCGGCACTGTGGCCGATTGCCATCACGATGATTTTGTTCAGCCTTCTCGTCGACAAGATCGGTTACAAGGCCTCGATGTTTTTTGCCTTGGCACTTCAGGCGATTTCCGTCGTCCTGACGATCCGTGCAACGACCTTTCACTCGATGTGGTGGGCGAGTTTTTTCGCGGGTCTGGGCCATGGCGTCGTCGAGGCGGTCATCAATCCGCTGTGCGCGTCCATTTACCGGGACCAGAAGAGCAAGATGCTTAACATCCTCCATGCGTCATGGCCAGCGGGGATCGTCCTCGGTGGCGCCGCATGGATGTTGCTGATCGGAGCCGGCGACCTGAATCCGCAACCGGGCACGTGGACGCAGGTCAAGTGGATGTTCTGGCTCATGCTGATCCCGGTCGTCGCCTACGGATTGCTCTTTCTGGCCTGTCACCGCTTTCCCGTCGACGAACGCGTCGAAGCGGAGATTCCGATGAAAGAAATGTTGCGCGAGTGGGGAGGACTGGGCGCGTTCCTCGCCTCGACCTTCCTGTTTTACGAACTGGTCAACCAACTCGGACTTGACAAACAAATTGCCCGGTTGCCCCTCGGAGACAATGGCCAGTTAATCGTGTGCCTGGCGCTCGGCGCGCTCGTCGGGACCGTCGTCGGATTCTCGGTTGGCTCGCCGGGCAAGATTCTGTTTTTTGTCCTTTGTCTGATCATGATCCCGCTGGCCGCGGCCGAACTGGCAACCGACGCGTGGATTCAAACGTTGATGAAGCCGATCATGGGAACCGAGGCGGCGGGTTGGGCGATCGTCGCTTCGGCGGGGATCATGATGTCGCTGAGGTTTTTCGCGGGAATTCCCTTGCGCGTTCTGTCGCCGCCGCAGTTGCTGTTCATGAGTTCGGTCTTTTCGATCATCGGCCTCTATGCGATGTCGTCCACGGCCGGAGCGTGGATTTTTGCGGCGTTTGTGTTGTACGCCGTCGGGCAAACGTTTTACTGGCCGACGATGCTCGGCCTCGTCGCCGAACAGTTCCCCAGGGGAGGTGCCATGACGCTCAATACGGTTTCGGCGATGGGCCTGCTGACGGTCGGCATTTTTGGAGCTCCCTTTCTCGGTGCGGTACAGGATCATTACAACACGCAAACCATCGCGCGCGTCGAGCCGCAACTGTTTGCGACGGCGCGCGATACCGGGCAAAAATTTGTCGACACGACCAATCCGGACAAGCCCGAGGAAATGCCCCTTTATGAGAGCAAGAATTTTTTCGGGGTTCGCTACGATTCAGTCAACACGGAAGAGTTCCTCAAGGTCGTTGGCGGTGCGGAGCCTGCGCAAGCCCCTGACGAGACGCGATCCGAGGCGCTCAAGGACGAACTCATGTCAACCTCGCGGAGCAGTCTGAAAGTGGCCGCGGTGTTGCCGCTGGTAATGGCGGTGGCGTTCCTGTTGATCATCATTTATTTCGCGTTGCGCGGCGGTTATCGGCCGGTGCTGCTTGCCGGAAAGAAGAAGGGGGACGAAACCGCCATCGACCAGCCCGCCGCGACTCCGTAGCGCGAATCTCAGGTCGGTCCGACCTGTCCGACGCGTCCGACTTGTCCGACTTGTCCGACCTGTCCGACTTGTCCGACTTGTCCGACTTGTCCGACTTGTCCGACTTGTCCGACTGTCCGACCTGTCCGACTTGTCCGACCCTGAACGAAAAAAATCCGCCGCGAAGGTCGTCGCGGCGGTCTATGCGAAAGACGGCGAGTTATGGCGTTGAGCAGTCGAGTGCGGCCTGAGCCGGACTAGACAAGTTCCTTGCGGGAACCGATCAACGTCCTCAAGCGTTCGGCCAGGAGGCTGGCGTCGAACGGTTTTTTGAACGTTTCATTGATGGCGGAACGATCAAAGCTGATCGGGTTTCCGTCATCAGGCAGCAAGGCGATGAGGATCGTCTCGCCGAAATCCGCGTTCTTGCGGAGGTTTTGGCAAATCTGCTGGGCCTCGATCTTGCCGATCGAGAAATCGCAGATGATGCAGTCGGGATGGAAGCTTTCGGCCTGTATCCCCGCCTCAAAGCCGCTGGCAGCAACAGCAACCTTAAAGGACTTTTCAAGTGGCAATTCGCGCTTGAGATTCTCAATCAATACCTGATCCTGAGCAACGACCAAAATCTTGGCCATCGCCTCGTCTTCCAAATCGCCCAACGGCATGCCGTGTTCTTTGAGGAATCTGATCAGGTATTCACGCGGGATGCGACGGTCTTGCGATCCTGGAATCCGGTAGCCCTTGAGCCGCCCCGAATCGAACCACTTGCTGACCGTGCGCGGGGCCACTTTACAGATCTTGGCGACCTGTCCAGTTGTGAACACCTTCATCGCAGGCTCTCCATTTTTGTTTTTAACTCGTCTTCCGCTACCTCGTGAACCGGTCACTTCGGTAACTGTCTATCCCATGCTCGGCTGGTTTGCAGGCGATCGATTGGGTCTCCGCGGTTTGCGGAACCAGTCCATGCACTGGGTCGGGATAAACCTTCTTTAATTGTCAGTACGTTTCGGCGTGTACCATGACCGTGTTACGAAATCGACAAACGGGCAATGCGGCAATCGGGAAATCTGTTGTAACTCGATTGCACGGGAAATCCGGCCCGGAATAACCGGCACCGCTCTCCCCAATTGCCAATACGGCGAAGTTTTTGAGGCCCTCTCGGGCGGGAAAAAGCCGAACAAGGGCGCGGAGTCGGGTCGTTCCACGCGTTTCATTCGCGCCGTGCCTTGCAGGCCGGCAGCAGTCCCCCCCAAACAGGTCTCGTCGAATCGTCCCGGAGACGCGGAAAAATCGTTGTCCCCAGTTGTCTCAGGTACGACGTACCTGTCAGTAGTTTCGTTAATTCCGGGGGTAAGACTTTAGGAAGTTTCGGCAGTCGTGCCGTCCGCGCCCATTAAATCGTTTAAAAGAAGCTGTTGGCCGGTAGCGATCGAAGGGGCGCGCGGAACTGATTGTGGGTTTTAATCAGACTGGATACCCTGAACGGACCCTCGTCGGCGCGAAATCCGTTCGCCAGATTGCCACGATTTCCCAACGTCCCGGAATTGCCGTACGGACAATACCGCGGGCGGGGATTTCAGATTTGAGATGTGAGCTTTTGAGTCGCGGGCTGCTCAAAGGTCGCTCGGGGGAAGAGGCATTGACTCACTTAACGGTCCACGTTTCGCCGCTGGCCAATAGTTCGTCAAGGTCGCCAGGCCCTTTCTCATCGATGACGGTGCGAATCTGGTCGTTCATCAGTCCTTCATACGTCGAACGCTCCAC
>JBGTFW010000217.1:0-35199 GCA_041747075.1 Pirellulaceae bacterium
AGGACGACGGAGAGGATGACGACGACGAGGAGGATGACGAGGAAGAGGACGATGAATTTGAAGAGGACGAATGGGAAGAGGTCGACGACGAGGAGGACGAGGACGATTTTGAGGAAGAGGACTGGGACGACGACGACGAGGAAGAGGACGACGACGAGGAAGAAGACGATGAGGACTGGGAATAGCCGTCTCGCCTCCCGGACAACGTCGCGTCAGCCCCACGATCAACGGCGAGTCAAACGGACGACCAGTCATCGCGTCAACGGCCAAAGGTCCGAATGAACTCGCCAATCTTCATCGGGTTTGGCCGCACCAATGGAGTTGCAGGTACAATGCGTCCGTCACCCGTCATTCCTCGCGCGCCGGATTACCGATGGCTGGAACCATGCTTCGCAAGCAGATTTACGACGAGACACTGAGGTACTTCCTCAGTCCGATCGCCTCACTGCTCGACGATCCCGACGTCTCGGAGGTGCTTGTCAACGGCCATGACACGGTGTTTTTCGAAAAAGCGGGTCGACTGCAAGCTGCCGATTGCCGCTTTCCCGACGAAAAATTCCTCGAAGCCGCGGCGACCAATATCGCCGAGTACGTGAATCGACAGATCGGCGGGGATCATCACAGCATGGACGCGCGGTTGCCCGACGGCTCGCGAGTCCATGTGATTGTCGCGCCAAGCAGCCGCCAGGGAACCTGTATTTCGATCCGCAAGTTCAAGAAATCCTCGTTCGACCTGGATACTCTGGTTCAGTGGAACACCCTCACGGACGAAGTTGCCGAGTTCCTTCGCCTGGCCGTTCTCGCCCACCGCAACACCGTTATTTCGGGGGGGACCGGAAGCGGCAAGACGTCGTTGCTCAATGCGTTGTCGGCGGCGATTCCCGAACACGAACGGATCATCGTGATTGAGGACAGCTCGGAGTTGCAGTTGCACCAGCCGCACACGGTGTACCTGGAAGCCCAGCCGGGAGCGAAGGGCCGAAAACCGGTGACGATCCGCGACCTGTTCGTCGATTCGCTGCGAATGCGCCCCGACCGGATCGTCGTTGGCGAAGTGCGGCGCGGCGAAGCGCTTGATCTGGTGCAATCAATGATTTCAGGTCATGAAGGGGCATTGACGACGGTCCACGCCAGCACGCCGCGCGATTCCGCCGTGCGGCTGGAAACCCTCTGTATGTTGAGCGACGTCGCTTTGCCGGTCCACGTGGCGCGCGTTCAGGTCGCCTCGGCGATTCAACTGGTCGTCCAGATCGCACGGCTTGCCGATGGATCGCGGCGCGTGATCGCGATTGCCGAGTGTTCGGGTCTCGACGACCGCCAGGAGTACGTCTTTAATGATATTTATCGCTTTCGCGGCGAGGGACGAGACGCAGACCAGCGGATCGCGGGCCGGTTGCACTGGACGGGCCGCCGTCCGGGATTCGCCGACAACCTTTACCAGCTTGGGCTTGACGAGGGTATCCGGCTGACCCGTCCGGTCTTTGAGGCTGGTGACTCCACTCGTCCCGAAAACGCACATGGCGATACCGCGCAATGAAAACTTCAAAAGGAATGCAAACGTGAAAAACGTAACGATCGCAATCGGGTTGCTGTTGATTCTAACGGGTTTGGCGGGCTATTACCTGCCTCAGGTGCCGGCGCATGAGACGGCCGGTGAACCCGCCGGCGAGTCCACGAGCTGGACCGCGCTGATCCCGGCGATTGTCGGACTGCCGATCCTGCTTTGCGGAATTTGGGCGACGGTTTGGCCAGCGGCCAACAAGCTGGCGATGCATGTGGCGGTGACTTTCGGATTGCTGGGCGCGCTGGCGGCAACCGGGCGCGGCGCGGTGTCGCTTCTCAAGCTGGCGCGGGAGGAGGGTGAGTTTAATCAGCGCGCGTTTGTCTTTCTTGCCGTCATGGCGATTCTCTGCTGGTTGTTTGTCGGCATATGCATTGCCTCGTTCGTCAAGGCGCGAAGAGTTCCGTCGGCGTAGCCTTGAGACGCCTTAATTCGACAGCGGCATATTTTTGTCAGCCGCAGGGCGGTAGCCCGCCAAGCCCCCTGGCGAGCTGGCGCTCGGCGGCTGATGAGCCGGACAAACGCGGCAAATGAATGCAAATGCAGCGCTGTCCCGTTACCCCGGATCGTTTATTCCAGCAGCGACAAATACTCATTGATGTAGGCGCGGAGGGCTTCCTCGTAGCTGACGCGCGCGGCACCTTCGCCTTCGCCGGCGATCGTCAGATCGACCCCGTCGGCCTTCAGACGCTCCAGTTCCGTCCGCAAGCGATGGAGTCGTGAACGAGCCATCTCGGCGTCGAGCAGTTCCACCGATTGCTGGGTTTCCTGCAACAAGTGAACGAGTTGCGGCGGCAGTTCCTCCGAGCGGGCCAGCAAGTTATTGGCGACGCCGCGCGGATCGAACCCGCCGCCTCCACCCCGCTGCGCGTCGAGTATAAGCCACCCCGCGAAACCGGCCAGGCCGAGCAACACCGCGCCGAGAAGGAGAATTCCCGGGGCGGCCGCGGAGGTTGCGGAACTGCGCCCGGCCGTTTTTTCGGAAACCGCAAGGGCCTCCGCGGCTTCCTCTGCCACTTCCGCCGCGTGGACCGATTTGAGGCGCCGTTCCTCCTGGCGTTTTCGTTGGTAAGTTTCGAGCATCGCCGTGTCGGGGCACGGCGAGGGCGCGGGGTTGCCGTCGACAACCAGTTGCAGCGACAACTCCCGCGTGAGCGAAACGCGCTCGCGCGTCCGCCACGGACCCGAACCGTCCGAATCAATCGGCCGCCCGCCGACGTCGAGCATCGAACCGCCGCGGTTATACAACACGTACTCGCCGTTGCGAAACCGCAGCGTGGCCAGATGCGAAGGGACGGAACCATCGAGCCGCAAGTCACAATCCGCGCCGCTGCCAATGCGGGTCACACCCTTTTCGATCCAGAAGGTCTTTTGCAACTGGTCGTTCACGATCGTTTCAATGACTGCCGACATGCAGGTGCCCTGACAAGTTTCTTTGGATCTGTTTTTGAACGTTCACAATCATCCTGTTCCGCGTTGCAGTTAACAGGTCCTGTCAGCCGGAACGCGCTAGCGTCCGGTTTTCAGCGAGCGAACCGCGCGCGGGCGCTCGTCGGCGGATCGTAATACCAGGCGGCACTAGAAGCCGATCCCCCCTCCGTAAAAAATGGGCAAGAGGATGGGTCCCATGATGACGATCACGCAGGCAACCATGATCAACAGGTTCGGGCCGGTCATCTTGACTTCCGCTTCCTTGGCGGCCTTTTCGCCCCATTGCGATCGCTTGAGACGAATTTGATCGGCTTGGGTCTTGAGAATGGCACTCATGGGAGTTCCAAGTTCGATCCCCTTGCAGATCGCGCGGATCAGGTCGGAAGTATCGTCGTCCTGGATGCGGTTTCTCAGCGCGGTGAGGGCTTCGGCCCGCGACCGGTTCAGATCGAGTTGCTGTTTGACACGCGCGAACTCGTCCCCCAGCGGACTGCCGCGGTCCTCGCGGGCGACGAGTCGAATTGCGTCGTCGAAATTGGAACCTGCCTCGAGCAACAGGGCCATGATATCGACGGCGTGCGGCAAGCGGCGCTTGAACTGTCGGCGACGCCGGCCGGCCGCCTGGGGAATCGCGTAAATCGCCATCGCCAGATTGATGGCGGCGATGATCATGGCGATCAAGGCGGCGAGCACGAGCGGCAGGACCAGCGCCATGAGCGAGAACAGAATCAGCGCCAGAAGCATGCTCTCGGCCTGCTTGACGCCGTAATACTCGGCCGGCTTCCACGGCGTACTTGCGCGGGCGACGTTCAGTTCGAGGGCGATCTGCGCCTCCTGGCCTGGCGACATCAGGCGCTGGTTGAATCCGGCAAGGTCAAGCACCAGCGGCTCGAACCAGCGATACGTCGCGTTGCGGGAGCGCAATGTCTCGATCCGTTTCCTCTCCATCGAATCGATCGACGGATCATGGTCCGCCGTCCGCCTTGCGACGACGATTCCGCCAACCGTCCACGCGAGGCAAGCCCATGCCAGCGCCGCCGACGCGAGCGTCACGAGCGTCAACGGATCGGTGATATCGAATGACTCATTCATCGGAACGCTAAAACTTGACTGAGAGGATGTTTCGGCTCCACGCGATTGATACGGCGATCAGCGCGATGCTGCCGACCAGCATTCCCTGACCGACCAGCGTGGTGAACATGAGCTTCGTCCCCTGGGGATGAAGGATTGCGAGGACGGAGAGGAAGAAAAACGGAAAGAGCGCCAGAATCCAGACGACGCGTCGCCCTGCCGCCGTTTCCGATTCGATTCGCCGCTCAAGCCGCCGGATTTCGCCAATGCTCTTGCTGATCCGGTCGAGCATTTCCGTTACGCGCCCGCCATGCTCGAGGCACGTGACGATCGTCACCACGAACATGGTAAAGGTATCGAGGTTGACGCGCTCACGGGCGCGGTTGAGCGCTTCGGCCAACGGGATGTTGGCCTTGTAGTCGCGGCAAATGCGCCTCAGCACGCCCGCCAGCGGGTTGACCGACTCGTCCGCCACCGTCTGCAATGCCTGATCGAGCGACAGTCCGGCCCGCGCGCAATTGGCAATCGCGATGCACGCACCGGCCATTTGCTCGCGGAGCAACGTCCGCCGCTTGCGGACAAGAATACCCATCCAGATACGGGGAAAGGCGATGACGATGATCGCGGCGGCAATCGCCAGGAGCGGTAACCGAAACACAAAGAGCATGACGAAGAGGGTGCCGACGAGAACAAGCCCCCAAACGCGCATGGACACATTAAAACGCGCTTCGTCGATTTCGAGGATGGCCAGCAATCCCAACAAGTCACGCGTGTACCGCCGCGAGACCATGTCCCACACCCTGCCGAGCGGCCCCAGTCCGAAAACGACCGCCACGAGGACCAGCACCGAGCTGGCGACGGGCATCCAGTGAAGGTCCCTTAACAGCTCGCTCATGTCGCCGCTCCGCAGTCAGCGGTCTTGAAATAAAACGCCTGCAAGTCGAGCAGTCCATCCTCCAGCAGATCGCTCATAAAGCTGGGCAGATGGCCGGTGGGCCGAATCGATTCCCCGCCGCGAATGTCCTCGTCGAGGACGAACAGGTCGCGCAGCTCGATCCCGTCTCCGTCGGGGTCCATGCCGACGACTTCGGTGACTTGAGAGATGCAGCGCCGCCCCGACGAGAGGCGTCGAAGCTGGACAATCAGGTCAATGGCCGAGGCGATCTGGCGATGAATCGAAACGATCGGCAAGTCCGCCGCCATCTGCACAAGGACTTCCAGCCGGAGGATCACGTCCGCGGAATTGTTGGCGTGAATCGTTGTGAGCGACCCGTCGTGGCCGGTGTTCATCGCCTGCAGCATGTCGAGCGCCTCGCCCGAGCGGCATTCTCCGACAACGATCCGGTCGGGCCGCATTCGCAGGGCATTGCGGACAAGATCACGAATCGAATACGAGCCCGCTCCCTCGACGTTGGCCTGTTTCGATTCCATGCGGACAACGTGCATTTTTTGCAAGCGCAATTCGGCGGTATCCTCGATCGTCACGATGCGTTCGTTGTCCGGAATGAAATCGCTGAGACAATTCAGCAACGTCGTCTTGCCCGTCCCGGTCCCTCCGGAAACGAGAACGTTGCGGCGATTGATGACGCAAGCCTCGAGGAAATGCGCCAGCGTCGGCGTCATCGCGCCCTTGCGAACCAGGTCGTCGACGCCCAGCTTGCGAAGGGGAAACTTGCGGATCGTCAGGCACGGTCCGCTGACCGCGATCGGATTGATGACGGCGTTGACACGGCTGCCATCCTCCAGCCGCGCGTCAACCAGCGGCTGCGAGCGGTCGATGCGGCGGCTCACCCGTCCGACAATTCGCGACATGATCGACTCGGTGACCGCGTCCGAGACGAACCGCCGTCCGGTAAGTTCGAGCACACCGTTGCGCTCGACGTAAATCAGGTCGCTGTTGACGACCATGATCTCGGAGATCGAGGGAATGCGAAGCAGGTCCTCCAGCGGCCCGTAGCCAAAGAGAATGTCCTTGATCTGTTGCTTGAGGTATCGCTGGGCCATGTAGCGGCGGAAATCGTTATGTATTTTCGTGACGAGGTTCTCCTGGATCGACCAGAATCGGGCGTCGATTCGATCGATTTGTTCGCCCGGATCGGCTAGCTCGTCCAGTGTCAGCTTGCCGCGAACGTGGGCAACGAGCTGTTGCAACTCGGTCTCCCGCGCCGGCAGCGACGTTTGCGTGCGACTCCACAGCGCGCGGCCTTCGGGGGCGGGCAGACCGACCGCCTCATCGCTGGCGTTCATCACGACCGACAACAGTTCATTGCGAACCGTGTGACCGGCGAAATGATCGAGCAACCGGAAGCTTCCTTTATCGAACAGCCCGTGCCGTTCCGTCAGGACGTCAAGGTCCGTTTCCAGATCCGTGACCTTTTCAAAAAGTTCCGTTCGCCATCGATCCGGGTTGTGTTCCTTGTCGGGTGAATCGAGGTGCCCGTAGATTGTTTCCAGAAGTTTCTCGTGCCTTTCAATCAAATCGACGTGCAATTTCCGGACAAACAGCGACATCTGGTCGTCAAGAAGGTCGCGCGACAAGGTCCTTTTTTGAGGCGCGGCATCGAGCCGCAGTGCGATCGTGTAGGGAAATAGCCGCAGCCGGTCCGTCGCCGCGACCGGCAGGGACTCGCCGCGAAAGACCTCGCGGTCGCCGATCTCGATGCTGTTTCCGTCGAGCACGATGACGTGCCAGCCTTCGTCACGAGCCTCCAGCACAACCGCGTTCGTGGCGATCGCCGGATTGTCCAGCACAACGTCGTTGTCCGGCCCGCGCCCGATCTGGATGTACGTTCCGTCGAGGGACTTCGCGCCCTTGTCGTCGTCCTTGACCATGTTGAACCAGGTGACGTGCGTGGGCATGATCAATTCTTCAATGGGAAACAGTATTCGTCATTAACGTCTGCTTGCCCGGCGGAACCATGAAATAGATTTCCTCGCCAATTCTCAGCCATGTCGGTGCGTTCGGAACATTTTCCAGCGAGACGAAAATCAGTCGTTGTCCGGCGAAATGCGCCGCGAATTCGTCGGGACTCGCCGTTTCCATTTGGGGGACCATGCCGCCGCCGGGCGAACCATCGCCGGGCGAACCATCGCCCGAAGATTCGAGTTGTCCGGGCGCGGGGGCAGAGGTCCGCTGCCGCGCCGAGACGCGCGGTTCGACACCGATGATCTTCAGCAAATTGCGTTCGGCGGCCGTTTCGTTAAAATAGTACTCCCCGCGCATCGCGGCGAGATACCGGTAAAGCAAGCCCTTCTCCTCCCGCCGGGAATCGTCGATTGCCAGCGTCAGGATGTTGCCAGAGACCGGTATCAACTGGCCCGGTTCACCACTAAAGGCCGACGTCGGCTCGTTTCCCACACCGACCAGCGTGAAGGGACCGAGCACATCCCAGTCCCGCGTCGTCGAGGACTCAACCATGTCGCGTTGAAATAGCGGCTGGCTGGCAAAGTAATCGTGGGGCGCGAAGCGATCGTACCACAGTTCCTTTTGGTTCCACGGCACAAGGATTTTCGCAAGGACTTCCGCATCTCCCTTGACGCCGACCGGCATGAGCTTGTCGCGCGTGATCGGTTCACCGGCGGCGATCGGCTCGCTGACGTAGACGTATTCGGGGTAAGCCCGCTCGCGCGACATCCACATCCAGTTGAGCACGGCGGCGATGACTCCGATGATCAGGGCAATAAGCAGGCGAATGAGGTGTTTCATTGAGGGGCGTTTTCAATTAAAACTCGCGTGATGGCGAGGCGATGCGAGTCGGCGTCGCCTGTCGGAATACTCCAGATATGAACCAGTTCGTTCCGTCGCGCGCACAACCAGGCGGTGGGGGCGGGGCTGTTTTCCGGAAAGGGCCGTGTTGCCCACGCCTCTTCAGCGAGCGTCTCGGCCAGTTCGCGCAATGAGACGGGACAATCGACTATTTCAAGCACCGCGACGCCCTGGTCGCTGATCCGCGCGCAAAGTCGATTGCTTCCCGGCGGCAAGGAAACAATATGCGGCGTCCGCACGCTGCCGCGCCGGGGCCTCGACCGCAACTGAAACACTGCCCACTCGCCAGTTTGCGGAATGCGCCTGGCGGCGGCAACCCCCAGCAGCGTTTCGCCCCCGTCACGATCGCGGGTGACGACGCGAAGCCTCGTTTCGGGATCGTCAAGCTGGTATCGATGGGTCGTGCCGTCACTCAGCCGCGGAACAGGAAGCAGTCGGAGGGTCTCGATCAAGCGCGAGATCGCCTCCGCTTCGCGAGGCGCAAGGCGATCGGGCATCGGCAAACCCGCCAGCGCGTCCAGTTGCTTGTCAATCTCGGCGTTCGCGACCGTCGCCATTCCAATATCCCACTGCCATTCGGCCATTTCCCAATAGCCCCCCTCGGTGATGGAGGCCAGCGCGCCGCTGCCGGGAATGGGGCCGCCGCCGTTGAACAGGTGAACTTCACTGTGACGGCTTGACGTCACGGTCTGAGTTTCGCCCTGCGTCAACGATTTCCGGCTGATTGGTTGCGGCGAGTTGTTGCGGAACAAACGCTGCATCCCCCGGATGGCGGACCAGCTGAGGACGATGACGCCCAGCATGGCGGCGAGGGTAAAGCTCCGCTCGACGAGTTTCCAGCGTCGCGCGCGGCGGCTTGGCCCGTCGTCGCCACGTTCCGCGGCCGGCCGGTCGCGAGTCCGATCCGTTGTTGACCAGGTTCCGCCCATTCGTTGAAGGTCCGTTCGATTGGTGTTGAATTACAACTGGTTCAACAGCGACGACTTTAGCCGCTTTTCTTCTTCGTAGCGGGCCAGTTCCGCCTTGAGCGCCGGAATGTCCTCGTCGACGATTTTTTTTCTTTCCTTTTTGAGATCATCAATTTCCTCGTCGGTCAGTTTTTCGTCGTCGCCATCTCCCGCGTTCTCCGAGGCCTCGATCGCGTCGTCAATCGCGGTGATGCGGTCCTGTTTGGCCTGAATCTCTCCTTTCAACCGCGCGATTTCGGCGTCCAGTTGCTCAATGCGGTTGCGCAGTTTTTCCCTTTCCTCGGCCTTCTTTTTCTCAAGGTCCTCTTGCAGGTCGTCCCCGCCGGACTTGAATTGATCGAACAGCGATTCCAGCGGACCGAGCTGCGAAGCGATTGCCTGGAGGATCAGTTCCTCGATGCGATCGCCGATGTTCTGCAAGCCGAGAATGTCCGACACGACGTCGTTGACCGTGTTGATTCCCGCAAGTTTTCCGAGTTCCAGTTGCAGGCGCGAGTTCCAGTGGCTGTTCAGCTCGCGAGCGCGTTGCTGCGCCGCCGGAAGCGAATCGTCCAGTCGCGCGTGCCATGCATCGCCAATCACCATGTGGCGCGACCGCGGATTGGGAAATGCGCTGACGAGTGCGGAAATTCGCCGCTCTTGGGTCGAGTCGGCATCGACGACGCCCTGGTCGCCCTGGAACTCGTATTCGGTGGAACGCGCTTCGGTAAAGCGCTTGTGCCACGCCTGATTCCGCGCGTCGGTGGTGACGTATGCCTGGCCGATCATGAAGTTGCCAACCCAAATGATGAGGACGAATACCGCCACGAGGATCGGTGTGACCATGACCAGTTCGAGCGGTGCCGAGCCACGGCGCGGCGATCGGCCGGTGGGCGGAGTGTTCGTGAGATTGTTTGAGGTTTTTTGCATTGGATCGCAGGCGAGTACCTTGAGGGTGCACGTGGCGGCGTCTCTCCGAGACGCCGTGCCCGGGCTTCGGACCCGTCCGAGTCTCGGAGACTCGGCTTGTTACGTTACTGGTGAATTAACGATGGTTTCGTGATTGCGACTTCCGCCAGGTCCTTGATGTTTCCCGGCAATTGCGACGCGGCGGAAAGTCCCTCTTTAAGTTTTTGGGGTGTGATTTTTTGTGCGACAATCGGGACGAGCTTGGCCTGCCAGTTGATTTGCACCTGGGCACCCCGGTTGGAGGGCAGGTTGCCGCGAAAGACCTGCCAGATATTCGCGCCGTTAGTGTTGGACGGCGTGTGATCGCCCCACTCATGGGCCTCGACCGGCGGCAGCCAGTTCAGCGTGTCCCAGCCGTTGTTCATTTGCGTGTTCAGGTTTTCTCCTCCCAGCGCCAGGGCAACGCGTGGATTGGCGTTGTAAAACATGGCCGCCGCGATCGCGATACTGCCGTCCGAAGCAGGCTTGGGGAAAAGCACTGACCCGAAGGGAGCAGGGGCGGCAGGCCGGCAGGCGATTCCGTAGACGACGAAGTGCTTTTCCGCTTCCGTGTCGCTGGTCGTCCACGGTTCGCGCCCCTTGGTCTCGGCGGTCGACGATTCAAGGATGTACATGCGCGGCACAAGTGGCCCCGCGGCGTCCTTGCCACCGCGAATTTCCCATGACTTGGCGAGCGTGTACCGATTGGTCCAGTGCGTGTAATAGGTGGCGGCGCTGGAAAGCTCGAGGTCGAAAATACTGAACCCCGTTTGCATCCAGTAAATCATCGGCTCGCGGTAGCTTTCCACGTAAGGATACGTCGCGCGGACCCATTGGGAATGCCGTTCGGTTTGCCAGTAAAATTCCGGCAATTTGTAATTCGAGTTCGCATGATGCGACGGGTTTTCCGGATAGCCCCGGCGGTAATCCGGCGTCTGCGGCAGTCGAAGTGCCTCGGTGAGTTTTTCCAGTTCCTCTTTGGCTTCATTGACGCCTGGGATGTCAAAGCCGGGAATCCAGTCCGCCAGTCCGAGAATCCACTCGATAAAATCGGCGGCGGTTCCGGCGACGCTGTCGATGGCCGCGAATCCGTCGGTAATGACCGCCAGCATTGGGTTCGTAAAGAAAGGCCCGTCCCATTCGCTGGGCGGCATTTCCCAGGCTCCCTTGCCCTGTTCCCCTTGTCCGGCAGGCACCGGCTCGGCGCGAATAGGCAGCGTCAGTTTTGTGACAAGCGGAATGGTCGCCAGTTCAATTTGCTGTTGTCCGTAAAACGCACCGAGGTCCCGCAAGGTCGTTTCCGCCGCGCGCCCGACGGCGGAACTTCCTCCAGGCGGCAGATCGGGGGCCAGCGGCGATTGGCCCAAAACCGTCACTGGATAGGCGGCAATGGCCGGGACGAGCAACGACTCGATGCCCCGGTGAAAAGGGACCATCAAGAGGGACGCCGCTTCCAGCCCCTCAAGGAACAGCCATTCCTGCGCCACCTTGAGCACGGGTACCGTCGTCAGAAAAATGTCCATTGCCGTACATGCGATCTGGACAAAGACCAGCGGCGGAATCAGCGTCCCGATGACTTCACCGGCGGTACACGCCGACTTGAGTTTCAGGCAAAGCAGAAAGACGTACTTGAGCGTCATTTTCGCGTCGTAGATCGTCGCGCCCGCGTTGTGCTTGCCGTCGTCGCGGGTAACGATTTCCGCAACGGCGTCGATGATCCTTTGGTCGATTTGCGTCAGCGGAGGGGGAAAAATCGGCGCGGTTGACTTGAAGAGTTCGATTTGCTGGTTATAGAGGGTGCTTTCCTGCGACTCGTAGTTGCTTCCGAATTCGGTCTGGATCCGCCCTCCCAGCGATTCGAGCATGACGATGATCGCCGTTGCCTCGCCCATCATGTGGTTGGAGACCGTCACGGCGTTCATCCCCCGCGCCTGCCACAGTGCGGCGGAATACGCAGCCGAGTCCGCCGCGTTTTGCAGTTCCATTTTTTGCTTGACGCTGATTCCGACGTTGCCGATGTAGCAAACCAGCAACAAGAAGAACATCAGCGTAATGGTCGTGATCAGCGTGATTTTGCCGTTTTCGTCGGCGTGAATTCGCGGCAGTCCTGCCGTGCCGCGTTCACCGAATCCGGTGCTGGATTCACCGAGATAAATCTCGCGCACGATTCGCGCGGCCCGTCGCCGGACGCAGAAATTCACGGTTTGCGGCTGTCCATTCGACATCCCCTTCGGCCCAGCCACAGCCCCCGCTCCCCCGGCTTTGCGGGGGAGAGGGCCGGGGTGAGGGGGTTTCCCGGTTCTATTCCGGCGAAGCATAGCTGATTCCCGTTCGCTGAGTGGCGTTTTGCGGACCCTCGTTCTGCAGCCGTACCGTCGTCGCAATATTAAAGTACCGGTAGCCGTCCTCGGCGCGCGTCCCCAGCGCGTGACCGATAACCGGCACGTGAAATCGAAACCGGTAGACAACGTTGACCTGTACGTCGTCCGACCAGGAGGCCGGCGCGCGGTAGTCGACGTCAAGCGCCGTGTCCGTGTTGGCCAGCTTGGTCAACAGGTATCCATCCGAAACGGGTCGATCATCAAGCAGCTCCTTGTAAGTTTCGAGGTAACGATTATGGGTCGAGGTCGCGGGGGGGACCGTCGCGCCGGGAATTTTGAGTCCCGTCGCGAACGGAACAAACGCCTGCCGCGCCGCGATCATCGTCCGGATGCGGACTTCGCCAGGTTCAGCCGACTCCCATACAACGGCGGTTCGCGCTCCCGCAAACGCCGCGTAGACCGTCCCGGCCTTGGTCACCAGAATGTGCGACGTCTCGACGACGAGACAGACAAAAATGAAATACAGGGGAACGACCATCACGTACGACAACGCATAGGCGGCCCCCCGCTCGTCGCGCGGGAATCGGGGAATCGCGCGTCGCCAGCGAATTCGCGAGAGGCCGGCGACCGTCAACGCGCCAAGGCCGATGCAACTGAAAATCCAGATCAGCCAGATCGATTCGACGGAGCGAAAAAGTTCATAAGGATCGAACATGATGCCCGCGGCGCGTTACAAGAAAGGCCATTCAAGGATTCCCGCGATCAGCTTGTACATGATGCCAAACCCGCGGATCGCCAGGTAATAGAGCGCAACGGCGAGCGGAAACATCACGCCGGTGATGAGGACCGCCTCCAGTTCGACCGACCCCGCGCGGCGACTCCGAGCGAAACGACAGCAATCAACGACATTGAATGTTCCGCAGGCCATGCGTTTTCTCGGCTTGATCCTTAACTTAATAGTGGATTCCAGGCACGACAGGGATCAACGCCAGCACGGTTCCGAGCGCGAAATGCGCGCCCAGCGGTACTCCGGACTTGAGCAAGCGATCGTCGTGGACCACGGGCCGAGCGACCATCATGGGCATGAGGAGGTGTCCGATCCACGCGAAAACGCCGCGGACAATGTTCCAAAGTCCGTAATACCAAGTGCAAAGGATGAGTGACCAACAGCCGGCGAGCACGTATCCCAACAGCATCGCCAACAATCCGTAACGCACGCCGAGGCACGCGCCGATGGCGGTCATCAGCTTGACGTCCCCACCCGAACCGCGGAGGAAACCCGAAAGGACGACCATCACGGCAAAGCAGGACACCGCGCCGAACAGGCTGGCGCTGATCCCGATCGCGCCCAGTGACGGCGGCCCGACGAGCGGCCATGAACCGGTTTCAGCAAGCGCCCGAGACGACTCGAAACCAGATCCGGCGGAGAGCGAACCGAAAACATTGAACGCAAGCAACCAGGTTAAGGCTGGATACGTCGCCCAGTTCGGAATGCGCTTCCAGCAACTGTCGGTGACGATCGTCGTCAGGAGGAGGGCCAGCAACGTCAACCCGCACGCCGTTCCCAGCGGATAGGGCAACCAATGCAAGGCGACCGTCGTTCCCAAAAGACCCGCAGCCGCGGGAACTGCCAGGCCCGCGAGCCACGCCGCGCGCCGTCCGCGTGTCGTCCCGGCAAGCGTTCGATACGTCCTCGATGCGGAATTCATGGAGTCGTCCAATACAAGCCCGCAGCGCAAGCAAGTGAACAGGGTTTCAATACAAGCACGCGGCGCAAGCAAGTGAGTGAACACTCGTGACGATCTGCTTGACGCGTGCGACACAACGCCGCGCTAATTCGGAGTCTGGAACCCCGGGTCCTTGGTGGCGTTTTCCATTCCGCCCTTGGCATAATTAAAAATGAACACGCCGATGGCGATCAGTCCGACCACGACCAGCGCGCCGACGCCCAGCAACATCACGGTGGACATGTTTTGTTCACCGCTTTCATCTCGCTGAAACCGTTTCAACCGCGCCCACGTTTTCAATAGTTTTCGTTTCATGACAAGCTCACCTGGATAATCTGGTGTATGTTTCCCGAGGGCGTGGATCGCGACAAAGCCGTCACTGCGCCTCGCCCGGAAGGATCGCGCGACAGGGGTCATCTTAGAACGTGCATTAACCATTGTAAAATGGCCTTCCAGGGCCGTTTGAAAAACTTTGTATGGCCATCCCGTGCTTCGACGGCCCAGGAAGGCTGTCGCACACGCGGTTTCGGATGGCAATCTCCCGCGCGGGAGGGGGAACCGACAGAAGGGAACGCCCCGGCGACATTCGGACATGTACGAGAAACCGGGCAACCTTTCAGTCCGCGAACTTTTTTCCGTTCCTCACCGTTGAAGTGATCAATGTGGCGCAACTGACGGTCGGATACTGGATTGTTGCAGCGGGGCTGGCGCTGGCCGGGCTTTTGTTCTGGCTGATGCTCACCGAATGGAGGTTCCTCGGAAGCGGCTTTGTGCGGCGAAGCTACGACTGGCTTGCGCCCTGGTACGAAGGAAAGTGGAAGGCACCCGAATACCAGTCCGCCGAAACGAACGAGCGTCTCTTCATCGATCCGGTCCTCGAGGCGACCGGCGACAACCCACGCGCCCGAGTTGTCGATCTGGCATGCGGCACGGGCCGTGTCAGCCTGCTGCTGCTCGCACGGCGCGAGTTTCGCGGCCGCATCGAGGCGGTCGATTTTTCCCAGGGGATGCTCGCACGGTTTCGCGAACACCTGGCCGCGCGCGGTGCCGATCAGCGCGCGCGTGTGAAGTTGATACCGCTTGACCTGCGGGACTGGCGATGCGACGAGCCGGGTTCGATAGACGCCGTGTGGTTTCTCGAGGCCGCCGAGCTGGTCCCGCGGCTGCCGCAACTGGTCAGGGAGATTGCCGCGGCACTGCGACCCGGCGGCGTGCTCGTCACAACGCGTGTCGGGCGGCGGTTTGTGTGGCTCTTTCGCGGTCGTCACCAAAAAGGCAATGCGATGAAAGAATTGCTGGTCGCCAACGGCCTGGAAGTGGTGCATACTGACAAGTGGCGAACGCGTTACGACGTACTCACGGCCCGGCGATTGTCCGACTCGCTGCAATCCGCGCCATGAACTTGCAATGAACTCCAGTCCGACGATCGACGAACTTTTTCAGACCTGGCGCGCCGCCGCCGAACGGGGTTGCGTGCTGCCCGTCGATGAATTGTGTCGCGAACAGCCGGAACTGGCGAGGGAACTGGAACGCCGCGTCGCGGCATGGCGCAAGCTGCATCAGACGTGGGACGACGAACGGATCGATGATAATTTCCAGGCGGACCTTGACGACTCGCCGCTGACAGGTTGCGACCAAATCGAACTGGGGGTCGTTTACCGGCAAGTCCAGCACCTTGCGACGGGCGGAATTGGAGTCGTCTACGAGGCGCTCGATAGCGCACTTGCGCGGACCGTCGCCATCAAGACCCGGCGATTGAACGCGCAATCGGCCGAAAACGCGGACCGGTTCGTTGCCGAAGCGCGAATCACCGCCGGACTGGACCATCCCGGGATCGTCCCGGTTTACGGCATGGGCCAGACGCCTGCCGGTGACACGTTTTATGTGATGCGACTCGTTCGCGGAAAAACGATGGGTGACGCGATTGAAACCTTTCATCAAACCCACGATACACAATCGGGATTCACGAGCCGCGAGTTTCACGACCTGCTTGGCCGGTTCGCGGCGGTTTGCAAGTCGATTGCCTACGCCCACAGCCGGGGCATCATCCATTGCGACATCAAGCCGCGAAACATTCTTTTGGGGCGATACGGCGAGACCGTCGTGCTCGACTGGGGCGCGGCGCGGACGGTCAAGCGGCAAGTCGCCGACAAACGCAGCGGCGAGGAGACGCTCGTCCTGACACAAGGGACGCACTCTGATTCCGCACCGACGCGAATTACCGGAACGCTTCCCTATATGAGTCCCGAGCAGGCGGCTGGCAGCGAGAACCTGACCCGGCAAAGCGACGCCTTCAGTCTCGGAGTCACGCTCTATTCCATTCTCACCGGCAAGACGCCGTACACCGGCACGTCAACGCACGAGATTCGCCAGCAGATCATTCGCGGCGATTTTCCAGGGCCTCGGCGGGTCCGTCGCGGCATTTCACCGGCCATCGAGGCGATTTGCCTCAAAGCGATGGCGAACGAACCCGACCAGCGCTACGCGGCGACGATGGACCTGGCCGACGACGTCGAGCGATTCCTGGCCGACGAGACGATTTCCTGGTTTCGCGAGCCGATCCCGCGAAGGCTCGCGCGTTCGGTTCGCCGTCATCGCAATGCGGCGACCGTCGGCGTGGCGTCGCTGCTGGTTCTGGCGGTGCTGACGCTGGGCTTCCTCGTTTGGCAATCGAGCCTTGCCCAGCGGGAACAACTCGCCCGTCGCCAGGGGCTGGCGACACGCGCGGCGCTGGCCGCCGATTCGCTTCGCTATGAAATCGACCGCCGCATCTGGGCGCTCGAGGAGGCGTCGCGAAGTCCCGAGTTGCGCCGTCGCCTGAAGGAATGGAACGCGCGGGCCGCTGAAAATGGCTTCGATGACGAGTTGTGCAAGTGGCTGAAAAGCGCCGCGGCACCGCGTGCCGGTGAACTCGACTCGTGGTGCTGGTTCGTCAACGCCGACGACGGGCGAGGAACGCAGGTCGCGCGCTTTCCCCAAAGGGATGACAAGGGAGAACGCTTTTCCAGCCTTGGCAAGGCCTACGCGGGGCGTGAGTACTTTCACGGCGGAACGGAAACCGGAAATGCAGCGAGCGAAAGTGCTGTTGCCCCGCTGACTCGACCCCATGTCACTTCGCCCTTTCAGGGGACGCACAAGGAATACGTCATTGCGATCAGTGTGCCGGTCTACGACGACGATGATGAAGTCGCCGCCGCCCGTCCGATTGGCGTTATTGGGATGGCGGTTCGGCTGGGGGACCTGACGGTGGTGGGTCGCGCGATTGCGCGCGGCGACCGCCTCATGATCGCCAATCTCAACGAGGACACGATCGAAGCCTCGCCGGAGGGAGCAACCGGGTCGCGGCGCGGACTGATCATGCAGCATCCGCTGTTTCAGGAAACTTCCTTTGCATCGACGATTAACGCGCGCGTTCCCCGCCTTTCGCCCGAAACCTTGCAACAGTTATTCAGCGCGGAAGGCGAGACCGACTCGGGCGGAATCCTCATGTCGACCCGTTATCGGGACCCGTTAGGCGCGGTTTCACCTGCTTACGACGGGATCTGGCTCGCCTCGCGCGCATTTGTCATGACTCCAACGCGATTGCCCGCCGGCGACCGCCTCGGATGGGTGGTCATCCTGCAAGAGCGACCGTGAGCGCCGTGAACCGCAAATCGCGGCGGGTGAACCGACGGCGCAAACGGGCTATAATCCATTCGGGTTTCCTTATGGCCGCGGCTGGAAGCCCCGCCACTGGATTCTTGCGCTGAATTTTCCTGGTTCTCCGGACGACGACGAACCCATGAGTGATCAGTACGAAAAATTTGAGGTCATCGGCGCGGGCCGGTACTCGCTCGTCCACGAAGGCCACGATCATGGACCGCTCGACCGGGCGGTGGCCGTCAAGGAACTGGGCGAGCGGTGGAAGGACGACTCGCGTCGAGTCGCGGCCTTTCTCGCCGAAGCCCGCTTTCTCGCCAACCTCGATTACGAACATCTTCTCAAAGTCCACTACGTCGACGCCGATCATTTCCTGGTGATCACCGAATTGGTGGAAGGGAGTCTCGAGCGACTGGTTGCCGAACGCGGTCCAATGTCGAGCGACCGGGTTCGCTCGGTGGTCCAGCAAGTGCTCAAGGCTCTGAACTACCTGCACCATCGCGAAATCCTTTACGGCGGCATTCGTCCCGCGAAGTTGCTCTTCACCGACCGGGGAAAGATCAAACTGGGGAGCTTTGAGCCGATCGAGAACGGCATCGTCCCGAAACCGGAGGCGGAAAAGTACGTCGCGCCCGAAACGCTCGTGACCGGTTTCGGTGACATCGGACCACCGCTCGATTTCTATTGCCTTGGGTTCACGGCCCTTGAGTTGTTGCTGGGCAAGGAGTTTGATGGCGTCTTTCCGGTGATCAAGGGGGAAAAGGGGATGACCGACGTCGGTTGGCTGCGCTGGCATGGTTCAGAAGATGCACTGCCACCGGTGAAAAAGCTCGTCCCCGGCGTGGCGGACGACCTTTCGCAAGCCCTCGACGCCATGCTGAAAAAGAATGTTGCCGAGCGACCCCAGTCCGCCCTCGAGGCGTTTGAAATTTTGCGGGACGTCGATCCAATTCCCGTCATCGAAGGAGTCGAACAATCGATTGCGATCGACCGGCGACGGCGAAGCGGCCTGACGCCGCACGACGAGGTCCCGGCGGTCGCGCCTGGATCGATGACCCTCGCGACACCCGGCGCAGTCCCCGCCGCACATTCGTCTCCAGCTCAAACCGCGCCGAAAGCCGTACCGGTGGAGAAGCCGACACCGCCCGCCGTGAACAAGGAGGCACCCGCCGCGCGGAAACGGATTCAACCTTCGCGGCGCTCCACCGGCAGGGTCTCGCGCGGCGAAAAAAAACGCGGCGCGGGCGGCGTGCTCGTCAAGGCCTTTCTAATGTTGCTGGTTCCCGGCGGATTGGGCCTGGGCGGCTGGTGGTTGTACACCAACGACCCGTACGGATGGTTCGGCCCAGTGGCCGGTCCATCCGGTGAAACGTCGGAAACGCCGGAGAAAACTCCGCCGATCGTTACGAGTCGTATTCCCGTCAAGTTCACGTTTGACCCGAAGGAGGCCGAAAACGTCAGCGTCTTGCGAAACGGCGCGCCGCTGGAACGGGACCGCAACGGTGCCTGGCCTCTCACGGCGGGTGATCACTTTCTGGAATTCGATTCGGACGATTACCGGGGCACGGGAATCTTTCACGTCGACGACGGGAACAACTCGTTCGACGTGACGCTGGAAAAAAAAGGTGCGGTCACTCCCGGCGAAGTTGAGTTGCGCTTTGCCGTCGATCCTCCGACGACGCGTCTGGTTGTCGACGGACGCGAAACGCCGCTTGACAACGGATTTGTCGCCATTCGATTTCCCGATTCGCGGCGCGGAAAGCAAGTCTCCATTCGCGGTACCCACGACGACTACGCGGACTATGATTCCAGTGTGAAACTTCCCGAATCGGAATCGGGTCCGGTGAACCACGTCGCCCTCAGTCCGCTGCTCTCCGTCAAGCCCGAGAGCGCCAACGTCACGCTCGACGGACAGCCGTTGAAACGGGCGGAGGACGGTCGTTTTATTTTGCCGCGGAAGGAAGGCGACTGGCGACTTGTTGTAAACTGCGAAGGATACGCGAGCTTCGATCCTCCCGACGTCTCATACGATTTTCTCAAGGCGAGAAGGTTCTCGATCGAGTTGCAACCTGACGTCGATCACATCTATCAACTGGGCAAGGCCGCGCTTGCCGACAATCGGTTCGACGAGGCGATCGGGCATTTTTCAGCCGTCCTCGACCACGATCACGCCGCCTTTCTCACGGCCTTTCTCCTCCGCGGCAAGGCGTATCACGGCCGCGACGGAGGCGAGGAAGACGAACACGACGCGATCGACGATCTGACGGCGTTTCTCAACGAGGCCGGTGCGACCGCCCCCGATGACCAACGCGCCGAAGCGTATTTGCTTCGCGCGCGAATTCACCGCCACGAGGAAACCGACAAGGCGGTCGTTGACTACCGCTCCGCCCTCGCATTGCGACCCGATCCGGCGGTTAACGGCGAACTTGCCGGGTTGTTGCTGGAACGGGCGGAAGGAAGTCTGGCGAAAGAGGACTACGATCCGGCGATTGCCGACCTGGAAGAAGTCGCGTCTCTCGATCCGCGGCGCGAGCGCGTTGGCACCATGCTGGCCGAGGCCTCGTACCAGCGCGGCATGGCACGGCTTGCATCCAGAAATCTCGGCGCGGCGAAAAGCGACCTCGATCGCGCGATCGCGCTCGTTGGCGACCGGCCCGAATTTCTTGCGGCGCGCGCCGAATGCCACGGAAACCTCGGCGAAGCCCAATCCGGGGTCGACGATTACTCCCATGCGATCGAGCTGAGCGATTCGCCACCGGCGACCTGGCTGACGGGCCGCGCGGCGTTTTATCAGCGCCTTAATGAAACGGACAATGCCCTGAAGGACCTCGATCGCGCCATTAAAATCGCTCCCGACGACCCGGCAGGCTACGCCATTCGAGGTCGGCTATACCGCCATTCGCTGGAGGACTTTGAGCGGGCGATTTCCGATTTCAAGGACGCGCTTCGACTCGGTGAGCCGGTATGGGAAATGAATATCGCGATCGGTGAGTCGCATGCCGCTTTCGGAGAAGAACGCGGGCGCTCGCGCGACTTTAGCGGCGCGATTCGGCAATTCTCCGATGCGACCCGCCACTATCGCGAAATGCGAGACGGAATGGACTTGACGGGTTCCCAAAAGGCCGCCGTGAGCGCGGGTTTGCTGGCCGCCATGCGGAGGCTTGGTGATTGCCACCGCGCGACGCGAGACTACGACAAGGCCATCGAGCAATACACGGCGGCGATCGCCGAAAGCAACGATACCGACGCCGAGGCGCTCGCACAGCGCGGAAATAGCTATCGCGCACTGGAGAATTTCCTGGAAGCGGAAAAGGACCTGAATCGGGCGCTTGCCATCAACGAGGGGGATCGGGGATACCGGTATTATCTCGCTCAGCTCTTCATGGCGTGGGGCGAACATATAGCGGACGACCGGCTCAACGTCGCACCGGACGAAAGAGAGCGCTTTCGGCAAGACGCCATTTCCAAATACCGCGCGTCGATTGCGGTACTGGAATCGCTTTTGGCGGAAGCCGAGGAACTAACGTGGTATGAGCAAGTCATTCATGCGTGGGATAACCTCAACCGGATCGACACAAGCGAGGAAAACGCGGCGAACATCAACGCGTGGAGACAAAAACGCGACGCTTTCCGCGACAAGTAACGCCCGCCTCATCCAGCAGTTTCATGAACGCCGCATTCCATGTTCGCGCCGCGACATGCGTCCAGTTTATCACGGCGCTGACTGAAATACGTCGTCAACGGCAAGCTGCCAGTCGCCGCATACGTCGCCGGCATGAAACGTCTCGCCGCGACGGAGTACCTGGCGCACGGAGTCCGGCGAGTGGACATGCAGGCACTCGTTGGCCGGGTCGGCGATGAGCACGATCCGAGACCCCGCGCGGAGCCAGTCATGGGTCTTCGCCTCGACCGCGGAAAAGGAATCGCCTGGCGAGATGACTTCGACCACCAAATCGGGGGCAAGTGGCAGGTATCCGCGAGTTCGTGTAACGGCCGCCAGCCGGGCATGACTGACGAACGCCGCATCGGGCGCGCGCACAGTATCGGGATCCGCGTGGATTTTGAAGCCGGTTTCGGCCGCGTACGTTTCGCCCAATCCCCTTGTTTCCACATGGACGTGGAGTCGCGAAAATATCCGCCCGGCGATCTTGCCGTGTTCACTGCCCGCGGGTGCCATGGACTTGAGTACTCCCTCGACCAGTTCGTGGCGACAGTCATCGTCGGGCAAGGCGAGCAACTGGTCGGCCGTTGTGATCGCTGCAATTCTGGAAATCATGGCTGGTTACCGACTCGAATCGGAAAAACTCTGCGAAACGACAAGTCACCTGATTTTAGTTGCGAAGTGGAATGAGGGCCAGATTGGCGCGGTGGATGACAGGTCCACCGCTGCGGCCGATGGCCGAAAAGGCACCAACGCCTTACATTGATATCTTCCATCCGTCCACGTTAGTTGTGCAGGCATCCTGCCCGCGAGGAACGATCTTTTGCAAACAGTCGATGATTAACTCCACGTCGAGGCAAGCTGGAAGCTTGCCCCACAAAAACGGCATCGTTCAGGGGGATTGCGTTCAATTGCTTGGACAGCTCGGCGAAGGCTCGGTCGATCTGGTCTTTGCCGATCCGCCGTTTAACATTGGATACGACTACGACGTTTACAACGATGCGCGAAAGGATGGCGAGTATCTCGACTGGTGCCGCGCGTGGATCGGCGGCGTCGCGCAATGCCTCAAGGCCGACGGGACTTTCTGGCTGGCAATCGGTGACGAATACGCCGCCGAACTGAAGATCATCGCCCAGGAGGCCGGATTCGTCTGCCGGAGCTGGGTGATCTGGTATTACACGTTCGGCGTCAATTGCAAGCGCGCCTTTAGCCGCTCGCACACGCACCTCTTTCATTTTGTGAAGAATCCGCGGCAGTTCACCTTCAACGCCGACAATCCTCGAGTCCGTATCCGCTCGGCGCGCGAACTGGTCTACCGCGACCGCCGCGCCAACCCGAAAAAACGCCTGCCCGATAACACGTGGATTTATCGCCCTTCCGGGACGTGGATTCACCGGCCCCAGGATGCGTCGCTCGCCAATCCGTTTTCATTCGCCGTCGATCACGATACCTGGTACTTTGCGCGAGTCGCCGGGACCTTCAAGGAACGGAAGGGCTTTCACGGCTGCCAAATGCCCGAACAGTTGCTCGGACGGATCATTCGCGTTTCCAGTAACCCGATGGAGCTGGTCGTCGATCCCTTCGCGGGAAGCGGGACGACGTTGAGCGTGGCAAAAAAACTGGGGCGGCGATGGAAGGGGTTTGAGCTTTCTCCCGAATACGTCGCGTACATCGAACAGCGTCTGGAAACAGTCGCCCCCGGCGATCCGCTCGACGGTGCCGAGGAACCCCTGAAGAGCGCACCGCCGACGCACCACGGCAAACGGCTCAAGCCGATACCGGTTTCCGATGAAACCCGCAACGCGATTGTCGAATCGTATCGACTGGCCGGCGAGGGCCGGTCGGCGGACATGCTGCTTTGCGATCCGGAACGGAACGCGCGGTTTGTCACCGAATGCGGCGAGCGGGGAATCGCGGGCGACGCATGGACGTGGAACAAGTTGTTGCTGAGACTTCGCAAGCAAAAGCAGCTTCCCCGATCCACGAAAGTGGCGCGGAGATTGACATTGGTTGATATGGACGCGCATAGCTTTGCAAGCGAAATCGCCATGCACTTGATGGAGATCGATTATGGCCTGACGCTCGACGACTTGCTCTGTTCGCCGGACTTCGCGGCGGAGTTCGACCAGATCGCCCGCGCGTTTGGTCCGCCTGCCTCGCCCTTTGAATCGCGCTGGGCGGCCATGGCGATTCGCAAGCGGGCAAGGAGTTCCCGCCGAATCGCCGTTGAAAGGTTCTCAGGCTGGTTGCGTTGCCGGTTACCCGACGCCGTGCCGATCGAACAAGCCGCCGGCGCGACCGCTGGTGTAAACGGTGCCTGGCTGGTGAAATCCGCCGGGCACGCCCTTTACGTCGGGGAATCGGCGGACATCGGTCGGCGGCTCGAACACATCCTCTCAAGCGAGGCGTGGAGTGAACTGGAACCCGCAACCGCGACCGTCGTTTCCTGTAAATCGGGCGAGGGGCACGCGCTTCAGTCGGTGCTGGTTGAGCGATTCCAGCCCTCTCTCAATTGGCGAAAGCTGCATCGCGTGTCGGATCGGGACGAAAGGGCTCGATCGGAGAAATTCGGCGCCGCGCCCGCCGATTCTCTGTCGGCGGAGCGGTGATTTTGCACGCGACGGCGGATTTTTTGCGAAGGGTTTGTATTTCGCTTCGCCATTCCATAAAATCGGCAGGTCGATGCGACGTGCGGCATCTTCCATGGTGTGACGATCGGCGGACCGTCCGGTTTGTCGTCTTTCTCAACGAGGCGTATTCAAAATGCGACCATTCACTTTCCCCCACTTTTGGAGTTTTTCAATGAAGACTTTCCCGGCAAAACGGCTTGTCGCCGTAATCGGCTTCCTTTCCGCGGGTGTGCTTGTCCAGTCCGGGTCGGCGCAAATGTATGAAACGTGGACCCCCCAGCCCACGTATCCGCAGTCGACCTATACCTGGAATCCCCGGCAGCCGGGGCAATTCATCCAGGGCGGACAGCAAATGGGCATGCCGCAATTGGGCGGACAGCAGTTCCAGGGGTCTGGCGTTTACTATCAGTATCCTCAGACGACGTATTACCGCTACCCTCGCGGCGCGCGGTTCATGGCTCCCCAATCGACGCCGTACTATTACTACTATCCGCAAGCCAATATTTATCCGCCTGCGTGCTGTTGCCCGCCGGTTTCGGAAGCGATTCCTGGCGCGGCCAACGTCGTGGTAAATCGCCCTGAAGGTGAAGCCTCCGTTTTGAATGGAGGTGAAGACTACCGTGGCGGTGAAGAAAAGTCTGCAACGGGTAGCGAAACGACCGGGCAAACCGCGCAGGGGTGGGACTTCAGCGCCCTTCCATTGAGCGGCGAGTTTGACGCAATGGTCCATCAGGTAGCCGGCGATGTCGACTGGATGCTTACGGCGCACGGGGACAAGTTCTCGCGCGAAACCCAAGCCCTGCTTAACGGAGCGAGGGAGCAACTGGACCTGAGTTGTGAAATCTGCGAACAGGACCCGGACCTCTTTACCGGCCAGGTCGCCGAGCACGAACACGTCCACGACGTGATGGGACAGATCAGGCAATTCCATGACCTGGTGAATAAAGCGATGGAGCAGCCGGATATGCGACAGATGGACCAGTCGTTCGCACCGGCCCGCGCTGATCGCAACAAGGCCGGCCAGGTGTTTGGTTCGCTCGACGAGGCATCACGAAACAAGATGTTTGGATTCATGGCGTTGCAAGTGTTGCAGCAGCGCGCCAAGGAGCTTGCCTCGTACGCCGACGCGGTCAATGCGGGAACGTTTCGTCCCGTCGGCGACCGGAGCAGCGGCAAGCTGGCGAAAGGGGACATGGCCCCCGACTTCTCGTTGCAAACCGTTGATGGCAAAACGATTTCGCTTGAGGACTACAAGGGGAAGACGCTGGTACTGGTCTTCAATCGCGGCCATTTTTGTCCCTATTGCATGAACCAGGTCAGCCAGTTGTCGGAAATCGCGGATGAATTGAAGGAACACAACGCGGAAGTCGTTTGTGTCTTCCGTGAACTTCAACCTGGCAACACGGCGGCTCAGGGGATCGAAGGCCTCCGCGCGTTTGCCGAGCAAAACAATCCGCCGTGCGTGATGGCCGTTGATTTCGGATCGCACGTGACGTCCCAATACAGCCCGGATGGTCACTACTCGACTTATATTATCGATGGCGATAGCAAGATCGACGCGGTTCTTCAGGGGGTGAAGTACATTCGCCCGTCGGCGGAGGCGATGCTCGCCGCCGTGACTGGCGAAGACCCTCACGAGCACGAAGGACATTAAGGTTTGTACGATGACGTAGTGCGAACCGGCAGTTCGCCCTACTGACACCAGGACCTTCCCGGCCTTGCTGATTCGTTCAGCAGGGCTTTTTTTGCGCCGCGTCCCTTCCTGATTCCAGTTTCGCGCTTTCTGCGAACGACAGAAAGATACGGTGTTGAGTGTGAGTGTGGAACAATTGTCCTCAATTGTTCCGTGTATGTAGAACAACTCTCCTCATCGTTCCGCCAAACGTCGCCGAAATCGCTCTCTCCGCCGGATCCTTCCGTCCCATCGGCCAAGTGCGAAAACGGAGTTCCCGCGGACCCGCTGTCATGGTGGAGAACCGTTCAGGCGCTGGTCCCGCACCGCTCAAGTCGTTCAGGAAACCGGCGAAAAACGGGTAATTCGTTCAAGATTCCCGTGAACGGCCCCTTGTTTGCAGGTGTAGCCTGAGAGTAGGCGCGAGTCCGAGCGCGAATCCTCGCCGCCGACATTTCTTATTCACCAAGCCGTCGGACTTAAGCCGTTTCAGGTGTTCCAATGACAAATAGCAAGCCCGTGAAACTTACACCCCGCAAGGTCGCCAAGGCAATTGGTGTGAGCGAATCCTCCATGAAGAGATGGTGCGACCGCGGACTCATCCCATTTGAAAAGACCGTCGGCGGACATCGCCGCATTTCCCGCCATTCGGTCTTTGAGTTCATTCGCAACGGCACTCACCAACTCGTCAACTCGGAAGCCCTCGGATTGCCACCCGGCATTCGGTCCGGGCGACGGGAGCTTGCTGATATGCGAGTTGATTTTGACGACTCCCTCATGGCTGGCGACGCGGATCGCGCCGCGCGGGTCGTAATGGAAGTCTGGCTGGGTGGACACTCGGTTGCGGAGATTGGGGATCGACTGGTTACACCCGCCTTTCAACGTTTTTTGGTCAACTGGAAATGCGAGGAGAATCCGGATTCCCGCCAGAAACAGGCGTGCGAAGCGGCCGTTCAGGCGCTTGATGAATTGCGAAAACTTCTTCCGCAACCGGGCGATACCGCGCCCCTCGCGGTTGGGGGCACGACCGGCACCGGAAAAGACCAGCCGATGCCCGGAACGATCGTCGAAATGGTTCTTGAAGAATCCGGATGGCGGACCCGTTCGCTCGGTGACAATGTTGCACTGTCAGCGCTGGTGATGGCCTATCGCGAAGATCACCCGAAGCTCATTTGGTTAAGCATCGACGACCAGGCGGACGAAGGCGAGTTGAACGCAAAGCTGTCGGAGCTGCGGCAATCGGTCAATCCGGGAACGTTCGTCGCCGTCAACGGCCCGCCGACGAGCGCGCGGCTGGTGGAGAACAGGCAGGGGATGCGATTTAGCGCCAACCTCCAGCAACTTGAGTCGCTCGCCAGTTCACTTCAAAACGGCCGTACTGCCTGGAAAGGCCACACGGCGTTGGGAATTGACACGGCGAACGGAAACCATTTGCGGTCACAATTTGCTCCGGCACACAACGTATGACATTGCCGCCGCGCGTCGGGCACCGGTGAGGGGACGAGTCGCCCGTGTCATCGCTCGACGCGAAGGTCAGGGATCGAATCTCGCAATCGCGCGACTCCGGCGTCGGTCACTCGCGTCTGGCGCAAATCGAGATATTCCAGGCTCTTGATCAAGGCCAGGTGCGCAATTCCTGTATCGGTGATTCCCGTTCCGCCCAGCCAAAGAACTTTCAAGGGCAAACGCGCCAGGTGTTTCAACCCCGCGTCGCTGATCGGCGTACTCGCCAGGTCGAGTTGTTCCAACGTTCCGATCGTTCCCAGTTGCTCAAGGCCCGCGTCACTAATCCCCGTAACGTCGATCATCAGTTCGCGAAGTTTCGGAAGTCCCGCCAGATGACGGATTCCATCATCGCCGATCGGGTTTTCGGAAAGCTGCAACCACTCCAGCGACTGACAGGCGGATAACGCGCGGAGATCGTCCCCGCGGATGCCGGCACCGGCCAGCGCAAGCCCGATCGGGTCTCTTGCCTCCAGATTGCGCAGGTCGTCCCGCGTGACTTTCAGGAATTCGCGGTACTCCCGGTCGAGTTGATCGAAGGGCGCGGCCGTGTCGGCCAGCGAAAGTTCGCCGTCGGGATCGCGATAGAAATCCCGGACAAAACGGATCAGACCCTCCCGGTATCGCCCTCCCTCCCCGTTGAAAAGAAACTGGCACATTCCCGCCGATTGGGAATACAGGGCGTGAACCTCGCCGCTTTCCTGAAGGCCCGTTCGATCGAGTGAGTGCAGTTCCTCGAGCGGGCGAAAGAATCCTTCACGCGTGAACCGCAATCGCGCGAATTGCAACCGTTGCGCATCGAATCCCCCCAGCGTCACGCGGTCGGTGAACTCGCGCATCGACTCGAAGTACATGGCGGTTCCCTCGACCAGCCATGCGTGGCTGGCGTTGGCCATCGATCGCTTGCCGGGGGACTTTTCCCGCATCAACTGGTGAACGATCTCGTGCCGCCAGGTATCGAGCGGGGCAGGGGAGTCGTGATAGAAAAAACTCACTTCCCGCTCGTCGTTGTAGTATCCCGTTGATAGCTCGATATTGCTGACATCGGCAAGGTCGCGAAGGTATTGCTCGCGGTTGGCAAAGAGGATCACGTCATGGCGCTGGCTGCCCGAACTGTCCGAGCCATCTCCACCGAGCCAGGATCGCAACTGTCGGTCGCCGCTCCACAATTCAAACCAGACTTGCCGCCATACGTCGTAGGTCGTTTCAAGGACGATCGCAAGTTGCCTGCCCGCCTCCCCGTCCGGCGTGGAGATTGTGAAGTGCGGTGATTGAACGATCTGATAATCGCCCTTTTCCCAGCCGATAATTGCCTGGCGGCGCTGGCCGCGCGAGACACGAATCGGCCTCAGGGTCCTTGTCCACCCACCGCCGTCGCGGCGGAAGCCGAGAATTCCGCGAATTTCGGCGTGATCGGGCGCGGCGACGAGCGCTTCGTGAAGTAACTGGTACCCCGTTGCGCCGTGCGACTCGTCCGCGGCGCGATTCGCCAGCTCGATCAATCGCCCGGCATGTTCATCACCGATCTTTTCAAGTTGACGCGCCCACGCGCGATGCAGGTCGGTGGCGGAATCCGCAACCGCGATGCCAGTGGCTGGAGGAAGAAAAATCGTTTGCCGGTCGGGCAACTGTTCGATAATGCGTGATCGCGTCGTTGCCGCTTCGTCGGGCATCTCCTGTTTCGCGCAGACTTTCGCGAGGGATTCCAGTCGCTGGTGATATTCGGCGCGGGCCCTTTTGATCTCCCTATCGAGGTCGGACGTTTCGCTCCGCGGTGGCTGCGCGGCGACAGCCCCCGCGGTGATGAGAGCGCCAAACATCAAGGCTGCTGATCCGCCGCGAATCGAACCCGATACGAATTTCCGCCAGCCCATGGTTGTCTTCCGCCCTTGCATTGATTGTCCCCGTTATATTTTAGCTGAATGTCGGGGCGTTCCGGGGCGAAGCGGGGCGGTTTTGGATGTAGCCGAAACTCCGATGAGTTCGGAAATGCCATTCGGCTCACCGAATTGTTGCCAATCCGGCATTGTGACAATTGCGGTCGGACTGACGGGCGTCGCCGGCTAACGGGAAATCGTGGATACTTCGGAGTATGTCCCGACGCCGCTCGCGATGGAATTTCTGGAAGAACGTGCTGGTGTGCGCGTTGTTCGCAATCGTTGCTTTCATGAGCGTTCTGCCGCTTCTCGAAGCGCGGTTGCCGTTCGACCGGACGACGCTGACGCGGCTCGAAACGGTGCGAACGATGTTGATGGAACTGCTGGTCGCCGCATGGTTTATTGCGCTGGGCGGAATGATCGGCAGCTTTATCAACGTCGTCGTGTGGCGGATGCCGCGCGGCGTTTCCATTGTCTCCGGCGGCTCGGCCTGTCCCTGGTGTCTGGCAAGGATTCGGCTCAGCGACAACATCCCGGTCATCGGCTGGCTGAAGCTCGGCGGCCGCTGCCGCGTTTGCCATCTCCCCATTTCGCCCCGTTATCCAATCGTGGAGGGAATCCTTGCCGGCGTGTTTTTCGTGCTCTTTTACGTCGAGTTGCGAAGCGGCGGGGGAAACCTGCCGGGCGGTTCGCGCTACGCGATCACGGGCTCTTTGCAAATCGTCATCGCGACGAAATGGGACGTCGTGGCGATTTATGTTTTTCACGCATTCCTGATTACGATGTTATTGACGTGGGCCTTGATGGAACTGGACGCGAGTCGCCTGCCAGTGCGAACGATTATCCTCGCATTGCTGGTCGGAGCAATCGCACCGCTCGCGTGGCCGTGGTTGCAGCCGGTCAACTGGGCCGCTTTGGGCGACCCGGTTTTCGGAACGGGGTCGGCGGGAGGGCGCATGACGACCGCCTTTATCGGCCTCAGCGGGGGGTTTCTTCTCGGTGAATTCCTCCGCCTCAACGATTCGCCGGCGCCACGCTATGTGAATAACGCACCGATCAGCCTGATGACGGTCGGACTGTTTCTCGGCTGGCAGGCACTTGCGACAACGGCCGCGATCAGTGCCATTTTACTCGCCGTTTCGCGATTCTCGACGGTCTCCTGGTTCCGCCGGCTTCCACTAACCGGGGTGGCAGCCCTTGCAGCGCTGATTCAGATTTGCCTCTGGCGGTGGATTCATGAGGTCGTTGGTGGCGAACGACAATCCGAAATTCGCTTCGCGATGGCGGGGCTGGCGGGAGCGGTCGCCGCGGCAATCGTCTTGCGTCACCCGGCATCGACGAAAATCCTTCAACCATCAGAGCCTGCTCCCCGACAATCATGACGGAATCACGTTACGAATACCTTGGTCAACGCACCCACCAGCCGCTGGTGGGACGCGAGTCCTCCTCCGAGTGGGAGATGGACGTCACCCATCGAAAGATGATCTTGCGAATCCTCCCTGGTGATCCGGAATCGGGTCGGCGCGGGACGCTGTGCGTGCTCGGTGCGGGCAGGTGCCGGGAACTCAAACTGGAGGCGTTGCTGCGGCGATACCATGAACTGCATCTTGTCGATTGCGACGGTGAGGCCGTCAAGGCAGGAGTGGAGGAGCAGAACCTGAAGGGCCATCCCCGTGTCATGCGCCATGCGGGTGTGGATATTGGCGGCGCGAACACGCTCGTTGATGAATTTGCAAATCATCGCGGGGAAGCGGTTCTCGACCAGATTGAAACCGTGCTGAAAACGAAAGAGACTCTGATCGGCCTCGGACGATTCGAAGTCGTTCTGTCGTCGGACGTCTTGCCGGAGATGCTGGCGCGACTGGTCGAGTCGGTGGGGAAGGCCGAGCTGCGGCTGCCAGTGCTTATCGGGATGGCGCGGAAACGACACGTTTCCGACATGCTCGACCTGACAACGCCCGGTGGCCAGGCCATTCTCGTCACCGAAGTCACCAACTCGGAATGGGTGTCCCAATTGCGATCCGCGCCCGGCGACTTGTCGATGCTGTTACGCGAAGTTCAGGAGAAGGGGTTGTTTCATGCCGGTTGCAATCCCGCCGTCATTGATTCGATGCTCACGCGCGATCGCGAGCTGGCGGATCGCATCGCGCGTTACGACATATCGCCGCCGTGGCTGCGTCCGCGCCGCGACGGTGCGGGACTGTATCTCGCCTATCGGCTGACGTGTCAATGAGGACAACTACAAGGAAATTATTTCCTTCGTCGATTGGCAATGAATCCCAATCCCAATAGCAAAATGGTACCGGCCAACGACGGTTCGGGGATAGGAGACGTGGTCAAGGTAAAAGCCTGTTCTGCGCCATTTGCAAACCAGACGACTCCTGGCGTCGTTTGGGAAAATGCATCATTCGCAATTCCATTCACATTGTCCAAATTTCCGGTTTCCCAAAACCAGTTGTCCCCGTTTTGAGACGTGTCGTTAAAAATCTCCAGCCAATACGTGCCGGGCGCCAAGTTGAGGGCACCGAGATTAAGGGTATACATATACTCGTCAACGCCAAACAGGTTGACACCCGTATCAACCCTTAAGTCGGCGGTAACCCCCGAAAGATTCAGGAATGCAGCCGAGCTGTCGGGAAGTCCGGCAAGGTCCCCATGGATCCGGATCGCAAAACTGTCCGAAACGGCCGTATTGCTTGGGAAATACCCTCCCCACCAGGACAAGCTGTAATTCAGGGGGCCGCCGGCCGTAACCACGAAATTATCGGCAATCGACTGGGGAAAAGTAACATCCGAGAAAAACCCGTTCGCCTGGTTGGGTCCCTGAGAAATATCAGCCGAGGCCGTATTCCCAATAGACGCGACCACAAGTGCGAATAGACCGGCGATCAATTTGATTTTTCCGCTGTTCAGTTTCATGATGCTTCCTCTCCGAGTGGGTGGGTCGAGACTGGCAACGTACCAGGTCTTTCGATCGCAATCAGTCTAGTTGCCGCGGCAAGCAATACAATCCCCTCCGTCCGAAAAACCTCGCCCGAACGAAATGGCCCCTGTTTTCGGCAAAAAAACGTGAAAAAGACGCAAAAAAGTCGATACGGATGGTGCTCGTTTTGGCCAAATGAATGGTGCCTGCCCGATAATACTCGATCGACGGCGAGAATTGGTCGATGTGCGTTAAGCTCGTTGATACCACCGCATTTCCAAGTCAGTGCGAGGCCGGGAACGGACGCCGGTTGTGTCGCGAAGCGACGGCACGCAATGAGGAAGATCCGTTCCTGTCGTCCCTTCGGGACTGGGCTAAGGGTGAGTCCGGCAATCCACGGACTTCCGCCGCGTCCCCGTGGTATCCATGTGAACGTAGATAAAGTTCAGTCCCGGAGTCGTCCCCCAGTGTCCCAGCAGACGCGGCTTGATGTGCTCCAGCGTCAGCGGTTGCATGAGCAGTGGATTGTCGTAGAGATAGATCAGGCGACGGACAGATAGTTGGCGGCGCGCCAGTAGGCGTCCAGCTTGCGGAGCAGCTCAGGCATGAGAGTCTCGCGTGTTGTTTTCATATTTCGCAAACCGATATCAGAGATCATGAATGACGCGGGGCGGAAAGGCGGCCCGGAGTGCATTGAGCACTGCGAGGACGTCGATGACTTCCTGTGAAATCGCTCCAGTCACCGGACTGAGGTGGCCAGTGGCAGCGAAGCCCATGCCGATCATGCTGAGTGCCATACCACCAATGGCACTTTGCAAAGCGATGGTTCGCATCCGGCGGCTGATGTGCATGAACTCATCGACTTTCTCAAGCGCGTTGTCCATAACGACGACGCCGGCCGCTTCCGCAGTCACATCACTATTCTGGCCGATCGCCATCCCAACCGTTGCGGCCATCATCGCCGGTGCGTCGTTGATGCCATCGCCGACATACAATGTTTTCGCTTTGGATGTTTCAGCGCGAACGAGGGCAAGTTTCTGTTCCGGGCTTTGCTCCGCGAATATCTCTGTGATACCGACTTGTTCGGCAAGGTAACGAACCTCCGATTCGCGATCGCCCGAAACGAGCATCACGCGCGTGAAGGCGTGCTTTGGCCCGAGATGCTTCACGAAGGAGCGACTTTCCGCTCGCGGTTCGTCCCGAAATCGAAACGCAGCGGCATAGCGCCCGTCGATCATTATGACGCATTCGAGACCTCCGGCTACGGCAGGAAGCTGGTCGGCACCGGCGACATTCTGAACGAGAAGCTTCTTGCGGCTGGAGATCTGCACCGAATGGCCAGAGACGGTTCCGACCAGTCCCTGTCCGGGTCGCTCGCCGACGTTGGAGGCTTCAGGCAGTTGAATGGCTGCGACCTTTGCCGCCTCAAGAATGGCACGGGCGAGCGGATGTTTTGAATAGCGTTCCAAACTTGCAACGAGAGTCAGCACTTCCTTTTGTCTGAACTCCGAAGCGACAATTTGTTCGGTCAGCTGCGGTTCTCCATAAGTGAGCGTTCCGGTCTTGTCGAAAACTGCGGTGCGACATCCGGCGATCTGTTCGAGCACAACCGGACTTTTCACGATGATGGCTCGACGGGCACAGAGGGAAATCGAGCCGATGATGGCAATCGGTATGGCCAGCAGCAATGGGCAGGGAGTTGCAATCACCAACACCGCAAGAAAACGAAGAGAATCGCCACTGATCGCCCACGCGAAGATCGCGACCAGCAGCGCCACCGGCGTATAGATCGCGCCAAGTTGATCACCGAGTCGCTGTAACTGCGGCCGCTTGCTTTCGGATTCGTGAATCACCTGAATGATCTTTGCGTGGCGTGAATCAGCGGCGCGCTGCGTCGTGCGGATCGTCAACGCCGAATCGCCGTTAATCGCACCCGAGATTACGGTTGAACCGGAGGTCTTGGTGATCTGGAACGGTTCACCCGTCAGGTAGGATTCATCCATCACACCGTGACCTTCGATGACTTCGCCGTCCACGGGGCAGATGTCGTGCGGGTAAATCACCAGCGTGTCACCAACAGCAACCTCTGCCAGTTCTACATCGACGATTTCAGAATCCCGTTTTCGGTGCGCGACCGAAGGCATCCGTTTGGCCAGCGCGGCCAGTACCGACGACGCGCTGCGCAGCGCGTAACTCTCCAAAGCTTCGCCGCCGGAAAGCATCAACACGATGATCGAACCAGCCAGGTATTCGCCAAGGAGAACCGACGTGATGATGGAGATTCCACCCAGAAGATCGGACCCAAATTGACGCTTGAGAAGCTTTCGCAGCAGTTCAAAAACAAGTGGAACACCTCCCGCGCCGAGCGTGATCCACAAGGGAATCTGGAACGCGCCCGATGACGCGTGGAATCCGAACCGGAGCACCAGATGTGCCGCGATTCCCAAGACTGCGAGTGTCGCAATGATTGTGGTTCCAAGTTTCCAGAGACCAGACAACGAAACCCACGAACGACCGGATGGCGGTTCTTGCTGCAACGTTGATTCGGCGACTTGATGTTGGGGATTTGTCATTGATGATTCGATCGAGGCATCGTAACTGCCATAATTCTCATTCGCTGACTGCCGCCTCATTCATGATTTTCGTGATCGTGTCTTCCAATTCTTGCGCCACCGTTGACAACTGCGGCGAGTTGAACATCGCCAGCAGTGCCGTTGGCTTCAATGTTGCCAGTATGGTCGTCCCGTCCTCCTCGTAAATGGAGATCCGGCATGGCAGTGCGGTGGAGACGCTCCTGTTTTCATCGAGTTTGTTCGAGTGCCAACTGGTGGCGAGCGGCCCAGTCTCCGCTTCGCCATCGCCGACGACGCAAGCCACGAGCAGATCGGGATTATCGAACGCCGCGCCGTATGCATGCGGCAACGAAGACCCCAGTTCGCCGCCTTCGTGAATTGAACCCGGCGTCTCCGGCGCGACGCGACTCGGAATGCCGACGGGAAAGGAGAACTGCTTGAACAGTCGCTGCATCCCGTCCGCATCTTGTGAGATGTGCGGATAAACCGCGCTGTAGGTGCCTTCGAGGTAAGCGTTTGCTACCAGCCCGGGTCCCCCGTGACCTGGCCCGGTGACGTAGATGGCGTTCAGGTTGTGCTCCTTGAATGACGCCGTTCATGTGAACGTAGATAACGTTCAGCCCTGGTGTCGTGCCCCAGTGTCCGAGCAGACGTGGCTTGATGTGCCCCAACGTCAATGGTTTCTTGAGCAGCGGATTGTCGTACAGATAGAATCCGGTCATCGGGCCACCTCCTCACGAAGTGCGGTGTGTACAATTCCATCCATACACGCAAGGATCGTCTCAATGACACGTTTGGTTTCCTCCGTATTGTTGACTTGGATGGACACCACGCCCGCTTCCTTGACCGGATAGTCGTTCCCGCCCGGGAACAGGGCATCCCCGGCAAAAATCATCTCATCAATATCAATGCCAAGGATCTCCCGGAGCTTTTTGATCCCGTAGGCTTT
>JBGTFW010000218.1:0-5355 GCA_041747075.1 Pirellulaceae bacterium
TTAATTGCATGGCGAAATAGTGAATGCCGCGTTCTTCGCCAATCGAGTAGACCGCGACAATGTGCGGATGTTGCAAAGTCGCAATTGCCGTGACTTCGTTCTTGAAACGCTGTAATGCCCGCGGATCGACCAGCGCCGCCAGCGGCAGGATTTTCAACGCGACCTTGCGTTTCATCGACAACTGCTGGGCTTCATAAACCACGCCCATTCCGCCGCGCCCGATTTGTCGCAGGATGCGAAAGTCGCCAAGTGTTTCATTCTCCCCATGGTCAAGGTTGCCCAAAGACAACTCCGTTTCCCGGCTCGCTGGATCAAGCGATGTGATTGCGAGCAATGTGGGATACAGGCTTCGCAGCTGGACGGCCATCGCGGGATATTCGCCGGCTAATCTTTCGATGTCGACAGTTTCCCCTTGCTGGATTGATTCGCAGATCTGATGGACAACTTCTTCAAAGGTTTCCTGGCCTGCAAGATCGGGGTGTGATTTATTCATGTTTCTTGACGATCTGATTAAGCCTTTGCAAAGCGCGAGCGAGTCGTGCCTTAACAGCAGATTCTGAAATACTCATGGCCTCGGAAATTTCTCGAATTTTGAGTTGTTCGACGAAACGCATCAAAAGCAGTTCCCGATCCACCTCATTGGATTTCTCGAGTGCATTCCGCACTTTTGTCTTCAATTCTTCCAGGTTGGCTCGTTGGGTGGGAGATGTGTCGCGGCCGACCAGTTGATTTGCCAATTGCATCGCGGATTCGTCTGAAAACCCCATTCGATAAGATCGTTCCTTGCGTATGGTCCGGCGATCTGCCTGAACGTGCCGCCGGTGAACCACGACAATTTGTTCACGAACGATCTGCCGTAGCCACGGATAAAATCCGATCGGCTGTTCCTCGAGAAATTTCGGTAACCGAACGGCGGCGCACATTAGCGCCTCCTGCAACACGTCTGAAGGATCAAGTCGCGCGGCGAGCCGAGGGTCCAGAAAGGTTGAGATCAGTCGCTTTAGACGGTCATTATGACGACTGAGCAATTCCTGCTGCGCACGGGAATCACCGCTTCGAGCGAGAGCCAACAACTGATCGGTTTTTTGTTCTGCCATGGTCATCCGGATTCTCATATGACTGACCCTGCAATATTCAGCAAAACGTCTTGGACTATTTCGGAAAAACCCTTAAATGATCGAAAAAAGAGGTTCTTCCGCAGAAATCGTGGGTGATACAGGTGTTTTTGGTGGGCCACGGTGCGTTTTCAAGGCCTGGGAGGCAAAAAAATGGCCCTGTGGCTTTCGGCACGGGGATTTTCGCGCGCGTGCGGCGTCCACCGTTCGCCAGGGCGATCGACGAGTCCACACAGGATGCCAGCAGCGCACCGGTGGTCGACAAGTACATGTGGGCATATCGTGTTATTACGATGCGCCCAGTATTTTGGCGTCAACCTGAAGGCCAACAAGTCGTTGCCAATTTGATTAATCAGAGATTCCGGCAGGTGGCAGATTAACCCGATCGGTTGAGTGACGAGTGCACCGCCTTGCGCCCGCTGGCCGCCTTCTACTGCTTTTCTTCCAGGGCTTTCTCGATCAAGGCAACGAGCGCCTCGTCGTCCGGTTCGGTTCGCGGACCAAAGCGCCCGATGACCTTGCCCGACCGGTCGATCACGAACTTCTCGAAATTCCAGGTTATATCGCCCGCTCCATTGGGATCGGTTTTCTGGCTGGTCAACCAGGCGTACACAGGCGCCGCGCTTTCACCGTTGACCTCGACCTTGGAAAAAAGATCAAAGGTGACGTTGTAATTGTCGTTGCAAAACGTGGCGATTTGCTCGTTCGTTCCCGGCTCCTGGTCGCCAAACTGGTTCGACGGAAATCCGAGAACGGCGAGGCCTTGCTCCTTGTGGTCGTCGTAAAGCTTCTGCAAACCGGCGTACTGGGGAGTCATCCCGCATTTGCTCGCCACATTGACGACGAGAAGGACCTTGCCATCGTATTTTTCGGCCAGCGACACTTCCTCCCCCTCAATCGTCGTGACCGTGAAATCGAGCGCGGTTTCCGGCTCGGCCGGTTTCTTTCGCTCGTTCTCCTGGCCAATTCCGTGGCGGACGCAAATTCCCGTTCCAAAAAAGGCCAACATGATCAGGGTGGTTATTTTTCGCATCGGCGTTTCTCCTCGATGTCAGCGAACAAAGGGTGACCCGCGGGTACGGGACGAGCTACCAGCATGGCAGGAAAACTCATCGAGCGACAGTGGCTAATGGGCAACTTCGTAATACAGTTCGCGAAGCCGGTGCGTCACCCGCCCCTCGTGACCGTTTCCAATAACGCGGCCGTCGATGTTTATGACGGGTGTCAGTCCGCCAAAGGTCCCCGTGACGAACGATTCATCGGCGTCGTACACGTCGGTGAGGGAAAAGTTTCGTTCCAGTGCGGTCATCCCCGCCGCGCGAGCGCATTGAATCACCTTGCCGCGCGTGATCCCGTTCATGCAGTATTGCCCCGTCGAGGTCCAGACCTCCCCGCGACGGACGATGAAAAAGTTGGTCGAATTGCACGTCGCGACAAAGCCGTGAATGTCGAGCATGAGCGCTTCGTCGGCCCCGGCGTTGATCGCCTGGACAAGCGCGATGACTTCGTGCAATTTTGAATGGCAGTTGAGTTTCGGATCGAGATAATCGGGCGATCCGCGCCGCACGGTCGATGTAAAAAGCCGAAGTCCGTGGCGGGTCGTTTGCGGATCGGCCACCTTGTGCTCGCAAATAATGACGACGTTTGGATCGCCGATCGTCAGCCGCGGGTCCTGGGAAGGAGTTTTCTTGACGCCGCGTGTCACCATCAGGCGGCAATGAACGCCCGTCGTCATGTCGTTTGCGGACACGGTGTTGTGCAGCGCCTCGTGAAACTGCTCGCGCGTCATGGCCAGCTTCATGCCGATGGCGGCAGCGGCCTGAAAGAGGCGGTCAAGATGTTCCTCCAGGAAAACAAAATGTCCGTTGTGCAAACGGATGCCTTCCCACACCCCGTCGCCGACCAGGTAGCCGCTGTCGAAGACCGAGATTTTCGCGTCGTCGCGCGGCAGAAGCTCGCCATTGACATAAATCCGAATATCCGCGTTGCGCGGATCGGGGAGCGCGTCGTGGGTACTGGAATGAGTCATATTGTTCCGTTGAGGGAATAGCCGGCGACGCGACGACTGTGCTGCCGCGGAATCAACTCGACCGTTTGCCGGGTCGTGGAAGCGCTTGTAAAATGAATCGTAATCAATCGATGGTGCCGGCGAATCGAGGATTGTATCGTAAAATCGTGAATAGGGAACAAACCCATGCGAGCCGCCGACTGGTTGATCATCAGGATCTGTACATCACGACGATTGAAGCTGTTCCCCTGAAACCACGTTGACAAAATGCGCGCCGAAGAATTGAAGAAACTTCTTAAGCCCGGCGTTTTTACGCCTTTTCGCATCGGATTGTCCGACGGACGATCCGTGATCATTCGGCACCCGGATCAGGTTGTCGTTTCGCGGCGTCACCTGTACATGGTCAACTCGACGTATCCGCGTTGCCGGAGTCGCGGGAGGAGGCTCCCAGCCGGAAAACCGCCAGTCGCTGATAGAGTTCCTCGCATCGATCGAGGACTCCGTGAAGTGATTCCGGGACGGCGTCCGACTTGCGCCGGTAAGTACCGAAACCGGTTGTCCGCCAAACCTTTTCGTACCAGTGCTCCGCCCACGCGCCATCGGTTGCCCGCCGCCCGGCTGGCCATGAAAGCATCGCGTCGGTCCACGGGATTCCCAGTCGTTCGCAAAGTGCCGCGAGGACTCGCCGAGGATTCTCCAGCACGTCGCGACCGTCGATCACCGGCGGCGTCCGCCCGGTTTCCCCGCGCACCAATTCGAAGATTTCCACTTGTCGGGGTAGTCCCGTGTCTTCCGCCGTCGGTTCGAGAATGAATTCGATCAGCGACGTCAGCATCTCGCGCGGTTCGCGAATGAGAAAGGCGTTGTGAACGGACGCCAGCCAGCCGCGATCGACTTGCGGCAACAAGTGGTGGGCCATGTGTTTTTGGTACCAGACGGTCTTGCCGTCGGGAAGTTCGCCAACGAGCCGTTCAACTACCTTGCGCCAATCGGCTTCATGATGGCGAAGCGTCTCGGCCCTGCCCGGATGGTCAAGGCCCGTCTGGTCCAGATAAAACGCATAGAGCGGTTCATCCGTCACGAAACAATCGGGACGGTTGCCGAACGAGCGCATCAGCGCCGTCGAGATATTCCGTGGCCCGGACCACATCGCGATTCGGGTCTGCATGAACGCTCCTTGAAGAAATCGGCCGCGAGCTGGTTCGGAGAGGAGGTGGCTGTCAACCCGCTCATTGTCAAGTTGGGGATTTCTCTGGTACGGGCTGTCCGCGGATCACTCATTTTTTCCGGAAAACTCATTCTTTGAAAGATTCTTGTGGCGGACGGCATTTCCCCTTGTCACGCCCGCGCGGCGTCGAATCGCACCGTCATTCGCGGCTCTCGCAACCGCCCCTATCAGGAGAAAATTCATGAATCGCCACGTTTCCCGTTGGTTACTGCTGTCCACCGCAATGTTCCTCGGTTTGTTTTCACAACAGCTCTTTGCACAGGGCGAGAGCGAGACCCGGGTCATGCCGTATGTCCTGCCGCCGGGTGGCGGCGAACAGCCGACGCTGGGATTCATGGGAACGATGATTCCGGATTACGGCCTGCGCGTCAATTCGGTGGTGCCAGGCTCGCCCGCCAGCAAGGCAGGACTGGAAGGCGGCGACGTGTTGTGGCGAGTCGATGGGCGGCGCATCCTGAATATCACCGATTACCGCGAGGCGCTTCAGCATGCCGTACAGTATCACGGCGGCCTGGCAGCATTGAAAGTCCGCAACGTCCGGTACGACTGGGGAGCGTCTCCGCTGGAGTTCGTCACGGTAACGGTCCGGGTATCGGGTTCCCCGCAAATCATGGCTTATCAGGCGGGCGAAATTGCCGACCCGGACTCGATCGAGGCCGGAGGTCATGAATCGGGCGGCGCGGGCCACGGGCACGCTTATCAGCCGCCGTTCCCCGAAGATGAAAGTTCGTCCCATGCATCCGGCGACGGGTATTAATAGCTGAGCCTGACTGGCCCCAGTCAGTTCGACTGGCTGGGGCCGCTCCCGTTTGAAGAGGCAGGCCAGGCCCTTGCAAGCGTTTCCCGGTCGTTCACTCGCTGCCGCTTTTATCCCCAGTCGTTCACTCGCTGGCGCTTTTTGAAGTTGCACACTTTTTGTTTGGCATCATGCGACGGCCCTGTATTCGCTGGGTAAAGCGTTCTTTAGCAGGCGTTTGATTTTTTGGATGCCGCCTTCGGTTTTT
>JBGTFW010000219.1:0-37935 GCA_041747075.1 Pirellulaceae bacterium
ACAGAATCATCCCCAGCAACAAACCGACAACGGCCGTGACGACAAAAGCCAAAACGATTGAAATAATCCACAGCGTCATGTTGTTACTCCATTCCGGTTTTTGGCGTGCTTGCCGTCAGTGCATTGGCCAGCGTCCCGGCCTTGGTTGCCACGCCCAAAACCGAACCGTCCGTTTCATCCAGCAGCGTGTTGACATCGGGAATCGCTCGCAGAATCCTTGTGTTGGCTTCGATTTGCTTGCCAGCTTCCAAAGCTCTCGCCGCATGGCCGAGAATCCCGGACGCTTCGGCGTAAATCCAGATCAGTAGCGCCGCGGCAGCCGCGACAATGACCAGTGCCAGTCCAAGCCAAATCATGGTCTTGTTTCCTTATGCCCCGGTTTCTGATGGCCCATGTACTGCAACTTGTTGTAAAAATAGTCGCTTGTTCGATTGATCAAACTCGATTGACTCACGTTGGCCCAGCCGCTGGGTGTCTCGCCCGGTTTCCACTGGATCTCGCGATTTCTGGTTTTCTGCGTCATTCTTCGCAGCGGTGTGATGAACGAACCGACCAGCCGGGAAAGGGTTCCCGAAACGTCTGATCCGGGCGGAGCCTTGTAGAACGGAGCAAACTTGTCCGGGAAGCCGGGCATCGTGCAACCGATACAAACGCCGCCGGTTTTCATGCAACCCCCGACGCCATTGATGGCCCCCCGGGAAACAATGTTGCACTGGACGACCGGACCCCAGCAACCGATTTCGACCAAACATTCGCGATCGCCGTATTCCTTGGCGAACGTTCCTTCTTCGTAATAACCGGCGCGAGTACATCCGCGATGCACCGTCTCGCCAAACAGCCAGGCCGGCCGGCCGAGTTCGTCAAATTCCGGCAGCGGTCCGTGCCCTTGCAGGAACATCAAGACGACGGCGACGGTTTCGTTGAAGTTATCGCCAACGGGCGAGCAACCGGGGATATTGATAACCGGCAAACCGAGGGTGCCGCGATATTCTTTTCCGAGAAAGTCCATCAGGCCCATCGAACCCGTCGGGTTCCCCGCGGCTGCCGGAATGCCCCCCCACGTGGCACAGGTGCCGATGGCAATCATGGCCGCCGCGCCGGGCGCCAGCCGACTGACCCATTCGGCGGTTGGAATAGGCTGGGCTTCCCACGGATCACCCCCTTCGTGCGGAACGCCCATGGCGGACCAATACCCGCCCGTCTTCGCGGCGATCCTTTCATCGGCGATGGACCCTTCCAGGACGACGACATACGGATCTTCCAGTTCGCCCTTCCAGGCTCGATAAAAATCATGAGCGAACTCTTCACCGGTTTCCACTGCCAGGACGGGATGATGCAGAATCAATTGAGGCAGTCCGGGGATCGTTCCCGCCAGCAAATCCTCGACGGGCGGATTCGTCGCGCCGGTTACCGCGATCGAGCAACCATCGCAGCTCATCCCGGCCAGCCAGAATACGTGGACGCGCTTGTACTTTTTCGAGATGCCGCCAAGTGGAGCAATTGCCGTTTGCGTTTCGAGAGAAGCAAAAGGATTTTCGGTAAGCATGGCATGTTCTCTTGTGAACCAGTCAAATCAACCGGTTCGTGGATTCCATGATCAATCAGGTTTCCAGCAACCTCTCCAGCAATTCGCGAATCGCGTTGACTGCGGGCGAGTCTTCGCGATAGTCGATCAACGCACAAGCGTTCAAATCCGCCTCGCTAACAGCTTCATCGTAAGGGATCGTCGCCACCAACCGCAATCGTTTTTGTTCAAAATACGAGGTAATGGCGGACTTTTCGGCGTCGTTGCGGACCTTGTTGGCCACTCCCCAAATGTTCTTGACCGGGACTTCGCTGGCCAACTGGAACAACCGGCGCGCCGATTCGAGCGAACGAAAATACGGTTCCGTCACAATCAGCATCGTGTCGATGTGTTTGACCGTATTGCGGCGCATGTGTTCGAGCGACGCTTCCATGTCCAGAATAACCGGGAATCCGGAATTCTCCAGGGTGGCACCGACGATTTCACGAACCGTCGCATGGGCGCGACAAAGTCAGCCTTCGCCAGCGTGGTCGACTTCGCCCATGCTGAGCAATTGCACCCCATCCGGTCCTCTCATCGAGTACTCGGCGATCACTTCGTCGATTGGTTTGGCCAGCACCGCCCGCTTCTCGCCGTTCTCCTCCACGGTGGTCAACAAATCGCGAGGCACAAGCGGCCACTTGTCGGGAGCCTTGACACCGATCGTTTGCGCAAGATTCGGGTTCGGATCGCCATCGACCGCCAGCACCTTGCCGAGTCGCCGCGCCGCCAATCGAGCGAGTGTGCCGGAAATCGTCGTCTTGCCGCTGCCGCCCTTGCCTGAAACCGCGATTCGCATCGGTTCACTTTCGATTGGTGTTTTGAACTTGCCGGGATAATCAAGTATAACGCATTGAGGGCTCTTGCACGGGAAACGCCATCATTCGGTTTGCGGGAGGTCACTGAGAAGTGCTGAACCCATCCATCACAGGCTGAACAGGCAATCATGACCAAATCCGTCCGACACGGTCCGCTCGGCCAACGGGATTTCCTGTTGCGAATGCTGGCTTGCAGCGTCATTTTGTCCCTGTGCCTTTTTTTCGGTTGCAATCGACGATCCGGCGGAAACGACGCATCGGCGGACCTTCCGCCGGGTCCAGTCCTCGAATGGGCCAACACCTTCGGCGGAGATAAAGATGACGAAGCCCGGTTTATGATTCCGACCGGCGATGGAAGGATTCTCGTTAGCGGATGGACAACTTCGAAAGGGAACGGTGGACGCGACGCATGGGTATTTTGTCTTGACGAATCGGGAAAGTTGCTGTGGGAACAAACGTATGGCGGCAAGGAGAATGACGAAGCCGGTTTTATCGCACCGCGGCGTGAAGGTGGATTCGTTGTTTGCGGCCTGACCGCTTCGCAAGGCAACGGCGAATCGGACGCGTGGGTATTCGTGATTGACGAACAAGGCAATCAGCAGTGGGAACGAACCTGCGGCGGCGAACAATTCGATCGAGCCGATGCGATTGCCCAGGCGACCGATGGCGGGTTTCTGGTTTCCGGCGGAACGCGGTCGCAGGGTGCGGGAAAGATGGATGCGTGGGTGCTTCGTTTCGACAAGACGGGTGAACTGATCTCGGACAATGTGCTCGGCGGCGAAGCATTTGACCGACTCAGCTTTCTCAGTCCCACCAACGACGGTGGTTTTGTTGCTTGCGGACAAACAGGCTCGCAAGGCGCAGGCGGGCTCGATTTCTGGGTCGTGCGCTTTGACGAAACCGGCAATCAACTTTGGCAAAAAACATACGGCAATGAACGGGACAACTGGTGCGAGTGTATCATTCAGACATCGGATGGAGGATACATTGCGGCGGGCGAAACCAAACCGGCGGGTTCCCACAAATGGGATGCATGGATCGTGCGACTCGACGAGGAGGGCGAGAGGATTTGGGATAATTCCTTTGGCGGAAACGGCGATGAGTGGTTTAACACAGTCAGCCAAACTTCGGACGGCGGGTTCATCTTTTGCGGAGTAACCGAGTCGGTTGGGGCCGGTGATGGTGACGTCTGGGTTGTCCGAACCGACACCCGTGGAAAATTACTCTGGCACCAACCGTTGGGTGGCAAAGCACTGGACAGCGGATACGCCGTGTGCGAAATTGCGGCTGGCCGGTACTGCGTTAGCGCACGAACTGCATCGAGCGGACGCGGTGGTCAGGATGCCTGGATTTTGCGATTTAATGAGCCCGGGTCCGCACCGGCAAACAGGTAACCCCATGAGTTCGTGTTCAAGAACTTCACCGGAAGCCGAACGACGCAAAAGAGGACGACGCAAAAGAATTCGTATCTGTTTTCCTCAAAGGATATCAACATGGCTGATCGAAGGCCCCTGGCAATCGCGTTCGTCTTGATAACGATCGCCATCGCCATTTTCACGGCGACATTTCTAATCCATCCAGGTGGGGTGGGTGGAAACAACGGCAACCTGTCACAAGGTTCCGGGACCAGAGGCTCCGGGACCAAAGGGTCTCATTCGCGCAATGACGATTTGGCCATGGAGCGAGGCTCCGTCAATGCGGCCAGCACGCTGCCTCAGGACATTGAATTGCTGGAGGCAACGAAAGAGGGTACCGTGACTGGAAAAGTGCTTTGCGGCAATTGTACTTACAAGACAGGTGAAGCCTGCAACGTGATGATTTATGACGAGGCTGTGAAGCATCTCGTGACCGTCTTGCCCAACGAGACTTACAAGGGGCTTGAGGCGCTGATTGGGTCGACGTGAACTTGATGAGGTACCCCTCCGGCGACGGTCGTCGCCACGGGCATTGTGACGGTTCACGACAACAAGAACTTTATCCTCGTTGATTCGTTCGAAAAAGTTGAAACAGAGGACGAAGCGGAATAACGAGGCATCCCAACAGGTTTCCTGGTCCTTGCCCTGGACGACGAACCCGCGTCCCGAAAATGGTTATCGCGAGCCGACGAGCTGGCCGTCCTTTTGCTTGCGGCGCTCGGCGATAATCGCTTCCTGAATATGACCCGGAACGCGGCGATAACCCGCCAGTTCCATCGTGAACGTTCCCTGTCCCTGCGTCATGCTTCGCAAGTCGGTGGCGTATCCAAAGGTCTCGTTCAGCGGTACCTCACAGGCAATTTGTGATATGCTGTCGATATTGATGTCGGTCGACTCAATGATCCCGCGCCGGGAATTAATGTCGCCGACGATTCCGCCCTGGTAACTTTCCGGACATTCAATTTCGACTCGCATGACCGGTTCGAGAAGCACCGGGCTGGTCTTCGGCATGTTTTCACGGAAACAGCCGCGGGCCGCGGTCTGGAACGCCAGTTCGCTGCTGTCGACGTCGTGGTACGAACCGTCGGTGAGATGCACGTAGAGACCGGTCACCGGGTACTCGGCCACGGTCCCCTTGCCAATCGACGAACGAAATCCCTTTTCGACCGCCGGGATATATTGGCGCGGAATCCGCCCGCTGACGATTGACTCCTCGAAGCGGTACTCGGTTTCCGGATGTTCCTCGGTGGGAATGAGCGGCCCTATCGTACCGACGATATGGGCGAACTGGCCGGAACCACCGGTCTGCTTCTTGTGTTTGTAATTGAACTCGACCTCCTGGGTCGGCGTTTCGCGATAGCTGACCTTCGGCGCGCCGACGTCGATTTCGATGTTGTATTCACGCCGAATTCGCTCGGCATAAACGTCGAGATGCAGTTCGCCCATGCCGGCCATAATGACCTCGCTCGTTTCCCCGTCGGTGAAGACGTGGAAAGTCGGGTCTTCCTTGCGAAATCTCTGGAGTGCCTTTCCCAGCTTGTCGCTGCTGCCGCGATCGCGCGCGCTCACGGCGATCTTGATCACTGGCTCGGGAACGAACATGTTTTCGAGGGTACACATGCGTGGCCGGGCGGCGAAGGTATCGCCGCTGGCGCAGTCGATACCCATGACGGCGACGATGTCACCGGCCGAGGCGGAATCGATCTCCTCGCGTTTGTCCGCGTGCATGCGGACTATACGGCTGAATCGTTCCTTGCGCTCGGTGCGCTGGTTGAAGTACATTTCTCCCTTCTCGATCGTTCCCTGATAGATGCGCATGTAAGTCAACTGGCCGTAGGGGTCCTCGACGATCTTGAACGCCATTCCGACGAAGGGTTCTTGCGGATCTGGCGTGAGCGGAAAGGGCTGATCGGGGTTGTCCCATTGTTTGGCCCTGACTTCGCGGTCGAGCGGCGAGGGGAGATACCGGCAGACGGCGTCAAGCAACGTTTGCACTCCCTTGTTGCGAACCGCCGTTCCAAGTAGGACTGGTGTGCAGCCCTGTCCCAGAACGGCCGCGACCAGAACCTTGTGAATGAGCGATTCGGGGACCTGCTGTTCCTGGAGCAGCAGTTCCATCAGTTCGTCGCTGTACATTGCCAGCCCCTCGAGCATTTGCTGGCGCGCCAACGCGGCGTTCCCGGTCAGGTCGGCGGGAATCTCCGCTTCGCGGACAATCTCCCCCTTGGCCCCGTCGAAGTACTGGGCACGCATCTTGATCAAGTCGATGACGCCTTCGAAGTCTTCGCCCGCACCGATGGGCAATTGTATGAGGACCGCGTCGGCCTTCAGTTTGTTGCGCATTTGCTCGCAGACCTTGTGCGGGTCGGCACCGGTGCGATCCATCTTGTTAATAAACGCCAGGCGGGGGACGTGATAGCGCTTCATTTGCCGGTCGACCGTCAACGACTGGGCCTGCACGCCGCCGACGGCACAGAGCACGAGAATCGCACCATCGAGCACGCGGAGACTCCGCTCGACTTCGACCGTGAAGTCGACATGTCCCGGAGTGTCGATCAGGTTGATCTGATAGTCGTTCCACTTGACGCTCGTGGCAGCGCTGGTGATGGTGATGCCGCGTTCCTTTTCCAGCTCCATGTGGTCCATCGTGGCACCGTCACCACCGCCGCGAACTTCCTCGATCTTGTGGATTCGTCCGGTGTAATAAAGGATTCGCTCGCTCAAGGTCGTCTTGCCCGAGTCAATATGAGCGGAAATTCCGATGTTTCGCAAATTTTTCAGGTTCATCTCGGCACTCGTACCACGCGGCGGTGGGCCGCAAAAAATCAGGTTCTGCATTGACGCGACTTGGACCGCAACCGCCCGCACAGGCCCGACTGGACCTTGCGCCTGGCAAGCCAATGGCAATTGCGGACGGACAACATCCCGCACGGGACGTCGCCGATTCGGCGGAATTCGCGGCGTTTCCTCCCGCGCTCAGCCCGAATCAATGCTGGCCCATCCATGGCCCGGCCGGTCACCACACAGATTTGACCAGCAGGAGAATGTCAAGTTCCCTGTTCGCGGCAAGATGATAATAGTATTTAAGAGCAGCCGTTTGAGAAAGGGCAAAAAAATGGAAATTAAGGGGTTTTAACCATAAGGGCTTTAACCAACCACCTGCAAGTCGTTCACTCGCTGGCGCGCCGGACTTGTATTGACGGCTCCTCGTCCGATTCCTCGACCTCGGCGACCACGATCCGGTTTCCCGAAATCTCGATGACCCGGACTTGAGCCCCCGGATTAATGAAGCTCCCGTCGCTGACGACGTCGATCGATCGATGACCGAACCGCGCCCTCCCGGCCGGGCGCAACAACGATTCGGCGTTCCCCCAGTCTCCGACCGAAACCAGCGGGTGGACGAGCGGTCGGGGCTTGCCCGTTTCCTTGTCGATCACGTCCACCGGCTCGGCCGCGGGCGGTTTCAGCGCTATCCGTCCGAGAACCGGCAACGAGCCGATCTTGCGGGACAACAACGCGGTGCCAACCGCAAAAACGGTCAACGCCACGAAAACCACGAGCAGCGATTTCAATACCTGATTCCACTGGCCTGGCGTTTCGGGCCAGACAAAATCCTGGCTGGCCATCACGACACTTGCCAGCAGCAAACCCATACCCGTGATGCCCGCGATTCCGAATCCTGGAATCACGAAGACCTCCATCATCAGAAAAGTCAATCCGGCAAGGAAAAGAATCACTTCCAGCCATCCCGCTGTCCCGCCAAAAAATCGGCTCCAGAAAAACAGGATGGCGCACAGTCCCGCGATGAGTCCCCCCGCACCGATCCCCGGCGCGCTCAGTTCCAGATAAAGGGCGATCAGGCCGACGACTATCAACAGTACCGTGATCACCGGGTGCGTCAGCCAATCAACGACGTGATCGGTAACGTTGCGCCGGAAAACGACCGGCGGACTGGTCGCGTTCAGCTCGTCCAGCAAGGCCATGCGATCGTCGGCCAGCGCGTTGGCAATTCCAAGCTCGACAGCGGTTGGACCGTTGACCGTCAGGATGCGGCCCTTGCCGGATTCCGGGACCAGTTCCCACTCGTTCAGTTCGAGTCCCTGGCGACGTGCTTCGGCCAGTGGGTCATCCTCGTCTTCGGAAATTTGAACGACGCGAAAGCGAGGCCCGGCGGGGTCGCCTTGCGGTTCTCCGATTCTCCGAAAGACAACTGCGTTTTCGTCCACCATCGCCTCGGCCAGTTCCGGCGGCTTGCCCTTGGCAACGGCCAAATCACGCGCCTGGCGAACCAGAACCGACTTGGCCTTGGCGGGAACGTAACGAAACGCGGCGACCTGCGGATCAAAATGGATCGGGCCGGCGTCGCCGAATCGCGCGTGGCTTCCCATGATGATTTCGTCGCAGCCGAGCGACACGAGGGCGGCACCGCTAATTGCTTCTCGCGGTATCCAAGCCACCGTGTAGGCCCAGTCGACGTCCCGCAGGCTCTCGGCGATCGCAAGGCTGTCAAAAGCATAACCGCCGGGACTGTCGATTTCGACGATTACCAGGTCGGCGCCCCGCGAACGTGCTCGTTCCAGTCGATTGCGAAAGTAACCTGCATTTTGCCCGTCGATCATCCCCTCGAACTGAATGACGACCGGCCGCTGGTACTCGCCGACCCGTTGTTGCAGACGGTCCGCGCCGCCAGGCTGCTGCTGTCCCTCGACGACGCCCGCGGCAAGGAGGACAAGTGCCAGCAGCGCCGGGATCAGGAAACAACGAACGGGTTGTACAGGGAAACTCATTGGCTCATTACGGAATTCGTCGGACAACCCCGGAAATTGCCGGGTCAGGTAACAGATTATCACGGCCCCCGCATCGTGCCAGTGCCCGGGGCGGTTTTCAGCGGAGCCCGTCATTGATCGCTCCAGGGATCAACGACCAAGGCGCGGGGAATTCAGACTTCGCGCCGCGTGCCAAACCTGGTAAATCTCCAGTCGTCATCGCGAGGGGTTCTTTTCATCGAATTTGCGGGGCGCTCATCCAGGGAGGGATGACACAATGTTGGTATCCAGAATGTGGCTGATGCTGGCACTGTCGCTGCTTGCGGTTGATCTGCGAGCGGCGGACTTGCAGATCCTTTTCTTTACGATGGAGGGCTGTCCCCCCTGTCATCAGACGGAACCGAACATCGATCGCCTGCAACAGTCCGGCGTGACGGTTTCAAAAATCGATGTAAGGCAACAATCCGCCTATGCGGCCAGTTGCGGCGTGACTCAGACGCCCACCATCCTGCTCGTCGAGGACAGCCGTGTCCTTGCGCGGCATACCGGTGCGATGACGTGGGTCGATCTGCAACAAATGGTTGCCAACCATCAGCCAACGCAGCAGGTCGCCGTCGAGGCACCGGGCCACCGAAATCCCGCAAACCAAAATCAGAATGTCGCTGCCTCAGCAGGCGCTGCGCTGACGCCCGAACAGCGAGCCTTGCAAGCGACGGTCCGCCTGCGGATCGAGGATGGCGAAGGAACCTCGTTTGCCACCGGCACCATTATTCACTGTGTTGAAAACGAGGCCCTTGTATTGACTTGTGGCCATGTCTTTCGCGACGCGAACGGTGAAGGATCGATTCACGCCGACCTGGGGTTTCACCTGGGTGAACCGGTAACCGTCACCGGCAGTCTCATTGCCTGGGATGCCGACAAGCATGACATCGCTCTCGTCGCGATTCCCTGTACGCTGGCGATCGAGCCGGTTCCCGTTGCCCCCGAAATGCTTGCCATGCAAACGGGTGACCGGCTGTTTTCGTTTGGTTGCGATCGAGGCGAAATTCCATCGGTACGACAAACCCTGCTCAAATCCGTGACGAACTATTCCGGTGTGTCCAAATACGACATTGTTGGGCGACCCGTGGACGGCCGCAGCGGCGGTGGATTGTTTACGCTGGGCGGACAACTGGTGGGCGTCTGCAACGCGGCCGCCGTGGAAGTTGACGAGGGCATTTATACCGGCCTCGCGTCCGTTTACTGGCAGTTCGCCTCAAGCAATCTCAGCCACCTGTTCCGGGCGTCCGACCCGTCCGGGCCGCAGTTGACGGGCACCGTGCCGCGGACCGAACCCGAGACGCCGTCGCTTCAGCCGGTATCGCTGCGCGACGCCGTGCCAAGCCACGCGTTGCCTCCCATCCGGCCGCCCGCGCTTCCGCTCCGACGCTCCGGGTCTCCGCTGGAAGTCATCATCCTTGTCCGTTCCGCGGACGATCCCGGCCAGACCGAGGCCATCACGGTCCGGGACCCCGACGCCCGACTGCTGGAATGGATCGAGGAGGCTCGCCAGGAAAACTCGACTCGCCCGATCGATCCGCGGATGGCCGCTGGGGAACTGGAGCGGCCCGATTTGCCGCGTACATTGCCGCGCGGCGAGTCCCTCATGCGGGCACAGTCCCCCCGTTAGGATCCGTGAGGCGGAAAACCAGAGTCGCCCGACCGCCCTGCCCGGTCGGATACCCCGGTTACGTGAGCCACAAGGCGCTGGCCCGCCGGTTCTTAGTTCCGGTTTTGCAAATTTGGAGTGCTCCGGCCTGGCGGAGCTTTGGATTAGCCCCGGAAAACGCGATGCATTGAGACCCATTCGGGCTGGGGCGTTGCCGTCCACCTCCAATTACTTCCTGCGTTCGGCAATCCAAAGCGGTACCAAGTCCCCGCACTCCAAAGAAAAGTGCAAAACTGGAACTTAGGCTTTTTACCTTTATCGGTAATTTATCCGCGGCTCACGGGATCCGTAGACGGATCGACTCGTGGTTCGATTTCGCCCTCACCGTCGAAACCTTACTGGGCTTTTCGCGTTAAATGGTCTGACTGCCGAGACATTGAATTTCGAGTCTCGGAGACTCGGTTACTTTCAATTCCGAGTCTCGGAGAGACTCGGCTACTTTCAGACTCGGCTACTTTCAGGACATTTCGGTCCCAGATGCTTTCATCCCCGGAGAACCCCGTGAACAAATCAACTTCCTGCGCTTCGATCCTTTTTTTCGCCTCCGCCCTGCTCCTCGGCAACGTTGCCACGGCCCAGCCTGGCGGTGACCTGCGCCCGGGCGACATGCGCCAACGCGGGTTTGGTGCCGGCTTTGGTGCGGGCATGATCGGGCTGCTCGCCAATGAACGCGTCCACGACGAGCTGGAACTTGTCGATGACCAGATTGAGGAATTGAAGGGAATCCAGCAAGCCTCGCAATCGGCGATTCGAGACATGTTCAGCGAAATGCAGGACCTTGGTCCCGAAGACCGTCGTGCCTTGATGGAAGGAATGCGGGAGAAAATCCAGGAGAAGATGAAGCAATTTGAGGAAGACGCCAACCACGTTTTGCTTCCACACCAGCGCGACCGACTGAAGCAGTTGACCTTCCAGGCCGCCGGACGGGGTCAAGGTGCCGGTGGCGCACTGAACAATGATTCGTTGCTCGAAGAACTTGGAGTGACCGACGAACAACGGGCGAAAATCGACGAAGCCACGGAAAAGGCGCGCGAGGAATTACGCGTCAAGTACATGGAGCTGGTTCGTGACGCCGAAGAGGACATCCTCAAGGCCCTCACCAGCGAGCAACGCACGAAATACAAGGAACTGGTCGGCGATTCCTTTGAATTCCAGAATCCCGACGGAACGTGGGGCCGCCCGAGCGGACCGGATGACAATGGCGACCAGAATCGCGGACGTCGAGGCCGCGGCGGTGAGCGACGCCCCGATTTCTAGATTCCGGGTATCCGCAGGTGATCATCCGTGGGCCAATATCCGTGGGACATCTGCACAAAGGGCAACCGGGGAAGCAGATCTAACGCGAGAGTCGAACGTTGCGGAATTCGACTTTCATCGGCGGGCCCGTGTGAAGCTGCAAGGCGATGACGCCTGTTTGACGGACCTTGCCGGTCTCTCCGTCGTCAAGGCGGGCAGTGACGAATCCATTGATCATGTACGTCAAGCGGCTTCCCTCGGCAACGACCCGGCACTGGTGCCACTGGTCGCGATTGAGGCTTTCAAGCAACGCCGCTTCATCGCAAGTCGCCTCGTCCGACTCCGCCTTCTCGCCATCGGCGTCAATCGTTGTGTGGCGGGCGCGGTTGACCAGTATCCCGCGACCCCCTTCCTCATAGATGATTCCCGTGTGGCGGTTCTCCGCGTCGATATCCGCCTGGTAACCGGTAACGCGGTGATCGTCACCGGCGACGCTTCGGACCTGAATCCCCGAGTTTCCGCTTTCAATGCGAATCTCGAGTTCCAGCTCAAAATCGCCGACTTCGCCCCCTTGCCAGACCAGAAACGTGTTGTGTTCAAGCGGTTCGTCGGCGGTCGTCTGGCCAACAATCGCCCCGTCGGCGACCGACCAGTACACAGAATCACCGCTCCAGCCCTCCAGCGACTTGCCGTCAAAGATCTGGACGGGCGTTTTCTTTTCGTTCGCGTCTTTGGACTGTTCTTGTTGTGCGGCCAGCAGCCCGGGCAAGGCGACCAGCACCCCAAGAACCAGGGCACCGGAAATGAAGTGGACTTTCATGCTGCAATCTTTCTTTTTGGGAACGTTACTGGATGTCCGGGGCGGTCGGCGGAATCTCGTTGACCGCATCGGCCTCGACGACCGGGTCGGGCCTCCGCGATGGTGGACGGAAGAACAACGCGAGCAACACGACGCCTGCCAGCGCCATTCCGGTCGGCACCAGGAATACCTTGTTATATGCAACGAGGCCGGTCGATGCATCGGTGAAGTAATCCTTGAGTGGAAGGAAGAGGAAATTCGCGATGACCAGGCCCGCACCGAGAATCAGCAGATTAAACATCCCCTGAGCGCTCGTGCGAATGTCCTTGGGAAAGACCGCGTCGACGAAGATATAAAGCGTCGCGAAGAAAAACGCATAGCAAATTCCGTGAAGGAGTTGCACGGCGATGATCAGCCACTGCCAGCTCTCGCTCCCAAAAAACGCGAAAATGGCGAACCGCGCGGCGTGTCCAAGAATCCCGATGACCATCGTCCACCGCCAGCCCAGCGCGAAAAGGACGCGTCCGAGGACCAGCATCGCGACGATTTCAGCAACCTGGCCGATGGTTGTCACGGCCATGACCCAGTTGGCGGGAATCCCGACCGCGTTCTGGAGAAATTCGGAAATCAGGACAAAGTAGCCATTATGAATCGTCGCGTCGATCAACGTCACAACGAAGAGGAGCAGAATGTAGGGAACCGCCAGGAGCCGGAACGCCTTGATCCACGCGAAACGATCAAGTCCCGAGACATCCCGCCGCGGCGGCGTGTGCGGCAACGTCAGGCTGAACGCCGCGAGAACAAACGAGATGATCGCGGCGACAATAAATATCCATCGCATCTGGTCGATGGTCGCGGTGTTCCCAAGGAGGAACACAAACGGCCATGAGACAACGATCCAGCCGACGGTGCCGCCCATCCGGACGAATCCGAATTCACCCGCCGGATCGCGCAAATTGGCAAAGGCCAGCGAGTTGGTAACTGAAATCGTCGGGACAAAAAACAGGCCGTAGACAAGAAAGCTGATGAAGAAAGGCCAGAAGTCGGTGAAGTACGACGTCGCCAGCAGCGCGAGTCCACCCACGACATGGCTGAACGCCAGGAACCGCTCGGCGGAAAAATTCCGGTCGGCAAACTGGTTGCTAAAAAAAATACCGACCAGCGCCGCGATCGCGAACATGCTGCCGGCGAGCGACTGCTGGCCCGTCGTGAAATCCAGCAACGCCATGTACGAATAAATCTGGACCTGCCACGCCCCCCAGATGGCGATTTCCAGCACCATCATGATGAAGAGGCTGATGACGATTCGCGAATCCGTCCTGAAGAGGGGTTTATTCATCCCAAACGTCCAACCTCCCGTCTGATTTTCTTGCCAGCGCCTCGAAGATATCGGCAAGCCGTTCCCATTCGACATACCGAATGGAACCGTCCGCCATGCCGATATTCACGCCCGAATTCCCGGCGTCGTAAAGTCCGGCTTCAGGACTCATCGCGTCCTCCCACTTGTAATCTTCAGGACTCGTCCAGACCACGGCGTTTTCCCCCTGAACCTCCAGAATGATCGCCGTTTGGCCATGTGCTTCGTGGTATTCATGGAGCGAGAGTATTAACTGGCGCATCGTGTTGGCCGATGCGACCTCAGCCGGCGCTCTTTCAACAACGTGTGCCGGTGAAACGGTACCGAACAAGCCGATCAGAATCAGGCTCACGGGCGAACCGCCGGGATAGGTTTGCCACTGAAGAATCTCAAACCCGTCGCGGGTCCGGTACACGGCCGAGACGCCGGGCTTCATCTCGCGCGTCAACGATTCGATCGACGGCAAATCCGCCAGGGAAAAATCAAGTTCGTCGGGTAGAAACTGCTCACCAAACGTCGTCACTACGGGCAAACCCAGTTCAATCATCTTCGCCAGATCAAATGACGAAACGAGCACGAGGTCGCCTTCCACGTCGTTCCGAAAGGCTCGCGCGAACCACGGATCGTTGACCAGCGCGTCATCGGCGCCTGATTCGCGCCGCACGTGCCGCCGCAGTGAGGCCTTGTCGAGCGACATCACCAGTTCGCTTCCGCCCAGGCTCCAACTCACATCCGGCATGAACGACCATTCGCTCCGGTCGTCCAGGGTGTAAGTCACGCTGCCGCCCACCTCGGCGCGGTCAAGTTCGTAGTCCGGGTTATCCTCGATCGCCCTCTCCACAAACCGGATGATTTCTTCATAAGGGTCGGTCAGCGCCATCTCGCGCGACGCACCCGCGCCAAATACCCATCCGGCCGAAGGGCTGGTCAGAATCGGCGATCCGTATGCAAAAAGAAAATCGTCGAATTCGCCGAAAACGTCCCTTTCCAGATCGAACCCGGTGCTCTCGTTAAGCGAGGCGATCGCTTGCCGAAACTCTTCCTCGCTGTTTTCGTCCAGTGCCGCGAAATCGCGAATCAACTGATAGATTCTTCCAGGAGAAAGCGCAAGCGCCGTCGCGAACATCCTGTCGCCGGGGATTCGTCCGAGTTTCTCAATCGTGAGCGGCTCGTCGCTGAAGACGCCGGGAATTCCGGTCGGTTCGCCGTCAATCGCGACATGTGCGCGAGACAAAAAGCCCTCGTCGTCGAGGCCCGTAACGAACCCGATTCCCTGAATATTCCGAAGTCCCGCGATCGTGAGGGCTTCCATGATGGTGTCGCGGTCCGGTTCATCCATCGTGAGGCGTTCGACGACCTCCAGAAATTTACCACCATCGATCCACGAGACGCTGGAAACGCGCGGGACGGGCAACCGCTGCCGGAGTTCATCGAGCCACGCGGGCGGCGGCGTCTGACTGCGCTCGACCAGACGCTCCATTTCGCCGTCGCCAATGGTGATTGCAAAGTGGCGGTCGTCGATCATCCCCCACGTGATCGAGAGTCGCTCGGTCATGTGAAAGTCGCGATCGCCGATTGTCACCACCTTTACGTCCGTTTCGTTCCCCGTTGCGAACCGCGACAGGAGGATCTCCGCCTTCCCGGCCAGCGCTTTGCCCTCGTCGGCGAAGTCGATCAACGCACCAGCAGTAAAGTCCGCATAAGGCTCAACTGAGTCGATATCGGAAACGTAAATCGCGGCCGCATGGGTCATTACATGCATCCCCAGGTCGGAGGCGGCCTGGACGAGATGTTTCGCCTCCGGATCGGCCGTGGCCACGCCATAAGCGAGCAATGCCGTCTTTGCCTTGTCCCACGAGTTCAGCAATTCGGGCTGGGCCATCCATCGCTCGGTGACGTTGCCGTCGACGCGCGGCGCTACGCTGGGGGACCAGGTTGACCAGGCCAGACAATCTTCCGGCGCGATCGCCGACATGAGCGGGTCCTCGGGTCCCGGCGGCATGCCCAGAGGAAGTCCCAGCGAACCCCCGACCGTTAATAAAAACAGAATGAGCAATTCGACGCTCCCCATCATGATCGCCAAGCCTCGCGCAAGGAAACGGGACAAAAATCCTTCCGGCGGCCCCTATGGTAACTTATCGCGCATCGATGCGAAAGTAATCAAGCCTGGCTCGTGCGTCTTCCGTTGCCTCCGCTATAATTGCGGCACGCCGTTTTTCCGACCTCCGAACAGTCCCCGTTTTCGCGACTGACGCAACCTCATGGCGAGTACTTCCCTGTCCATTGAACAACGCGCGGAGGAAGCGCGCGCGAAGCTCGACCGGCATGCCGTCGAGATGGTTCGCTGGCACTTCGACGAGGAAACAGGCTGTGATTTCTGGCTGGAAAAGCGCGCGCAACTCGACTTCGATCCGCTCACGGACGTTCAGGGCTTCGACGACCTGAACCACTTCCCGCTGTTCGAGGACGAGTGGCTTCGCGGCGGGCCGGTGGAACGGTGGCGGCCGCGGGCACTCGCCGATCGACCCACTTACGTCTTCGAGACGGGCGGAACGACGGGAATTCCCAAGAGCCGCGTCGTGATCGACGACTTTCGCATTGACTACGAATTGTTCAGCGGGACCCTTCCGGACAAGTATTTCCCGCGGAACTCGAACTGGCTGATGTTCGGACCATCGGGACCGCGGAGGTTGCGGCTGGCGGTCGAGCATCTATGCCAGTTTCGTGGCGGAATCTGCTTTTGCATCGATCTCGACCCGAGGTGGGTGATCAAGCTGATCAAGAAGGGCTGGATGGACCACCTGGAGGAATATAAGAACCATTGCATCGAACAGGCAATCACGATTCTAACCGCCGGGCACGACATTCGGTGCATGTTCGCCACTCCCAAACTGCTCGACTCGCTCTGTCTGGCGCTGGAGGATCGTGGTACCAGCCTGAAAGAAATCGGGGTGACCGGAATCTTTTCAGGAGGCACCGAATTCACGCCGCAATGGACGCGGTACGCCGTCGAGGAACTGCTCGGAGGGCCGCCGGAAGAAAGCGGCATTTACATGACTCCCACGTACGGCAATACGTTGATGGGTCTGGCGTGCAGCAAGCCCGTCAGCGCGGCGGACAAGTACAAGATCAGCTATTACGCGCCGCAGCCCCGCGCCGCGACCCAGGTTGTCTCATTTGACGACCCAGGGACGTTAGTCGATTACGGTGAGACCGGGCGCGTCAAGCTGACGACGTTGACAAGGGAATTTTTTGTGCCCGGGTTTCTCGAGCGCGACGAAGGCGAACGGGAACGGCCGTGCGAGTTGTATCCATGGGACGGCGTCAGTGGCGTGCGGCCTTTCCGCGAACTGGAGTCCTCTACCACCGTCGGCGTTTACTGATCGCAATATCGTAGCCGGAGTGGCAACACTTCGGGAGGGCGACGTGGTGACTCGCGGCGCGCCCGGACTTTGGAAAGTCCGGCTACATTGGCTGCGACCGAGTCTTGAGCGAAGAGTCCCGCCAACACGATGCCTTCGGAGACGTTTGCGAGTATATTACCCGAAATCCGGAACGGACTTGTCAAGGTCGACGAGTCCGGAAATATCCCTTTACGAATTGCCTGATATCCGGTGCGCCGGAAGTCTCGTTCAAAGATGATCAAGTCCGGCTCCATGAAGATTCCAGTTATTCGCCAAGGCAAACCCTACGAATCGCTTGAGACCGAACAGGTCGTCCACTTTCTCAGCGGCGAACCGGTCGCGACGATCTCCCAGGCCAACGGCGGACTCGTGACGCGCGACCTGCGCACGGCCAGCAAGGCCCGCCAGACGCTGCGCGAATTCTCCTGCAAGGATCTGATGCGGCGCGTGGCGCGGGCCGCCGACCTGTTTGAAAATCAGACTTTGCCCGTCGGAGACAGCCAGCAGTCGCCCGACGATTTTGTTTGGCAACAGTCAGCGACGACCGGATTGCCTGAACAGATGTGCCGGTCGAACGTGACCAAGAACGCATTCGTACTGCGAAACATGCCGCAAATCCTCGATGCACTGACGCGCGGATTGGACCCGGAGATTCTTTCACGCGGGTATGGCGTCGAATCGCGCGGCGTGGTCGTCAGTTACCAGGCCCAGTCGCCGGTGCTCGGAGCCGTATTGCCCTCGAATTCGCCTGGCGTCCATACGCTGTGGCTGCCTGCCGTGCCGTTGCAAATGGGTCTGGTTCTCAAGCCTGGTTCGCAGGAGCCGTGGACGGCCTATCGAATCGTCGCCGCGTTTGTCGATTCGGGGATTCCTCCCGAAGTCTTCTCGCTCTATCCCGGAGGTCATGACGTCGGCGCGGCGATCCTCGCCGGCTGTCGCCGCAGCATGATCTTTGGCAGCCAAAAAACCATCGAACAGTACGCGGGCAACCCCAACGTTCAGGTCCATGGGCCGGGCTTTGCAAAAATCCTCCTCGGCGACGACGTGGTCGATCAGTGGGAGGACTATCTCGACATGATGGTTGAAAGCGTTTTCATCAACGGTGGCCGAAGCTGCATCAATGCCAGCGGCATCTGGGCCTCGCGCAACACGCGCGAAATCGCCGCCGCCATCGCGGAGAAAATTGGTTCGATCGAAGCGCTTCCTCCCGACGATCCCGAAGCCGGGCTGGCCGCCTTTACGGTTCCCGGCACCGGTGCGGCGATCAAGAAAATGATCGACGAGGACTTGAAAGCGCCGGGAGTTACCGACATGACCTCTGAATTCGGTGAGCGGCTGGTCGAGCGCGAGCGCTGTTCGTACTTGCGGCCGATCGTCGCTCACTGCCAGCGCCCGGACGCGGCGATTGCCAACCGCGAGTACATGTTCCCGTTCGTTTCCGTCGTCGAGTGCCCGCAAACGGAGATGATTTCGCGGATCGGGCCGACGCTGGTTGCCACGGCGATCACCGACGACGAGGCGTGGATCGACGAACTCGGTCAGGCGACGGACATCGATCGACTGAACATCGGACCGATCCCGACCAACCGGCTCAACTGGCTGCAACCGCACGAAGGCAACCTGATCGACTTTCTCTTTCGGTCGCGGGCACTGCAAACGACTCGAATCATGGCGGCGACCGTGGCATGAGCGGACCGAGGGCGCTGGAAACTCACCTGGATGTCAGTCATTCGTCGGCACCGCGGCCCTTCGACTGGAACCTGCGTACCCGAATCATTTACGGCAACGACACGATCGATCGTCTGGGCGAACTGGCGGCGGGACTGAACGTGCAGCGCGTGCTCGTCGTTTCCGATCCGGGCATTGTCGATGCCGGGCACGTTGAGCACGGAATGCAGTCGTTGCGCGGCTCGGGACTGACCACGTTTCTGTTTGACGGAGCCCGCGAGAATCCGACGACGGAACACGTCGATCGGGGGGTCGAATTCGCACGCGAGGTACGGCCCGAATTGATCGTCGGCCTGGGAGGCGGCAGTTCGCTCGACTGCGCCAAGGGAATCAATTTCATCTATTCGCGCGGCGGGCGGATAAGCGACTACTGGGGCGTCGACAAGACAACCGGTCCGATGCTCCCAATGATTGGCGTGCCAACGACGGCTGGAACCGGGAGCGAGCTGCAATCGTTCGCGCTGATTTCCGATCCGGAAACGCACGTCAAGATGGCTTGCGGCGACCGCCAGGCGAGTTGTGCGATCGCCGTTCTCGATCCGAAACTGACGCTTACGCAACCCGCCCAAGTGACCGCGCTGACGGGTATCGACGCGATTTCACACGCACTGGAGACGTGGGTCACGCGCCCCCGCAACCCGGTCTCGCTGATGTGCGGGAGGCAGGCGTGGGACCTCTTGTCGGTGAACTTTCGTCGCGTCCTTGACGACCCGGACAACCTCGACGCGCGGGGCGGAATGTTGCTGGGTGCGGCGTGGGCCGGACTGGCGATCGAGAATTCGATGCTCGGTGCGGCTCATGCCCTGGCCAATCCGCTGACCGCGAAATTCGATACGCCTCACGGCCAGGCGGTTGGCGCGATGTTGCCACACGTCGTCCGTTTCAATGGCGAAGAGTACGGTCCATGGTACGGTGAGCTGACCGCCGCGGGTCCCGGGCGAAAGGGTACTCCGTCCGGCCAAATGTCGGTCGACGAACTGGCGGCGTTCGTGGAGCAACTGGTGAGTGCCGCCGGTCTGCAACTCAAATTGCGAGCCTGGGGCGTTGGGCGCGAGCATATCGCCGAACTGGCCGAGTCCGCCGCCCGGCAATGGACGGCCCGCTTCAATCCGCGCCCCGTCGACGCCGCCTCACTGGCGAGGCTCTATGAAAACGCATTGTGAGACGGCGATTGAATGAACCGAAAGCGCCGTTGAAACGATGTGGCGCAGCGCGGAATTCCCGCCGTTTGGCAACGGCAGCTACAAAGCGTCATGGCGCCGTTGAAACGCTGTCCGGCTCATAGTCATTTCGCGGAAAGACGCACAGGCACTTCTCGGCCTTGACGGCACCCAACCGATGCATGTCAACATGCGTGTGCAGCAACTTGACGATCCAGGTCGTCACGTCCCGATGCCTGCTCCGCGCGGGCGAATGCACAACGACCTCGCCGTCAATGAATTCCACTTTCTGCTCAGCCGTCATTTCCGCATAAAACCGGTCGCGTTTGGCTCGCTCCGACTGCAAATGCTGGTTGAGCAACGCGATTGCCTGAGGCAGTTGCGGTGACCGCCGCAAAGGATCAATGAGGCTTTCGAGCGTCGACATGTTGGCAATTGTCAGGGGTTTGTCGGCGGCGTGCCCGCGAAATGCGGTCTTCCGAACGCCACGCGACTTCGGCGGCAAGTTTGCATATATTTTAGCTTTGCGAAGCCAAAGCGGCTACGTTAAGTCCCCATCGTCCGAACTTTTGGCAAGTTCGGCCAAGTTTAGTGTCGGCTACGATTCTTGCGATTCCGGATGCAATCAATGAACTGCTTTACGATTCTGGCAATGACCGGAGTGATCCTCGCCCGGGACGCAAGTGGCGGGGCGCTGCCGCAAATCGAGTCGACTTCGCAACTGCAAGCGATCGGCGACGGGGACGACTGGAATCTTTTTCGTGGCGATCCGCGCGGCAGCGGCTTTACCAGCGAGGACTTGCCCGATTCGTTCGACATCCTTTGGGAACATCGCGTCCCCAACGGGGCCTTTGAAAGCACCGCGGTCATTCATGACGGCGTGGTGTACATTGGCGACCTCGACGGCAAGTTTCTTGCGCTCGACCTGAAATCGGGCGAAGTGAAGTGGGAGTTTACCGCCGACATCGGGTTTGTCGCGGCGGCCGCGTATCGCGATGGCCGGCTGTATATCGGCAACCTTGACGGCGTCTTCTTTTGTATCGACGCGGAGCAAGGGGAGGAACTGTGGCGTTATGAAGCGGGTGCTGAAATTGACGCGGGCGCGAATTTTTACAAGGACAATGTGCTGTTTGGCTCGCAGGATGCGTCCCTCTATTGTCTCGACCGCAAGTCGGGTGAACTCGTCTGGAAACATACACTCGACGACCAGATTCGCTGTATGCCAACCGTTGTCGAGAACCGCGCGTTCGTTGCCGGCTGTGATGGCGGTTTTCATATCATTAATCTCGATGATGGTACGCGCATCGACTCGGTGCCAATCGATTCACCGACCGGAGTGACACCTGCCGTTCTCGGCGACACGGTTTACTTCGGGACCGAACAAGCGGGGTTTTACGCAATTGACTGGCGGTCGGCCAAAACGACATGGCGATTCAACAATCCAGACGGAGTCGCCCCGACGCGGAGCAGCCCGGCGGTGACCGATGGGCATGTCGTTTTTGGTTCGCAAAACCACATCCTTCATTCGCTCAATCCGGAGAATGGGGAGATCAACTGGTCATTCGAGGCGCGGGGTTCGGTCGACTCCTCGCCGGTCATCGCGGGTCGGCGTGTCTATGTCGGCGCGGACGACGGGAGGATGTATGTACTGAATCTGGCGGACGGGAAACTGCTTTCGGAAAAGGAGCTGAACGGGAAAATTGCTGGCTCTCCGGCGGTCGCCGACGGGCGATTGATTGTTGCCACAACTCGCGGAATGGTCTATTGTTTGGGTAACAACGATCAGGACCCGGGGCATTGACCCGAACTCGCACGACGGCTCATCAGGGCCGTCGCGTCGGCGGCAATCGAGCGGGCGGGGAAAAACCAGCGGCATGACGACAAAAACCGAAGTTGGCAGTTATTTTATCTCCAATTATCCACCCTTCTCGCAGTGGCGGGAGGAGGACCTCGACCAGGCGCGCGAGGCGATGGCGGCACCGCCCGCCGATGTACCGCTCGGGCTGTACCTGCACATTCCCTTTTGTCGCAAGCGGTGCAAGTTCTGTTACTTCAAGGTCTTTACCGACGTCAATGCCGCGGAAATCGAGAACTACGTTTCAGCGCTCTCCCGGGAGATCGAACTGGTCAGCCAATTGCCGGTAATGGGCGGGCGCCCCTTCCGGTTCGTTTATTTTGGCGGCGGGACGCCGTCGTATCTGAGCGCCCGGCAACTGGCGTCACTCGTCGACCGGCTCCGCGCCAACATCAATTGGGACCACGCCGAGGAAGTGACTTTCGAATGCGAGCCGGGAACGTTGCAGGAACCCAAGGTCCATGCGCTGCGTGAACTGGGGGTGACACGACTGAGCCTCGGGATCGAGAATTTCGATGACAAGGTGCTGGAAGAGAACGGCAGGGCACACCTGTCAAAGGAAGTCTACCGGGCGTGGGACTGGATTCAGGCCGCGGACTTTCCAAACGTCAACATTGACTTGATCAGCGGGATGGTGGGTGAGACGTGGGACAACTGGCGCGAGAACATTCGCCTCGCCCTGGAACTGGCCCCCGACAGTGTGACAATTTATCAGATGGAACTGCCCTTCAACACGGTCTATTCAGCGGACATCCTTGGCAACCGGATCGAGACCCCCGTCGCCGACTGGGACACCAAGCGTGCGTGGCTCAATTACGCTTTCGATGAGTTTCTCGACGCGGGTTACCACATCAGCAGCGGGTACACGCTCGTCAAGGACCGGGACAAGGTGAATTTCAGCTACCGCGACAATCTGTGGCAGGGGTCGGACTTGCTGGCGACGGGCATCGCGAGCTTTGGGCACGTGTCGGGGGTTCATTACCAGAACAAGGCGGACATGCACGAGTACAAGGCCGATTTGCTCGAGCGCGGGGAACTGCCACTCAATCGCGCGATGCGTCCGACTCCGCACCAGTTGCTGGTCCGCGAGATGATCCTGCAACTCAAGCGCGGTTACCTGGAGACGCAATACTTTCAGGAAAAATTCGGCGTTGATATCGAGAAGCACTGGGCAGATGAGTGGCGACAGTACGCGCGCGACGGGTTTGTTGTTATCGAGGATGAACGGATAACGCTGACGCGGCAGGGTATATTGCAAGTCGACGGCCTCCTTCCGGCCTTCTTCGAACCGGAACACCAAGGCGTGCGGTATACGTAAACGGTTTCGCGATTGCGGTTGTTCAGCCCAATTGTTGATGTTCGCCGGAATTCGTCGTAGAATCGGGTTAACCGGTCGTCGGGCAGGGGATTGCCTCGAAAGAGCATGAAGAGTTCGTCGCGAGGCACGCCAGGTCATAGTAACCGCCACACGCGATCCTGGCACACATCGAGTCCGTCCCGTTGCGAACAAGTCTGTCAACTCCATTCCTCGCGACGGCCTGAATGAGTGACCACCAGACGTTTATGATGGGGGAGTTCGCCGCCGAGTTCCCCACCGATCGCCAGTACGCCGACAACCACATGTGGGCATTGTCCCGCGACAATGTTGTTCGCTTTGGATTCACCGCGTATGCCGTGCGGCTGCTGCAAGACGTTTACTTTCTCGACTGGCTGCTTGACGCTCCGGCACGATTGTCGCACCGCCAGGAAATCGGATCGATCGAAAGCAAAAAGGCCGAAAGCGCGCTGTACGCGCCGCTTGCCGGTGAGTTGACGATATTCAACGCCGAATTGCTCGCCGACCCGTCGGCGATCAACGTGGACAAGTACGGAAGCGGATGGCTGTTCGAGATGAACGCCGACCTGAATGGCCTGATGTCAGCCGCTGGGTACGTCGATCACCTGGAAACTGTGTGGGAGAAAACACAACGGACCATCAAGGGTCAATTGAACGAGTAGCGTGGGTCCCAGGGTAGCCGGACCTGGAAAAGTTCAGGTTTGCGGTGGGTCCCGAAGTGTTGCCATTTCGGCTACAATGATGGCATGAGCAAACGCCTTGCCGTTATCGTTTCGCAAGGGCCGGGGAGCAACCCGGTCAAGCGCCAGCTTGAAGAGGACATCGTCACCGGACTGATGTTTTCACCGAACGTCGAGGTCACGGTGATTCCGAACCTCTACGATCTGCGCGGCGACAGTACAGGCATGTTGGCCTTGCAGGGGATCGCCGGCGACATGGTGGTCTGTAGCTGGATGTTCGAGCGCGCCGCGCACTGGATACTCGATCGCAACGGGATGTCCGGACGGGTCGGCACGACCTTGCTGACGAACGACGCGCCCGACGACGAGGATGAGGACGAGGAAGACGAGGAGGCCATCGATGCCAAGCCGCGTGTCAACGAACGGCGCGAAATCGCCAACCGATGGATTTACTGTCTGGACCTGAGGACGTGCGGATCGGCACAGGCCTTCATTGATGAAGTCCTCCGGATTCAGTCCGAGTTAAACGTCCGCGTCGTCAGGCTGGGGGCAGGGCCAAGTGTCGGCAGACCGACGCGGGAACAGCTCCAGCGTTTTGAATCGCCAACCAATTCGACGGGACTGGCGCGCAACGGATCGGGTCTTGCCAACGCAACCGGCGGAATTCTTGCGGACGCGGGCGAAGAATCGGAAGCCAATCCGCCCGCGGCAAGTATTAACCGCATTGAGGAATCATCGGGTCGGCGCTGGTATCCGGTTATCGATTACAGCCGCTGTACGAACTGTCTGGAGTGCATCGATTTTTGCCTTTTTGGTGTCTACGGCATCGACCGGATCGACACGATTCTGGTGGAACAGCCGGATAATTGCCGCAAGGGCTGTCCGGCGTGCAGCCGCGTCTGCCCGGAAAACGCGATCATCTTTCCACAGCACAAGACACCCGCGATCGCAGGAAGTGCCGAAGTCGGTGCCAGCCTGAAGATTGACCTGTCACAGCTCTTTGGCGCACCGGCCGAGGGGAAGTCAGCGGAGGAGATTGCGGCTCTCGAACGGGACGAGCAACTGGTCCTTGCCGGTCGCGACGCTGTGGGCATGCAGGGGCTTGAGAAACGCCGACCCGCGCGCAGCAAGGCATCCGATCGCGACGAACTGGACGATCTGGTCGATCGGCTCGATCAACTGAACATCTAGACCAAGGGGACGCCGGTTACTGATCGGCGACACCGCCACGCGATGCTGGCGCGTCGGTTTCGTATTCGAGTGGTGGAGCGGTCGGACTGTCCAGTTCCCCACGCTTCAATTGCTCGATCATGTCGAAACTCGTAATCGTGTCGGGCGTGCCGTTGTGCTGAACAATCCCCTCGCGATCGACAAGAATAATCCACGGTGTGCCCAATGCCTTGAGTCTTTTCAGTATCGGAAGCGCGTTCCCCTCGGGCTGGTCCTGGCCGACCGGTATTGGAAGGTCGTGATCGGCGAACATCATTGCGGCGTTCGCAAGTGTGTTTCGGTCATCGGGTTCAAAGAAACTCTGGATCGCCACGCACTTGACATCCGAATCATTGCCGTATCGATCGTGCAACCGTTTCATCAACGGAAGTCCGTCCTGGTGGCTGTAGGGGCAAGCCACCTGAAACAGCATCAGTGCAACCACCTTGCCGCGGTACTCGGAAAAACTGAATGTTGACTGGCCTTCCGGCAGGCCGTGCCAACCGGCGACGCGTGGTTCCGGGAGGGGTTTGTAAACCATTCCCCACGGCGGCAACGGCGGCAAGATTCGCCCATCGGCGGCGATGCGTTCATCGTGGCGTGTCGTTCTCATCACGGAAACCTCGAAAAACCGGAACTCGCCGTCACGCAATGCCTCGACCGTGACGGGGTCGCCTGGTTTTTTTCCGTCGAGGGCGCGACGCAGGTCGCCCGGCTGGAGAATGTAATCGGCGTCGACCGTATGCAGCTCGTCGCCGGCGAGAAGGCCCGCCCTTTCGGCGGGTCCGTTCGGCTTCACGTAGGAAATCACCGCCGAGTTTTCGACAAAGCGGACTCCCAGCATGACGGGTATCTGATCGCCATTCTGGGCGACCAGGTTCGCGGGGCAGACCGCTCCGGCAAGGACAAACAGGGTGAGGACGATTCGCCGCATTGCATTATCCCTCGTTCATCGTGCCGAAACATTGGCGGTCAGCAAATTGAACAGTTCCAGCGCCTCGGCGAAAAACTGCTTCAGTTCCGCGGGCTTTCGCCGTTGCCTTGCATTGTAAATGATCACGCGACCGGGTACCGCCTCGATGCAAGCCCGTTTTTTTTGTTCGAGAACCCTGATCAAATCTTCGTGAAACAGCGCACGGACCGCCGCCTCGTCCGCGGCCTTGAGCAGATAGAGTCGCGAGAACTCCTGGTGGGTGTCAAAGTCTATGTCCGTTTGCATGCCGAGGACGGTGCCGAGCTTGTCAAAGATGCTTTCCGGTCGCAACGTAAACTCCGGTATTTTCAGTTCGGGAGATTCGAGCAAGGCGACGGTTTGCCCGATCGTCGCCTGGTGATTGCCGCCGCCCACCGTGTACTGGTAGTCGAAAATCGCAATGTTGATCTCCCCCGCATCGCCGACCACGAGATTTCGCAGTTTCCTCGCACGCCCCTGGTTGAAGAGATTGAAGTGCGACAGGCTGGCCTTGAGGTCCGCATCCCCCTCGCGACGAAAGACCAGGCCGAGTTGCTCGGCCGACGCGCCCAGCGTCCTCGCGCGGCGATGATCATTGAACTTCATCCACGCAATGAGGCCGACGACGAAGACCGCGACGCTGGCAAATATCAACAGCAATTCAAACGGCATGGCGGCTCACCGTTCGATGCCACCTGACTGCAAGTGAACGAGCGAACCGGAGAATTCCTCGTTCGCTCCAATATCGGCGGCGTCCGACGTCACTCGCGCCGCGCGGGGGTCCTCCCACCGACGCGGGTCAAAGTGCTCCTGATAGACGCCGTAATCGTGAAAGGCAATCCGTTTGGCAAGCCGATACACCCAGCTTCGTTCGGGAACCGGCTCCATCTCGGGAGCATATTGCGAGGGATGGCGGCCCGCGGCGCGGAGTTCCGCCATCGCCGATTGACGCGCCGTCGTGTCGCGAGCCGAGTGCGATTCGACGAGCTGGCGAATCAGGTCCGGTCGCTCCAGCGCAATGCACCCGCGCGTCGAACTCGCCGCGGCGACGCGAAAATCCTTCAGAAACTGCGACTGGTTAAACGTTTCCCTAAGCGGCCGCTCGTCGTGAATCGACTCCGTGGCAAACTGAATGATGGGGCACGGCTCGATGTCCCCCCATGGGTTGATGTGATGGGTAAATCCCGTTGCGGCGGGACACAACGCGTGGCCGTCGGCGTCATAATAGGCGTCGATAATGATGATGGGCTTCTTGCATCGCATCTCGACGACGAACTTTCGCGCCCTCCGCTGCTGTTGAGGAGTCAGCGCAAGGTCGGGCGACGAATCTGGCCCGACGGGTCGGTAAATGTGGAACCACGTGTACATGACTCCCATTTCGATGAGGCGGTCGATCCAGGTTTCGCTCAGCAGGTCCTCGTAATTGGACTGGCAAAGACTGGTGCAGACGCCCGTCATCACGCGGTTGTCAAGGCAATGTTGCAATCCCGTCATTGTTGCGCTGAGGACACCGGACTTGCCGCGCCGCTGGTCACTGACGATCTGCGACCCCTCGACGCTGATCAATGGAGTCACATTGCCGCAGCGTCGAAAGCGCGCCGCCACCTCGGCGGTTATGAAATGCCCGTTCGTGAAGACCTGAAAATAGGCGTCCGGGTGGGCTTCCAGCACGTCGAAGAGACCCTTGTGCATCAAGGGCTCGCCGCCAAGGATTCCGAAAAACGAGTTTCCAACCTCTTTCGCCTCGGAGATCATGCGATTGAGGGCGTCGACTTCAATGCGATGCTGCTTGTGGGCGACGTCGACCCAGCACCCCTGACAACGAAGATTGCAACTGTTGATGATCGAGATGTAGAGATAGGGAGGAAAGAATTCGCCGCGACTGAGGCGACGCTTGTGAAGCTGGACGCTGCGAAGTCCGCGCACCCCCATGTTCCAGAAAAGTTTCCACAACAGACGCTTGTCCGTTTCCAGCAGCATCCGTTTGGCGAGCCTGAAGTACATGTCTCTTACCGCTAATCTCCCGGGTCTCCGCGCACCCGATCATTCTAGCATAGATTGTCCCAAGGAGTGCGTGCCGCCTGCCGGGGCGGGACGGTCAAGGACGTGACCGATGACGCCACCTTTGGTATCCGTGGCCGCATGGACATTGACCCGGCAAGCTGGAAGCTTGCCCCACGTGGCAAGAAGTTAACGGCGATGGATTCGAACGGGGCTTGCCCCAAGGGCGCAGCGGTCCGGCGCTGACGCCATGAACGCCTTCACCACACAGCGTCCACGCGCTTCTGCTGGCACTTCCAGTTCGGCCTCGAAGTCTCCCGCCTCGACGTCCAGCAATACGTGCGTGACGGTGCGCCGGTTGGCTTGTTCGTAGACTTCCTGATAAGCCGCGAGGGATCGGGGATCGTCGCGAAATTCGTCGCGGCGCGGAGAACGGAATCGCATCCGGTCGCGCGCGTATTCGAGTTCCAGCAGGAGCTTTCCCGTCCCAGGCGATTTGCCTCGAACGAGCAACTTGCCGGTCGCGTCGGCATCGTCGATCGTTTCCAGCTCGATCCTCATTGGCCGCTGCACGTGCAGAAGCGGATCACCGAGCAAATGAAACAGGTGGACATGCTCCCGCGCCTCGGCAGCCAGCTTGTCCCCGGTTGGACTGAACGTCTCACCGAGCAGGCGGATCGTGTGGCGAAATTCCATGTTCATCGTCATGTCCACTTCGCCCGCCGCTGGAAGAGCATTCAACGGTTGACGCCGGGGAAGGGGCGAATCGTCCGGCGCAATATCCTCGGCGAGGCGGCGCTTTGCGACCAGGATCATCTCGCCCAGTGTCGGGCGGTCCCCTCCAAAATATTCCTCGATCAGTCCCAGCGATAACGTGCTCATTCCCCAAGGCATCGAGGCTCGGGAACTGCAAACGGCGGCCACCGGCCCACCCGGTTGCAGCACCAGTTGCTCGCCAAGAGAGTCGCCAGGCAAGTCAAACGCACCGGTATAACAGGCGAGCAGAAGGGCGATCGGCGCGCCGGCCTGGCACTGACACCGGTCAATGTCGCTGGTCGACAGCATCGGGTAGCCGCCGACCGGTGTCCTGACGTAATCCAGACGAGTCGGCTGGCCGTGCCCCATGTAGACCCAAAAAAGGCAACCTTCATTGAGCCGGTCGAGTGTCACTTTGGTGAACTCTCGCGGGTCAGGGCAATAGGCGCTCGACCAGTTCGCCCAGGTCAACGAAACCGAGTAGTCATCGGGAATCAATTCGGCGATCATTCCCCGCGAGGCCTTTTCGATCACTCCGTCAGTCAGTTCACCAAAACCGCCGGTCCCCGCAACCAGGTTGATTTGTCGCTGCCACACGCCCGGTGCGGCCGACTCATAGTCAATGACTTTCACGATCAGCGCGTCAAGTTGCGCGGGGGTGTCCGCCGGCAATCGCCCGATCGCCACGTCGGGCAATCCATCGTCGTCAAAATCCGCGTAGCCGTTGTCGGTGGCGATTTCCGGTTCCGATCCATATTGCGAGACGATTTCGGCGGGAACGTAGTCGGTGGCGACCGATCGCCCCCGGTTGCGCCCTGAATAGTCGGGTGTATCACCAACAAGGACAATGTGCGTCAGTCGCGTACCGGAAGCGACGGAGCGAATTTGCCGCTTGATCCGCCAGGCGTTGTTCCCCGGTGCCTGGACGAGAATTCGAAAACCCTGGCGATACCGGTATTCAATCCACGGACCGAGTGATTCGAAAAGTTCGTCCGGACAGAGCACCAGCACGTTGCACTCTGAGGGAGAAACGAGCATCGGCACGACAGATCGCGGTGTATCGGCGAACGTGATCGCGACCCCGCCCGTTTCGCTCGATGGCGGTTCGGAAAGCGGACCCTGTCCCTCGCCCCCTCGAACGAGAAACGTCGTCACCAACAGAAAGGCGACCGTCGCCGGGGTGCGTTGCCTGGATGTCACGTCGGTACCTTTCCGGGTCGAACAGGAGACGTGTGGACTTTAGGTTGAGGTCGCGAACGGGGACAAGGGCGAATTTTGTCGTTCGGGAACTCCCGCGGGTTCCCCGAAAGCCCGCAGTTTCCGCATTTCAACGTTTGGAGGTGGCATCCCTATCGTATATGAAGCGATCGAGGCAGGATATGGCGAATCGAGCCGCTTCCCGGAATGGCGAAGACGCGAGTCAAAAGGTTCGCTCTCCAACTTGAACGTGCGGCGCGAGATTTTTTTCCTGAAATTCACGACTGACCGGTTTTCGCGTGCAAGACGGTTTGCCAAACCGGCGGGGAGTTTTACGATAGCATTGAATTCATCGCCTCAACTGACGCGAACCGCCTCCAGACGCCGGTGAACCGAAAGTACCAATCTCCGAATGATGACGAAGCCCCGGCAAGCGATTACCTCACCGCGCGGGAACCAGATTTCCTGCCGGTCGTGGCTGGCCGAAGCGCCCTTGCGGATGCTCATGAACAACCTCGATCCGGACGTCGCCGAGCGACCGGACGAACTGGTCGTCTACGGGGGCATCGGTCGCGCCGCGCGAAACTGGGAGTGTTACGAAAAGATCGTCGAATGCCTTCGCGAGCTGGAACCCGACGAGACCCTGTTGATCCAGTCGGGCAAGCCTGTCGGCGTCTTTCGCACGCACGTCGACGCTCCGCGCGTCCTGATCGCCAACAGCAACCTCGTCCCGCACTGGGCGACGTGGGAACATTTCAACGAACTGGACCGCGCCGGCTTGATGATGTTTGGCCAGATGACGGCTGGCTCGTGGATTTACATCGGCAGCCAGGGGATCGTTCAGGGGACTTACGAAACGTTTGTTTCCCTTGGACGTACGCACTTTGGCGGAGACCTTTCGGACAAGTGGATTCTCACGGCGGGCCTTGGCGGAATGGGAGGCGCGCAGCCGCTCGCGGCGACGATGGCGGGTGCTTCGATGATCGCGATCGAATGCGACGCATCGCGCATCGACAAGCGGCTGCGAACGCGCTATCTCGACCACCAGGTCGACCAGCTCGACGAGGCGATGGCGCTCATTGAGGAATCGCGGGAGAATCACCGGCCTGTCTCCGTCGGTCTTGCGGGAAACGCCGCCGAGGTACTCCCCGAAATACTTCGGCGGGGAATTCGCCCCGACGCCGTCACCGATCAGACGTCAGCCCACGATCCGCTCAATGGGTACTTGCCCGCCGGATGGACGCTGGAGGAAGCGGAATCGCTGCGCCAGTCCGATCCGGATCGTGTGATTCGCGAGGCGCGTCAATCGATCGCCACGCATGTTCGCGCCATGCTCGAATTTCATGAGTCGGGCATTCCGACATTCGATTACGGGAACAACATTCGGCAAGTCGCACTGGAGGAAGGCGTAACGAATGCGTTTGATTTTCCCGGTTTCGTCCCCGCCTATATCCGGCCGTTGTTTTGCCGTGGAGTTGGGCCGTTTCGCTGGGCCGCACTTTCCGGGGACCCAAACGACATCTACAAGACCGACGCGAAAGTCCGACAACTGATTCCCGACGACCAGCACTTGCACAAATGGCTGGACATGGCCCGGGAACGCATTCCGTTTCAGGGGCTGCCGGCGCGAATTTGCTGGGTGGGACTTGGACAACGACACCGGCTCGGTCTGGCCTTTAACGAAATGGTCCGCCGCGGTGAGCTCGCCGCGCCGGTCGTCATTGGCCGCGATCCTCTCGATTCCGGTTCGGTCGCCAGCCCCAATCGCGACACGGAATCGCTGCGCGACGGAGCGGTCGCCGTCAGCGACTGGCCGTTGCTCAATGCCCTGTTGAACACCGCCAGCGGCGCGACGTGGGTGAGTTTCCATCACGGGGGGGGTGTCGGAATGGGTTTCTCGCAACATGCCGGCGTCGTGATTTGCTGTGACGGGACGCGCGAGGCCGATGCGAGGATCGAGCGCGTGCTCTTCAATGATCCGGCGACCGGCGTGATGCGTCACGCCGACGCGGGATATGACGAAGCGATTCGTTGCGCGCGGCGGCACAATTTGAACTTGCCAATGATTGGCGGCGGCAAGACATCCGGCTCCCCCGAACCTTCGCCATGAGGAAGTCGTGAAAATCCTTTTGACGGAAGAGCAAATTGACGAGGGGGTTTCGCGGCTTGCCGGGAAAATTGTCGACGTCTACGGCAAACAACCGTTGACAATCATCGGCATCATGACCGGCAGCATTATGTTGCTGGCCGATTTGATCCGGGTCCTTGACATGCCGCTCCGGGTCGGCGTGATCCAGACCAGCAGTTATCGCGAAGGGACCCGTCGCGGCGATCTCGTTATCAATTCCAGCATGATGCCCGACATTCTCGGCCGGGACGTGCTGCTCATTGATGACATTTTCGATACCGGCCATACACTTACGAGTGTCCTGCGAAAGGTCGAGGAACTGGGCCCGCGTTCGATCCGCTCGGCGGTCCTTCTTCGCAAGTCGGGACGCCAGGAAGTCGACATCAGGCCCGATTTCGTGACCTTTGAGATACCCGATGAGTTTGTGATTGGATACGGGCTGGATTATTGTGACGAATACCGGCACTTGCCGTTTATCGGGACGCTGGAAGACGGTGATTTGTCCGACGCTCCGCGCGGATGATCGCCGCCCCTTGCCGCCATGAAACCACTTCGCATGTTACTGGCATCTCCCCGCTTTTGGCCGCTTGCCGGACCGCGCGAGCTGTTTGCGGCGTCGCTGGCCCGTGACCTGGCACGCAACGGCCATCATGTTACCGTCGTCACCCGGCGCTGGATGAAAACCTGGCCTGAAAAATTCCGGATGGGCCCGGTGAACGTCATTCGCCTGCCCCGACGCGATGATCGACTGCTTGACCCGCTGCGCCGCCTCGGACGCGGACCGCGGTGGGCCGACGAACTGTCGCACTGGCTGTCGCGCCACCGATCATCGTTCGACCTTGGTTACGTCATCGCGGAGGACGTGGATTCCGACTCGATCGCCCGGTGCCTGGTACGAGCGGGCTTGCCGGCAGTCGTGAATTGCGAAACCGATCTGTCGGCCGAACCCACGAATGGTTACGGGATGATTCCGGTCAACGGAACGCGCGTTCGCCACATGAACCTGCTTCACGAGACCTCCGGAAACAACGACATTTCAGGCTCGCTCGATTCGCGATTGGCGGATTGGCGGCCCCCGGATCGCGCCGAGGCTCGGGCGGGTCTTGCGTGCGCTCATCCGATACTGGAGTTGCCGGAGCGGGCGGTGCTGGCAATCTGCAGCGCGCCGCTTGTCGATTCCAGCAAAATATTTCGGCTGGCGACCGCATGGCGACGACTGCTCGAGGCTTGCCCGTCGGCCAGACTGTGGATGATCGGAGAGGGACGTCAGGGGCGCAGGGTCTTTCAACACGTGCTCGATCTGGAAATTGACCACGCCATGGTCTTTCCCGGGAACTTTGACGAAATTCGCGATGTACTCCGGGCCGCCAACGGGTTTATCATGCCGGGACCGACGACGCTTCCCGACTGGTACTGGAAAGTCGCGAACGATCTGGGCGTTCCCGTCATCTGCCACGCCGACAATCCGGCGGCAGGTCGTTCGTCGAGTCGCATCGTGCGATTCGAGGATGAGGGAAGGCGCTCGCTGGAGCGAGTGCTGATCGAATGGGCACGGCAAGGAAGGAACTTGATGGATGAAACGAATACTGGTTGTCGCCGATGATCCGGTGGTGCTGTCGGCCGGGCACGAGGCACGCCAGGTTGCCGCGTCGCTCACGGCTCGCGGCGTCGACGTCTTGTTTCTGGTTCTTGCGACAGGCGCTCCCTTTCCGGACCAGCCTTTCCCGGAACTTTTCCGCGAGAAAGTCATTCCGTGGCCGCGAAGATTTTGCACGACGGCCTGGCGTAGCGTGAACGACGAAGTGCGGCGTTTCCAGCCCGACGAGATTCAGGTTTGGGGGCGATATGGTGAAATTGTCGCGTCCGTGCTCTCCCGAATGACAAAGCGCCCGGTTTGGCATGTGCTGGAAAGTGTCGCCAGCCATCGGATGCGCGGCACCGCGCGTCGCCTTGTGACCGCCAGGCCCGGCCAGGGCGGAACGCTCGTGCGCCACGAGTCCTTGCAACACCGAATTCGGGAAATCGGTCTGGTGGGGGACCGATCGACCGGAGTCCTTCCGTGGTTTCGCTATTCACTCGATGATCCGGACGAACTGCGATCGACCGTTCGAAAACGGCTTGGAATACCCCGCGACTGCTGGCTGGCGGGCACGGCCGCGCGATTTACGACGCGGTCGCGGATGAAGGATTTCATGTGGGCTGCCGACCTCCTCGGTTGCAGCCGTGACGACGTCTACTGGATGGGGATCGGCGACGGGCCTCAAGCCTGGCGGCTGAGACGATACGCCACGCAGCTTGAGACGGGCGATCGCCTTCGCCTGCTCGGCAACCGGGATGATGCGCTGGAACTGGTCGCCGCGCTCGACGTGTACGTGCAGACGTCCGACTGGTACGACGATTATCGTGGATTGCGGGCGGCGATGTCGTTCGGCGTCCCGGCGATCGGTGCGAGGCGAACGATCCATGATCGGCTCATTGAAGATCGGCGAACGGGCTACCTTGTCGAGCGCGGCGCGCGAAATGAAATCGCGCGGTGCGTCAATCGACTGGTCAATGAACGGCAGATTTTGGCGACGATGTCCCATGCGACAAAACTCGCGGCGCAGCGTCTGCTGGTTTCAACCGACGAGGCTTGTGAGGCGGTCACTTGCGAAATGCGTGGATTTCCGCGATCGTCGCGTCCCAGTCGCCGGTGAACCGAACGGCGCGGTCGTCAACGTAAATGTGCGCGGGCGGTTTGTGCTGGCAAACCGCGTCGACCTCGATTTGATGCCGGGCCAGCCATTCGGCGATCGCCTGGCAACCTTCTCCGGTGCGGCAACGCGCCGAATGAACGACGACCCGAAATGTCTTGCGCAACTGGCGAATCGCCACATCGACCTTGTGGATCGGCGGGTCGGGGATCACGGCCTCCCCCTGCCAGCCGCTGAGGTACGAATGTATGACGCCGTCGAAATCGAGGCAAATGGTCTTCCGTACGGGTTCCATTCCGTGTTGACCGCACAATTCCAGCGAGGCGGGGCGCGTGCGCAACAGCCGCTCGATCGCGTCGTGGCCGCTAAGCCATCGGTGTTCCTCGTCCCATTCCTCGTCGTTCCAGAGACGTGAGTAGTGCGCATGGGTGTGATGGAGGCCCGGCAGCCTCAACCAGCTCCCGTAACGACCGGGATGGTGCGTGCCTGGAAACAGCTCCGGGGCCTGGTCCAGTCCGCGCCGTTCGTAATCGGAGACGAGTTTTCCTCCGAACCGCCGCACCGATTTCGAGTTCATGGGGTGCTCGAAGATCACCCAGATGTGATAGCCGCCGCGCCCGTTGGAGTCCATCAAAAGCGGGTCGAAGCCCTTGTCAACGAGGTCCTTCCACCAGCCGTGGGCGGCGACGAAGTTGCCTTCGGGCGTGACCGAGAGGTTGTCCTCGTCGTGCAAGTCAATATCGATGCCGAGCCACCGCGACGAGCCATCGGAGGCGGTGCTGTGAATGCCGAGTACGCCGCCGCCGTCGCGGGTTTTATAGTGCTTTTCAAGTGACGAATGGCCGAGAAATACCTTGCCGCGTTCATCGCGAAAGGGAGCCGTCACCGCGTTGTTCCGCTCACCGGTGACGTTCGTGCGATGCCGTTGTTTCAGGTAATGTCCCCACACGTCAGTCCGGTTGACCAGCCGCAGCAGCGTCCAGTCCGCGAGTTCGCCCGCCCGTTGCCGCCATTCGTCAGCGATTCTTTCAAAGTATCCGGTTGGGGTGCTCAGGTGTTTTTGTCCCGGGTTACCTTGATGGTCAGTCCGTCCGACGCGCGAAGGTTGAGTTCATAGGTCATGCCCGGTTCCACCTTGAGATAGTTGATCGTGCCATGATTGGCGCGGATTCCCATTTCGTCGCGCCGCTGGGGATTATTGGCAATCGTCCAGAAGTCATCCCAAATCTGTTTTTCCAGTTCGCTCCGCGAGTTCAACGGACCATAAGCCGTATCGACGCCGGACTCAACATCGTCGAGCGGATGATGTTCATCGCGTTCGTCGAGGTCGCCCCAGATGCCCTTGAAGACGCAAAGCGAGCTGCCGCGCAGCGCGTCGGACGACTCAATGTACTTGTCCTCGAACTTGACTACCCAGGCGTCGACGTAGAGTATTTTTCCCTTGAGACGAAACCTTCGCCCTTCCGAGATGGGGACTCCCTCCGGCGTGACTTCAACAAATCGGACGTCGAACCAGGGATTTCCGCTTTCGTCGACGCCTTCCTCGAGCACGTCGACGACCGCCTTGCGGTGATCAATCTTGAGCAGCTTGTTGGCGATTTTCGCCTTTTCCAGTTCCTTCCCCTGTGCCTCGAAGCGGACTTGCAAGGCCGCCATCTCCTCGCGAATCCGCTCGGCCTCCAGGCCAGGCTTGACGTACCGGTCGTAGCCGAGCCAGCCGAGCCAGCCGACGATCCCAATAAACGCCAGCACCAGCATCGTCCGGATAACGCTGTTGACCGTCTTGATATTTTCGATCGTTGAGTGAGGGTTCATAAGCACATCCAGTCAGGCAAACGGTGCATTGCGAAGGCCCTGCAGGAGGTCGCGCCGACCCTTCCCACCGTCACCGCGATTGTATCCGGATTCGCGATCGTCTCCAAATCGGTCTTCGTCGGCGGAGCGATGATTCTCCACCACGTTGTCAGTCCAACCGCGCATTACGCTTCCCGCACCCGCGGGCATCGCATTCCAGGGAAAAGCCCTTTTGGAAGCCGCCCCCTTTAATATAGCATTCCAGTCCACGCTATTCACGCCCACTTTCCTCGTCAACCTGTTCGTTCGTCGCCCGATGATCTCTCTGGAAAAACGTTTCTTCTGCTTTCGCGGCTTTATGAAGTCCGGGACGAACTGGGTGGGAAACCTGCTCAATCTGCACCCGGAAATCTCATGTGTGGGAGAACTGCACCTTCAATCGCTTTTTCAGACGGTGCAGCGCGACTTGCGACAGCTTCCCGTCATGGCCGACCGCCGCGTGAGGCACGTCGTTCGCGGCAACCTGCAGGCAATGATTCGACAGATTCTCTCGGACCTTGCCGACCCGCTGGCCACCGTGATCGGCGAACGGACGCCGCACACGCTCTCGCCGCTGGCGATCCGGGACGCCGATCAGATCACAATCATCCGCGACGGACGCGATGTGCTCATCAGTCGAATCTTTCACCTGTACAATTCTCCGGAAGTCTCCCGGGTCTTCGAGCGATTTCCCGAAATGCGCGAGACATTGCGGAAATTCCGCGCCGATCCATGGCATTTTCGCGATCACCCGGAGGAACTGCTCGCCAATGAGTACGTCGTCCGTGAGTCGATGTCGTGGTGGTGCCAACACCTTGAATCCGACCGGCAAACGATTGCCCGTCATCCGGCACTGAAAGTGCTGACGGTACGCTACGAGGACTTTCACGCCGACGTCGAAGCAGGGCGACGACGCATGTACGAGTTTCTTGGCGTCGATTGCGGCAAGTCGGCACCCGTTCCCCGATCACTTCAGCCGGCGCTCGACGAGGAACGCCCGAATGAATTCAATCGCAAGGGACAAGTTGGCGACTGGACCAATTACATGCACGACACGGCGCGACGATGGATCAACGACGAAGCGGGTGAAGAGTTGATCCGTCAGGGATACGTGACAAGTCTTGAGTGGTAGCCATGAACGTCGCGCGGTCGTGGGGCAAGCATCCTTGCTTGCCATGAATGCTGACCCCGCGATAATCGCAAGCTGGAAGCTTACTTCCGGTTTTGCAAATTTGGAGTGCTCCGGCCTGGCGGAGCTTTGGATTAGTTTCGGAAAACGCGATGCATTGAGACAAATTCTGGAATGGGGCCTTGCCCTCCACACCGCCAATAATTTCCTG
>JBGTFW010000220.1:0-29640 GCA_041747075.1 Pirellulaceae bacterium
GACCATCGTCGATTTACCCGAAAAAATGCCCAACAATGCCAGTTTGGCGCGATGTTTGCACAAATCCTGATGAATCGAATAGACGAAATCTGCTCGGAGCCATCCTTTGAAGCGGCCAATTTTTTCGATCGGTACGAAATCGGTACGAATCCAGTCTCCCCATTCACTCCACGGAGTTTTTTCATGTTCACCAAATTCCTGTGTATCGCCGTCATGACCCTCGGAATATTGATTTTTGCCGGGTGCGATGTCGAAACGGAACCTGGCGGACCAGGTACCCAAGGCCGCTCGCCAACTACCCCCGGCGACGATGACATGGTCACGAACGCCGACAATACGTTCCGCCTGACCGTTCCCTCGGGCGAAGTTGAAGTTGACGCAGGTGGCAGTCAGGCGATCAAGGTGGGCATCGAACGAGGTTCTGAATTCAAACAGACCGTCAAGGTCACTGTGATGGCACCGGCTGACAAAATCACGGTGTCTCCAAAGGAGATAACCTTTAGGGGCGATCAGGTGGAAGCGGAGTTGACGCTGACCGCCGTGGCCGCCGCCATACCCGGCGAAACAAACATTACGCTGATCGGCAAGCCCGAAACCGGCAGGCAAGTTGAACAGGGGATTACGGTTCACGTTCACGAAAAAGAGTGACGGTCACTCGTCGTGTGCAACCCCGCTCGCCGCGACTACAGGCTGATGGAAAATCAGTTGTGTCGGGAGCAAATGAACCAAACTCGATTTGAAAGGAATTCGTGAATGTTCAAGTCCATTCTCACCACGGGAACCGCAATGGCGTTTGCGCTGTTTGCTTCGCTTCAAACTGCCAGCGCCCAGGGGCCCGGCTTTATTGATGGCGGGGGAGTGTTTGACGGCGGAGGCGTTTTCGACGCCACTCCGACTTCGGGCCTGATTAATGGCCCTTACGGCGTTTACACCAATCAGGTGGGGACCGGCGGAGCTTATTACAACGGGTATTCTCCTGGATTCTACACTGGTTACGCGCCCGCCAACGGCTATGCGCAGGGGTACACCAGTTATGCACCGGGCTATACCAGTTACGCACCGGGCTACACCAGTGTATCGCCGGGTTATGTCGCGCCTGCCACAGGGTACGGAAACGCCTGCTGCCCGACTTATGTTCCTGTTCAAACCGCTTGTTGCGAGCCGGAGCGCCGAGGACTGTTCGGCCGTGGACTGTTCAATCGCTGGCGCTAAGACGCCCTTGCGCAGGGAACGTTCCTCGCGGCAATCATACGACGCGACACACCGCCGGCTAAACCCCGGCGGTTTTTTGTTGGGGGGTTCAAGTGAAAGGTTATTGGTCTTTCCAGAATCTCGGTGCGAAGAGAACGATGATGGGCCAGATTTCCAGCCGTCCAAGCATCATCAGCCACACAAAAAGCATTTTCGTGACCCCGGAAAACTCGCTGTAGTTTCTCACAGGGCCAACGATCCCCAGCCCGGGACCGATATTGTTTAACGTCGCAGCCACTGCGCTCGCCGAGTCGATCAGCTTGTTCGACGAATTGTTGCCCCACGTCCAGTCTGGCTCGACGGCGACGACGACCAGCCATCCGAACACGAACAGCGCCACGATCACCGCCAGGTAAACGAGGACGTTGTACTTCAGTTCCTGTTCGCTTGTTTCCGTGGTTCCACCGAGGCGAAGGGGACGGACGACCCGCGGATGAAAGACCTTTTCCACGCCGATCCACAGAATCCTCGCCATCAGAACGTGGCGGATTACCTTCAGCCCGCCGCCGGTACTTCCCGCGCAACCACCCACGAACATCAACATCAACAGCACGAGCCGCCCGATATGACTCCATGAATCGAAATTGCTGGTCGCGTATCCGGTCGTCGTCATGACGGATACAACCTGAAAGAGACTGGTGCGGAACCGGAATTCGAGCGATGAAAAAAAGCCTTCGTCCCCTCGAGGGATCGCCGCCGCGAGGATCACCAGGGTCACCACGCCAATCAGGATCATATACGTTCTCCACTCGACGTCAGCGAGCAGGCGGCCGGGCTGGCGAAGCACGAGCCAGTACAAAAGCGTGAAATTCGTTCCGGCGAGGATCATGAAAACAATGACCGTGTACTGAATCGCCGGACTGTTGAAATGCCCGAGGCTGGTATTCCAGGTGGAGAAACCACCCGTCGCCATCGTACCGAAAGCGTGGCACAGCGCGTCAAACAGACTCATCCCCTGGATCACGAGGATCAAGGTCAGCATCGCGTTGAGCGCCACGTAAATGGCCGCGAAGGCCCATGCCGAATGTTGCATCCGCGCGGCGGGGCCTTCCGCCGACGGACCGGGAACTTCGGTGCGCATCAGCGTCTTGCCCGCCGACCCCTGGCCGAGCAACACGACAAACAAAACAATAATCCCCAGCCCGCCAAGGAAATGAGTGCTGCTCCGCCAAAAGAGTATGCAAAGCGGCACTTCATCAGGGTCCTCCAGATCGGAAATCACGGAGGCCCCCGTCGTACTGAAGCCCGATTGCGATTCGAAAAGCGCGTCGCAGACCGTCATATGCACCCAGCGAATTCGGTAGTTTGACGCGCGGTCCGACGGCGCGCTCCCTTCGCCAGGCAACAAGAGAACGTCTTCCCACGCCGGGTCCCGCTTGAGTCGCGCGAAGACCTCCTCGGCGTCGTCGATTTGCGAAGTGCCCACGAGCTGGTCAGCCGGCAGTCCGCGGCTGTTCGCCGAGGACCCCGCGATCGCGGCGAGTACCGCATACTCGTCGTCGTCGAGGGCCGGGCCTTGATGCCAGGTGGAAATCCATTGCCAGGTCCCGTTGGCAATGAGCGGGCGAAGTTCGCGGCTCGAAATTTTAACGGCGGGGCCGCGCCCCGTCCCGCTCATGTAAAACGGCAGCGCGCCGAGGACCGTGGCGAGAACCCACGAAAGGCCGACAACCGCCATTGCCTCCTTGCGATAAAGCTTGCCGGACGCGCTGCGACCCAGCCAAAAGAGCAACCCGCCGACCGCCAGACAGACGATGATGCTGGACACCAGCGCCTGGAAACCATCCCGTTCAAACCCGCTCGCTTCCCAGGGACCGCTGCGATGACCGAGTCCGGGCATCGACCACGGGAGGCTGAAGACCATGAACCCGCCGATCAGCACCGAAAGAATCCCCAGCAATCTGGAGAGCAAGCGAATGTTCATGCGTGGCGATGCGGACCTGTTGAAATCACCCAAACCGGGATTCTAGCTTGCCTTCAATCAATTGGTCAGCGGGAGAGCGACAGGCGCTGACTTCCGTTATAATTCTCGCAGGTTCGACACCAGCTTGCCCGTTGGGCTTGCAAATGGAAACGGAAATTGACCGGATAAACTGCTTGTTCGAGGTACACCGTAGACCGTAACATGTCACTTTCACTGGACATTACAGGGCAAATCCCCGCGTTTTTTCCGTTGCGCCCGTTTACCGTGGAAGAATATCACGCAATGGGCAGGGCGGGTGTGTTGACCGGGGATGACCGGGTTGAATTGCTCCAGGGGTGGATTGTTCGGAAGGTGAACCACAACCCGAAACAGGACAGTTCCGTTGATTTGACCGGCGAAGCGTTGAGGAGCAGGCTTCCGCCAGGTTGGAGGATTCGTATTCAGTCAGCGATTACAACCGCGGACAGCGAGCCGGAACCGGACGTTGTCGTGGTCCGGGGCGCGGCGCGTGATTTCTCACAGAGGCATCCGGGTTCCGGAGAGATTGGTCTGGTTGTTGAAGTTGCCGACTCATCCCTTCAAAAGCACCGACGCAAGCGGCAGGTGTACGCGGCGGCGGGGATCAAACAGTACTGGATCGTCAACCTGCTGGATTCCAAAGTCGAGGTCTATTCTGAACCAACGGGGGCAATTATCGCCGCGGAATACCACGTCGAACAGATTTTCACCCCCGGTCAGCTCGTCCCCTTGCTCATCGATTCCCAAACGCTTGCCAGCGTGCCGGTCGTTGATCTTTTGCCATGACCCTGCCCACTCCATGACACTTGGACCGCATGGGTCGCTGCAAACACCTTGTCGTCCTGTCGAGGACCTCATTTGCCATTTCGCCCCTTTGAACTTGTGGAATTCGCGTTGCCTTCCGCGTGGTTTGTCAAGCCCGCCGACGAACTGGCGCAACAACTGATCGGGAAACGACTTGCGACGCTCCTCGATGGTCGACTGACATCAGGCCGGATCGTGGAAACCGAAGCGTACTTGCCGAAGGGTGATTCCGCTTCCCACGCCGCGCGGGGGCGGACTCCGGGAAACGCCGCCATGTTTGGGCCGGCCGGTTCGGCCTATGTTTATCCGATTCACTCGCGTGTCTGCTTCAACGTGGTCTGCGGTGCGTCGGGCGAAGGGACCGCTGTCCTCATTCGCGCCCTGCAACCACTTGATGGAATCGCGGCAATGCTCATCCGCCGCGGCAACGTTCGCTTGCGCGACTTGTGTCGCGGCCCCGCGCGACTGTGCGAGGCGCTGGGGATCACGCGCGATCATGACGGAACGTTCCTTGTCCATGGCCCTCCATTGTGGATCGACGACTTTGACAGCCACCAACCGTTGGCGAATCCGGTTCGGCGGACGCGACGGATCGGCGTCACGTCGGCGCGGCACCGCCTGCTGCGTTTCGTGGTTGCCGAGTCGCCGTGGACCAGCAGTTCCAACGTGACTGCGGCTTCCAGCCGCAGCGTCAGGGCAAACAGATGATGTTGATGTTCATTAATCGGTTTTGTGAAACTAAATTCCCAAGCGAAGGTGATTTCGCGAACGAACGTGGCTGCGGCTGCCAGCCGCAGCCACTTGGGACGCGGTCATCGTTCATTCGCCTCGATGACCGACACGCGAAGACTTCGTATTCCAATCGCCTCCAGTTCACCGACAAGGTCGTTGACGAATCGCCCCGGACAGGCCCGATCGCAACGGACGAGGACCCTTAACCGGTCGGTCTGATGGTTCACTCGCTCGAGTTCATTTCGCACAGCCTGAATCAGTTCGCGCGGCGACCTGACGCGGTCGGCCACAATCAGTTGGCCGTCGCGGTCGATGTTGATGGTAATATTGACCGACTCCAGCGGCGCGCCGCCGGGCCCGACGGCCGGCAAATCAACCGGATGGTCGGCCGTGTGCGAGATTTGCGATACGATCATGAAAAAAATAATCAGGAGAAAAACGATGTCGATCATGGGAGTCATGTTGATTCCCAGTCGCGTCGATCGGTGGGGTCGAGCCAGTCTCATTCGCGGCCACTCCTCATGCGCAATTACTTTTTTCGACCCAGCGGACTCATGATCCGTTCGATCCGCTTTCCCGCCTCGGCGACGAGCGAATCGATCTTGGTGCGAAAGAAGCTCAGCGCGACCATTGTTGGAATCGCTACCACCAGGCCGAGCAAGGTCGTCACGAGCGCCTGGGCGATACCGCCCGCCAGTTCACCAGGGTTGGCCATTCCCTCGCGGCTGGCGATCGTCGCGAAGGCCTCGATCATGCCGACGACCGTTCCGGTCAATCCGAGCATCGGCGCGATGGCACCGATCACGTTCAGCACTTCGGTCTTGCGATAGAGCCGTCCGACCTGGTCCTCGCCCGCTTCCTCAATGGCGGTTCGATATTCGGCGAAACCGAATTCGCTTCCCTGATAACGCTGGAGACCGGCACCGATCAACTCGGTGGACATGGACCAGTTTTCCGGTTCGTGACAATAAACGATGGCGGAGTTGATTTCGCCTTCCGCCAGCATCTGCTCAAGGTCCGCCAGGACGCCTTCCGGCATGAGCCGGTTTCGCGTGATTGTGAGGGCGTGAACGATGATGAACCACATACTCAACATCGAGAGGGCGAGGATGATCGCGACGATCACGAGTCCGAAGGTCCCTCCCTCGAACAACATCTTGACGACCGACACCTGTTCGGGCTCGTCGGCGATTCCCGGCGGCTGGGCCGAGACAACCGTCGTCCATGACGCGGCGCACAGCGCGCAGCTCGCGATGAAGAGTCCCACGCGTAGAAGACGCGATTTCATCAAAACGGTTTCACTTGCGAAATTGTCGTCCAAAAAAGGTGTGGCGATAACGCGTGCCCAGTTCGTCCCGAAGCGCCTCGAACCCGGCCTCCCCGCCACTCTCCGGAGCTTCGACGACGGCGAAGATCGCGGCGGCGGCCAGTTCCTCAAAGCGGTCCTCGTAACGCGCGGGAATTTCCAGCAGCGTCAGCATCCACGACCGATCGCCGTCCGAATCCGTGTTCGCCAGAGCCAATTCTTTCCCGGCCAGCCCGCTGTAGTATAAGACAATCGCGTGCCGATCGGCGTCACCTTCGTGCCAGGCGGGATTCAATTCCACCGCGACTTGCCCCGGGTTGTTGGCAAACAATGCCGATTGGGCGGAATAGACAGTTCGCCAATCGTCATCCACCGTTTCCACGTCGGCCGCCGTCCAGGGTTTCCCCGCCGCAATCGCAAGCGTCGTCCGGTAAACGATGGCCGCCGCGCACTCCCCTGGCGTCGAGGCGGGAAGTTGTTTGCAAGTTTCCGCGGCGGCAACGGCGTCGAACCAGACTGGCAGCAACTCCTCACAGATTCCCGATTCGGTGAATTGAAGGCCCGTTTTTTCGTCAAGCGGCGACATTGCGGGATTCCGCTGGCGCAACGCAAGTATCCCGAGTAACGGAAGCACCGCCGATTCACGCTTGCCGGCGTTCAGCAAGTGCCTCATCTGCGCACAGCGAGCCAGGTAGAGCGTTTCCCCGTTTGGTTCCAGCGGTTCGGCGACCATCGCCAGCCGATCGGCCCATGGTTGCAAGGTTGCGTCGTCGCCGGTGGCGAGTCGCTGACGAATTCGAAAAAGCGGCTCCCCAACGTCGCGCAGCCACGTGTCGAATTCCGCCTGTCGCTCGCCCGGCACATCGCCGCGGAGAATCTCGTCCCAGGAAAAATGCCGTCCATCGGCGGCCGCCAGACCCGCGACATTCATCGCGGTGATATCGACGTATTCGACAAGTGTCAAGTCGCGCAGGACGATCGTTGATTGCGCGCACGCCGCATCCGCCGCCAGCGCGGCGGCAACGCTCGCCAAGTAAAACCTCAATACGACACGCATGTTTTGCCCGGCCATCGAACCTGTCGAATCAGTATTCGCGACCGACCCTCTCGTGACTTGCCTGCCCGTCGCTTGGGGAAACCTGATTGGTGTGCGTCTGGCGAATCGTTCGATTGGCAACTTCTTCCCCGAATCGCCGGATCGCCTCGTCAAGCGGCATCGCGCCGAGGTCGCCGTCGATTCGGTCGCGAACGGAAACGGTACCATTTTCCGCGTCGCGCGGCCCCACGACGAGCATCGAGGGGACCATTTCAAGCTGCGCGTCGCGAACTTTTGCCCCCAGTTTCTCGCTGCGGTAGTCGCCGGTCGCGCGAAGGCCCGCCTCGCGAAAGCGCGATTCAACCTCGCGGCCATAGGCTTCGCTCTTGTCGCTGACTGTCAGCACTCGCGCCTGTTCGTCGCACAGCCACAGCGGAAACGCACCGGCAAAGTGCTCGATGAGGACACCGATAAACCGCTCCATCGAACCGAACGGGGCGCGATGGATCATGACGGGCCGGTGGGGCTGGTTATCGGGACCGATGTACTCCAGTTCAAATCGCCGGGGCAGGTTGTAATCGACCTGGACGGTTCCCAGTTGCCATTCGCGTCCAATGCAGTCGCGGACAACAAAATCGATTTTGGGCCCGTAGAAGGCCGCTTCGCCCGGTTCTTCCGTAAACGGTTTGCCAAGCAGGGCGGCCGCCGCGCGACAGGCCGCCTCGGCGCGGTCCCAGTTCTCCGCCTCGCCCACGTATTTGTCCGACGCCGCGTCGCGCAACCCGATTCGAACGCGATAGTCGTCCAGCCCAACCGTCCCAAGCACGATGCGCACCAGCTCGAGACAGCCGGCCAGTTCAGCGGGTACCTGCTCCTCGGTGACAAACAGATGTGCGTCGTCCTGGGTAAAGCCGCGAACGCGGGTCATCCCGCCGATCTCGCCCGACTGTTCCCAGCGATAGACCGTTCCGAACTCCGACAGCCGAACGGGCAGGTCGCGATAGCTGCGCGGTTGTGACGCATACATCTTGATGTGATGCGGGCAATTCATGGGCCGCAGCAAATATCCGTCGACTTCACCGGCACCCAGTCGATTGGCCAGCTCGCCGCAATCGCATCCTTCCGCGGCAAGAAGGTTCAACTGATCGCGGAGAATGATCGGCGGGTACTGGCTCTCCTGATAGTAGGGAAAGTGCCCCGAGGTCCGGTACAGGTCCAGCTTGCCAATGTGGGGCGTGAAGACCTGGCGATATCCCTGCCGCGCAAGATGGCCCGAGATAAAGTCCTGCAATTGCTGGCGAATGAACGCGCCGCGCGGTGTCCACAGAATCAGTCCCTGACCGACGTCGTCGTCGATGTGAAAGAAAGCGAGCCGGCGATTGAGCACCCGATGGTCGCGTTTTTTCGCTTCCTCGATCCGTTCCAGATGTTCGTCAAGCGACTGCTGGTCAAAAAACGCGGTGGCATAGAGTCGTTGCAGTTGCTGGCGGGTCTCGTCTCCCTTCCAGTAGGCACCGGCGATCGATAGTAATCGGTAAGCACCGATCACACCCGGTCGCGGCACGTGTGGTCCGCGGCAAAGGTCAATGAATTCACCTTGCCGATAAAAAGAAAGCGTTTCGTGCTCGGCCAGGCCCTCTTCGATGTGCTCGACCTTGAGCGGCTGGCGCAGATCGCGGCAAATGGCAATGGACTCGTCACGCGAACGCTCGATCCGTTCGAACGGCTCGTCGAGTTCAATGATCCGCCGCATTTCCGCCTCGATCACGGGGAATTCTTCCTCGCGAACCGGCTCCGGAGACTCGATGTCGTAGTAAAAACCCCCTTCGATCGTCGGGCCAAACGCGAGCTGGACGTCCGGTTTCAATCGCATGACGGCCCGCGCCATCACGTGTGCGCACGAATGCCGCATCGTCGCCAGCGCCGCCGGGTCGGTTCGCGTGACAATGCGAATTTCGACTTGCTGGCCGTCGATCAGGTGATCGAGGTCCACCGGTTGTCCATCGACTTCGCCCCACATCGCGTCCCTCGCCAGTCGCGGTCCGATACTTTGCGCCACGTCGCGGAGCGTCAGCGGGCCGTCATACTGGCGAATACTGCCATCGGGAAGCTTGACGGAAACGGCGGCGGATGATGTTTCAGGAATGATCGGACTCCCTGGGTTTGTGATTTCGGCTATGCTCTGAACGACTATTCTATCGGCAACGGGTGATTTTTCTCAAGATGCCCCGCTTGCTTGCGGAGCCTTGTGGTCAGCGACCAACTGGTTGCAACGACCACCGCGCCACTCTCCTCCAGGGCGCGGTTAAACGATTTCAGTTTGCAATTTCATTTTCTTCAATCTGCGAGATCGGCGCAATCTGCGGATAGCCAGTTCGGTGTGCTCAGTCTCCTCCAGGGCGCGGTTAAACGATTTCAGTTTGCAATTTCATTTCTACAATCTGCGAGATCGGCGCAATCTGCGGATAGCCTGTTCGGTGTGCTCAGTCTCCTCCAGGGCGCGGTTAAACGATTTCAGTTTGCAATTTCATTTTCTTCAATCTGCGAGATCGGCGCAATCTGCGGATAGCCAGTTCGGTGTGGTCCCACCACTTCATCGCGCAAGCTCTTCGAGGATCAGCTCGACACGCAGGTGCAGCGGGTCAGGCAGCCGCGCCAGCAGACAGTTAAAACGCGGGACGAAATCGACGCGCGACCAGTTGTCTTCCGGCAAGTCACCCGCCAACTGGGCTTGCAGCACCCCCAGCACCTGTTCGATGGTTCGCTTCTTCAAGACGCCCTGGCAGGGATAGACGGCAATTCTCGAATCGGTCCACTGCACCTCCCTCGTAGTCAACTCGACAATGCCGTCACCCAGGTAGCGACAGCCCAACCCCATCGAACCGGCGACGTCCCCAAGCGCCTCGCCGACAGTTTGATCCCTTCCCGGCCACGGCATCTCGATCGACGGATTCCAGCCGAGCGGCATGACCGATTGCCAGTCAACGAGGACGGTCAGCGCGTCCTTCCGCGCCAGTTCGTTGAGGACCTGTTGAATCGGTTCACGCTGATCGACGTCAAAGGTTGACGGAGTATCGAGCAATTCGCTGTTTAGCGCGCGAAGACTCCTCAGGGACTCCAGCGCCGTTTCGTCAGCCGGATCCGCCACGACGCGCGCCGCGGCACCGAGCTTTTCGAGCGCGAGACGCACTTCGTCCGCCAATCGTCCGTCCGATTCAAGCGTCACTTTGCCGTCGGCGATCGTCATCCGCGCCGTTCCGCCGAAAGCATTCCACAGGTTCGGGCCGGTAACGCGCTGGATGACGCCGATCAGTTCCGCCGTTTGTTCCGCGTCGCCTGCGAGCGATGGATTCAATTCAAATTCCCGCGTCGCGACAATGTCCCGATCCTTGTCACGGATGACGATCACTGGCGATTCGGGAACGACCGAGGCCGCCAGGTTCAGGTCCTTGCCCACTGCCTCGATCATTTCCAGAACCGATTGATCGGTCCCCTTGAAACTCACGATCGCTCCAGGATCGAGTTTGCCATGGATAACCGAGTGACTGTCGAGCTGGATCGGAATCCGGGTCAGCGCGTTGAGACTGCCCAGGAATTCCACCAGCCGCTTGTCCTGATAACTAATGCCCGGAAACGTTTCATTGAGTTGCCGATCCAGATCAATTTCCAGCGGTCGCGGGCGCGGAATAAAGACCTTTCCAAGGCCCATCAACGGGGCACGCGACCCGCCCGGGTCCAAATCAACGCCTGGATCGGACAACAATTGTTCAAGGGCACCGATCTCGTCCATCAGCGTCGTTCGCGTCGCGTCGCCGTCAATGGAAAGCGATTCGTCCACGTCCGAAGCCCCATCGCCGGCGGGGTCCACTTCGGCGAGCGGATCGTCCTCGCCCGCGTCCGATGGCGGCGCGTCATTCACGGACGGTTCAATGTCGGAAGGCGAAGTTGTATCGGGATCGGAGGCGTCAGGAACCGCGTTTTCTGGATGCGGTTGCTTCATTTCCGATCCATCACCAGTTGCCGGATCGCCGGTTTTCGAGTCACCTGGCGGACCCGAATCGGAATCCTTAACCGGGGATTCGCGACCGTCACCGGGAGGCGTTTGTTTTTTAGCGTCGTCGCCGCCTTCGTTCACACGTGCATCGGCGGGTTGTCCGGCCAATTGAAGATCGCCGCCGCCCGTCATTGCCGACAGGAGCCAGATCACCGCCACCACGGCGACCAGGCACAAAAGTGACAACGCAACGATGAATCCCAGCGTCCGGCTCCGCCGCCGCGCCGCCGCCGATTCCCACGATGCGTCGGGCAACACGGGCCGGGCCGCGGCGGGAGTTATCGACGATGCACCGGCCGAAATGGATTTTCGGCGCGGCGCGCGTGCAACGGACTGACTGATTGAGGACAAACCGGAAAACTCGCTGCTCAACGTCGCCTGCGAGTCATTGGCATCGCGCGGCGCGCGGGGCCGCGGCGGTACTGGTTCGCCGTCGGTCGCAACCCACCCGTCAGGCGCTTCGACCAACACCATGCTGCCGCATTTCGGGCAGGCAAGCACCTGACCGATCGCCGACTCGTCGCGCACCGTCAGTCTGGCGGTACAGGTATCGCAGGTAATTGAAAATAGACTGGCTTTTTCCGCCACGCTTGGGTCTCCTCTGCCCTTCCCTTTCCATTCTACCCCTTTTGGCGAGCCTCACGTAGCCAAGTCTCTCCGAGACTCGGAAGCGATTGAATAGGACCCTCCTCTTGGCCGACGGCAGCTACATACAAGCCCGATGCGCCAGCGAGTGAACAGTTTGCTTCGGTATTTCAGTCGTAGCCACGCTCGCCAGAGCGTGGTTTTTTTGTGGTCCGCCGTCTGGCGACGGCAGCTACATACAAGCCCGATGCGCCAGCGAGTGAACAGTTTGCGGCTGCTGATCTACCCGGTGAAATGGATCGCTGGTAGGCGGTGATGATTCGTGGAATTGGACCAACTCCTTGCCCGCCAGCGGCTGGCCCTGTTCATCGAGCAAGCGGCCGGTAATTGTCGCGGTCGGAACCAGAGCGACATCGACGGGCAAGTCCTCAGCCGAAACCCATGCCAGGCCACCCAGCGACTGGTCGGCTGACCACGCAAGGACGGCGAATGCCGGCTGGACGTCCGCCGCAATCGACCAGGTGGCGCGCGGCTGCCGAATGCCGTTTGGCGACACGCCAGAAGATCCAGGTACACGTCAGAACCAGCGTGCCCTGGAGCAACGCAAAAGCGATCCAGCCGACCATCAATGTTTCACCAGGCATGGCATTCATTTTTTCCGCTCCTCCCGCGGGTCGCGCTAGATCAGGGTTGCTCGCTTGCGCTCTTGCGTTTCGGGCTTGTATACGGCTTATTGCACCAATACGCCGGTAATGGCCATGTCCAGCTAATTAAAATACTTGCGAGGACTTAATTTCCCCCCGTCCGCTTCCTTGCCTTTTTCCGGTCGTTGGGTCATCATTACGGGACCCCGGTCATCCTTGCCCGACTGGCGGTTGCCCATTTCATTTCAGGCTTTCGACAAAAAAAACCTGGAAATCCGCCTGAGAGGAACCGCGAACCATGTTCCGTCGTTTCCCGATTGTCGTTGCCGTTATCGCAGCGATCATGCTTGCCGGCCGGCCCAATGCCGTCCGTGGGGATGATCCGCCGCCGGTCAGTTACTCCCGCGACGTGAGGCCACTGCTTGCCGCCGCCTGCTTTGGCTGCCATCAAGGCGCAAAGACGAGCGGAGGTTACGTCATGACGGACTTTCGCTCGTTTGTCGCCGGTGGCGATTCCGGACAGGCCGCCATCGAACCGGGCGAACCCGAATCCAGCTATCTGATTGAAATGATCACGCCGGTTGACGGTGACGCCGCGATGCCACCCGACGCTTCACCGCTCGCTGACGAAAATATTGAACTGGTCCGTCGCTGGATTGCCGGGGGCGCGATTAACGACGAGACACTCGATCGAGTCAACTACTCGCTGGCCAATCCGCCCCGTTACTCACGGCAACCCTACGTTACGTCGCTTGATTTTTCTCCTGATGGACAATGGCTGGCCGTCAGCGGTTTCCACGAAGTCATTCTCCTCGCCGCGCTCCCGGACACCTCACCTGAATCCCCGGAGAGCGCGGACTCGCACGAATCACCGAATCGCCTGATCGGCATGTCTGCCCGCATCGAGTCGATTCGGTTCTCGCCCGACGGATCGCGGCTGGCGGTCGGAGGCGGCAACCCCGCCGAATTTGGCGAAGTGCAAGTCTGGAACGTGGCGTCGCGCGAACTGGAGCTTTCAAAAATTGTTTCGCACGACACGGTCACGGGTCTTGACTGGTCGCCCGACGGCCGCCTCGTCTCGTTTGGCTGCAAGGACAATTCAGTTCGCGCGATCGACTCGACCACGGGCGAGCAAGTCCTCTTTCAGGGTGCCCATGAGGACTGGGTTCGCGACACGGTTTTTTCAGTCGATGGTTCCCGGCTCGTTTCCGTCGGACGCGACATGAGTTGCAAGCTGACCGAAATCGCCACCGGGCGATTCATCGACAACCTCACGTCGATCACCCCCGGCGTTCTCAAGGGAGGCATCGCAAGCGTCGCGCGCCACCCCGTGCGCGATGAAATCGTGATCGGCGGTGCCGATGGCGTGACAAGGGTCTACCGCATGGACCGGATCACCAAACGAGTCATCGGCGACGACGCGAATCTCGTGCGGCTCTTTCCAGCACTCCCCGGTCGCATTCAGTCCGTGGTGGTCTCGCGCGACGGGAAACGAATCGCCGTCGCCAGCAGTCTCGACGGCCACGGCGTGGTCGAGGTTTTCTCTTACGAATTCGACCCGACAGTTTCCGAGGAACTGAAAGCGATCCTCGCGAAATTGCCGGAATCGTGGACTGACGAGGAACGGAAACAGGTCAACGCATACAATACCGCCGACGTCCGCCGGATTTCCTCAACGCCGATCGACGACAGCGGGATTTACAGTGTCGCCTTTGCACCGGACGGAGAACACCTCGCGTGTGGCGGCACGGATGGCGCGGTTCGAATCGTGGAAACTGAAACGGGCAAGATTGTCGCTGAGCGAAATCCGGTCACCGCCGAAGCCGTTGCCGCTCTCCCGCCGGACCCCCTCACCCCAAAGCAAGAAGCCGTTGGTCCAGGCCATTCGCCGAACTGGTACTTTTCCATGCCAGAGCAACCTTCAAACAGCAACGCGGCGGTGCCCCGCGAGGCCGCACCGGACGGGCCGCCCGACGTTCGCGGTCTGACCGTGTTGCCGACGATCATTCATTTCACCGGTCCCGCCGATTATGCGCAACTTGTCATCACGGCCACGCTCGGCGATGGGTTGACACTCGATGTCACGGATCAGGCACTCATTGAATGCGACGCATCGATGCTCCGCGTCGACGGGTCGCTGGTTCAGCCTGTTTCCGGCGGAAAGACGGAACTGGTCGTTCGCGCAGGAAATCAGGTGACAACCATCCCCGTCACCATCTATTTGCCGGACGCCCCGTTCGTTCCCGACTTTCGCCGCGACGTCAATCCAGTACTGACGCGGCTCGGTTGCAACGGAGGAACGTGTCATGGATCGGCGGGAGGCAAACAGGGATTCAAACTGTCGCTGCGCGGCTACGATCCGCTTTTTGATGTCCGCGCGCTGAGCGACGACATGGCGGCGCGGCGCGTCAACCTTGCGTGGCCCGACGACAGCCTCATGTTGCGCAAGGCGATCGCGGCGGTCCCCCATACCGGCGGCCAGTTGATCAAGCCGAACAGCCGTTACCACTGGCTGGTGCGGCAATGGATCGCCGGCGGAGCGGTGCTTGATGCTGACGACGGCCTGGAAGGCCATCATACTGCTGACGACGGCCTGGAAGGCAATCGCACTGCTGATGACGGCCATCGCACTGCGGCACGACGGGTTGCGGGTATCGAGGTCTTTCCCGCCAATCCGGTTCTCGCCGACGCCGGTGCCAGCCAGCAACTGCGCATCGAGGCGACGTACAGCGACGGCAGCCGGCGCGACGTGACGCGGGAAGCCATCCTTGAGATCGGCAACCTCGAAATCGCCGCAGTCGAGCACTCGACCGTCACGGCGTTGCGGCGGGGCGAGTCGCCTGTTCTCGCGCGATATGACGGTGCCTACGCCGCGACGACGCTGACCGTAATGGGCCAACGCGGCGATTTTGTCTGGAAGGAACCGGAATCGTGGACCGAAATCGATCGGCTCGTCGCGCGCAAATGGGAACGGATGAAGCTCGCCCCTTCGGAACTTTGCACAGACGCCGAATTCATTCGCCGCGTTTATCTCGATCTTGCCGGGCTGCCGCCGGACGCCGACACGACGACGAAGTTCCTCTCGGACAGCCGTCCGACGCGCCTCAAGCGCGACGAACTCATTGACTCGCTCATCGGAACCGACGCATTCGTCGAGCACTGGTCGAACAAGTGGGCGGACCTGTTGCAAGTCAATGGCAAATACCTTGGCAGCGACGGCGCGCGGGCCTTTCGCGACTGGATTCGCGAGCAAGTGCGGGACAACCGGCCCCTCGACAAGATGGCTTTCGAAATACTCACGGCCAGCGGCTCGAACCGCACGAACCCGGCGGCGTCGTACTTCAAGATTCATCGAACGCCCGCCGACACGATGGAGACGACAACGCACCTCTTTCTTGGGACGCGATTCAATTGCAACAAATGCCACGATCATCCCTTCGAGCGGTGGACCCAGGACCAGTATTTCCAGACCGCGGCGTACTTTGCCGAGGTTTCCCTCGAACGCGATCCGGAGGGGGGCGACGAAACGCTTGGTGGCTCGGCTGTCGAGGGTGCCCAACCCGTTTACGAAATCGTTGCCGATAACGGTTCCGGCCAAATGACGCACGACCGGACGGGGGAAAATGTTGAGCCGCAGTTCCCCTTCGACTGTCTATTCGAGGCCGGTCCAAACGCCTCGCGCCGCGAACGTCTCGCCGCGTGGATCACTTCGCCCGACAATCCGTATTTCGCAACCAGTTATGTGAACCGCCTGTGGGGCTACCTCGTCGGCACCGGTTTGATCGAGCCGCTCGACGATATTCGTGCCGGCAATCCGCCGACCAACGCGGCCTTGCTGGAATTTCTTCGCGACGAGTTCCTGAAAAGCGGTTTTGACACGCGGCACGTGATCGGACTGATTTGCAAGTCGCGTGTCTATCAGTTGTCCGTCCGCACCCATGAATTCAATTCGGACGATTCGATCAACTATTCCCACGCACGGGCACGCCGTCTGCCCGCCGAGGTCCTCTTTGATGCCATTCATTTTGTGACCGGCAGTCCACTGAAGATTCCCGGTGTTCCCGAGGGAACCCGCGCGGCGGCATTGCCTGACGCCGGAGTCAACTTGCCCAGCGGATTTCTTGCGACGCTCGGGCGTCCGGCGCGCGAAAGCGTCTGTGAGTGCGAACGATCGTCCGAACTGCAGCTCGGCAGCGTTCTCGCGCTGGTCAGCGGTCCCGACGTGTCGGCGGCGATCAATGATCCGGACAATGCACTTGCCCATCTCGTGCGGGATGAATCGGATGACCGGCGACTTGTCGAGCAAGTCTACCTGCGCATCCTCAATCGGCTCGCCACGGAGGCGGAAGTCAATCTGGCACTTGAGGAATTCGCGACGCTCGCCGCCGACCATCAGCGGCTGGTCGAGCAACGCGACGAGCAACAACAACTCGTCGACCGGCAATTACCCGAACTGCGGCAGCAGCGCGACCAGGCCATCACCGAAACAACGGAAGCGCTTGACGCCGCCATCAAGAACCTCGATCCCGAATTGTTGACAAAAGAGGCGGCGCGGGAACAGGCCGCCGCCGAAGCGCAAGCGGCGTTGACGCAATACGAGGGCACCGGGAAGGGACTCGAAGCCTGGCTGCAACGCCAGGTCACTTACATTCACTGGCATCCCCTTGCGATCAGTTCCTTTCACTCGGAAACCGGGCGAACAGCCGCTATTCAATCCGATCGCAGTGGGCTCGTTTCCGGCAACTCCGGACGCGACCGGTACACGATCACCAGCGCAACGGACTTGACCGGCATCTCGGCGGTTCGGCTCGAGTTGCTGCCCGACGAATCGCTCTCGCAACGGGGTCCGGGTCTGGCGGAGAACGGGAATCTGGTGCTCACCGAAATTCAGGTCGAAGTCGCCGATCCTCGCGCTCCCGACCAGTGGCTTCCCGTCGAGATCGCGTCGGCGACAGCCAGTTTCGAACAACCGGGCTTCCCCGTTTCCGGTGCCATCGACGGCCAAATCGACGGTGCAGCGGGTTGGGCCGTCATGGGAAATCAGGGCCGCGATTCATGGGCGACCTTCCAATTGAAATTGCCAACTGGTTTTTCCGGTGGAACGCTGATCCGGTTCCGCCTGCATCAGCAATACGACGAGACGCACCAGATCGGCCGATTGCGAATTTCGCTGACGACTTCCAGCGAACCGAACGGCCTCGGTCTGAGCGAGTCGTTGCTCGCTGAACTTTCCCGACCCATTGAACAACGCAATGATGAGACCGCCGCGGCGCTGGAAGGGGCCTTTCGCAAAAGCGATCCGCACTACGCCGTCTTGCAAGAGACGCTGGCCATGGCGTCGCAACCGCTGGCGATTGACGCCTCAATCGTGGCCCTCCGGGAAAAGCTCGCGCGAATCAGTCAGCCGATTCCGCCCGACGCTCGCCTGACGCGGCTCATCGAGGACGTCGCGATGAGCACCGCACAGTTATCCAACGCGCGGCTGACGGCGACCCAGGACCTTGCCTGGGCACTGATCAACAGCCCCGCATTCTTGTTTAACCATTAGGAAGACCCATGTTTCGTATCGTCGGAAAACCTGGCAAGGACCTTTGCGATTCGCACCTCGACGTTTCGCGGCGCGACGTGTTGCGCGTCGGGTGCAGCGGAATGCTCGGACTGTCGCTCGGATCGATGCTCAAGCTGCGTGACGCCGCCGCGTCAATTCAACTGAACCGCCCTGGGGGATTGTCGGGCGCTCCCGGCTGGGATCGGGCGCGGTCGATCATCATGGTTTACCTCCAGGGCGGGCCGAGTCATATCGACTTGTGGGACCCCAAGGAAAACGTGCCGGACAACGTGCGAAGTGTCTTCAAGTCGATCCCGACAAAGATTCCCGGCGTTCACTTCACCGAGAACCTGCCGCGATTGTCGCAGCTTAACGACCGCTTCACGCTCATTCGGTCGATGAGTTACACGCCCGTGGGACTCTTCAACCACACGGCGGCGATCTATCAGATGATGACGGGCTACACGACCGACAAGGTCAGTGCGTCGGGCCAGCTCGAACCCCCCACTCCGAAGGACTTTCCGAACTTCGGTTCGCATATCGTCAAGATGAAACCAGTCGAAGTCCCGATGCTGCCGTTTGTCATGCTGCCCCGGCCGCTGCAGGAAAGCAACGTCGTCGGCAAGGGCGGAACGGCGGGATTTCTTGGCAAGGCGTGGGACCCCTATACGCTGTATCCCGAGGGGGACGACCTCGACATGACGAAAATGCAGCGGATCAAGATCGACGACCTGCAATTGCCGCCGGAAGTCTTTTCCGTTCGCTTGAGGCGGCGGGCGCGGCTCCGCGAACTGGTCAACCAGCAGATGCCGGCGATTGACAAGGCCGTTGAGTCCTACGAACTCGATCGTCACTACCAACAGGCGCTTGATCTGGTCGTCAGCGGAAGGGCACGCGAGGCGTTTCGACTTGGAGACGAACCGGAATCGGTTCGCGAAAGCTTTGGGCGCAACACCTTTGGCGACAGTCTCATCCTCGCGCGGCGACTGGTCGAGGCCGGGACACGCGTTGTCGAAGTGATCTGGCCCAAGATCGCCAACAGTGACAATCACAGTTGGGACCAGCACTCGGACCTCGGTAAACGCATGAAGGAACAATCGGGACCGATGTTCGACCAGGGTCTTTCGGCGCTGATCACCGATCTCGACGAGCGGGGGATGCTCGATGAAACCCTGCTCGTCGCCGTTGGTGAATTCGGGCGCAGTCCGCAGCGCGGCGTCAGCACCTCGGGCAACGACAACGACGCCGACGGGCGCGACCACTGGCCGTACTGTTACACGGGACTAATTGCCGGTGCGGGGGTAAAGCGCGGATTCGTTCACGGCCGATCCGATGAAACCGCCTCCGCGCCGGTCGACGACCCGGTCCATCCGGCGGAACTCCTGGCGACCATTTATCATGCCTTCGGAATCGACCCGGAAACGATGGTCATGAACCACCTCAACCAGCCGAGGGAGCTGGTGAAGGCCCATCCGGTACACGCGTTGTTCGCGTAAGAACAATCGAGTAAATCCCCAGTTTGCGCGGAGAACTGTCCGCGGATGACGCCGATTTCGCCGATCGAAGAAGCAGACTGGAGAACTGTCCGCAGATTACGCCGATTTCGCCGATGGAAGAGTTTCGTCAGAAGGCTCTGCCTTCACTAGTTCTGTTCGTGGAAATCTGCGTTAATCCGCGAAATCTGCGGACCCACTTCTTCCATTTCTGTTCGGACACAATCTGCGTTAATCCGCGAAATCTGCGGACCCGGTTCCCTCAGTTCTGTTCGTGTAAATCCGCGTTAATCCGCGAAATCTGCGGACCCTCTTCCGGTGCTAGCTCTTTGGGTCCCCCTGATGGACAAAGTTGCGCTAATGGCTTCAAACAGGGATATCGCCGATCGGCTGCTCGGCGGGCCGGTGCGCACGAGTTCCGCCCGGTGCAAACACAAACACTGGAAAAAGGAGAAGCGAAATGGAACGCGACCCGCAAACGTATGCAATTATTGGTGCGGCAATGGAAGTACACCGGGTCCTTAGCCACGGATTCTTCGAAGCCGTCTACCAACAGGCACTGGCAATTGAATTCGGGATTCGTGAGATTGCATTTGAGGAACAGCCGCTCATCAGGTTGGCTTACAAGGATCGATTGCTCCGAAAAGAGTATTCGCCAGATTTCATTTGTTTCGGTGAGATCGTCGTCGAACTCAAGGCGCTATCCGAATTGACCAGCGTCGATGAGGCCCAGTTGTTGAATTATCTCAAGGCAACAGGCTTTCCTCGCGGATTGCTCCTCAATTTCGGTGCTCCCGCTCTGGAGCACAAGCGACGAGTCTTTGATTATGCGGAACCGGTTCTGAAGGCGTGATCCCCGACGCGATCTGCCCTGTTCAACCGATAATCCGCGTTTGAATCATCCGTTTGCGAATCTCGGTAACCTGTGCCCGCGAGACCTGCGTCGTTCGTACGTTGAGCACTTGCAAGTTCCCGCAGTCCGCCAGGACGGCGAGCGACTGATCGTTCAGGTCCGATCCCTCGACGTCCAGTGAACGAAGGTTCTTCAGCCCGGCAATCACCGCGACGTTGTCGTTCAGCCAGCCAGTCACGGCGCAAAGCGTCAACTCGCGGAGCGCGTCGCAGTTGACAATCCCGTCCAGCGTCGCGGCCTCCAGAGAAAGTTTGCAATCGCGATTATCGATGCGCAGCAATCGTCCACTTTTTGAAAAGGCCGTGCGGCAACCTGTTCGCGCAAGCCGTTCGCCAAATTCCCGTTCGTCGAATGGCTGGCTCACGTCAACCTCGAACTACCGGGAAACGGTCGCCGCGGCACCCATCGCCTCGGCCACCAGGTCGCCAACTTCGGAAGTTGAGAAACCCATCTTTCCGGCAGCCTGACTTTTCATTTTTGTTCCGGTCACTTGCTGAATCGCGTCAATGACCCGCTGGCCCGATTCGGGCTGGCCGGAATGTTCGAGCAACATCGCCATCGCCCCGATGGCCGCCATCGGATTGATGACGCCCTGTCCGGTGTACTTCGGCGCGCTCCCCCCCATCGGTTCGTACATGCTCGTGCCGCCCGGGTCGGGATTGATGTTTCCACCGGCGGCGACGCCCATCCCTCCCTGAATGATCGCTCCGAGATCGGTGATGATGTCGCCGAACATGTTCGTCGTCGCGATGACGTCGTAGTATTCGGGATTTTTGACCATCCACATACAGCACGCATCGACGTGGTTGTAATCGGCTTCGACATCGGGAAATTCACGGGAAACGTCCTGAAACGTGCGCCACACGAGATCATGTCCAAAGGTCAGCACGTTGTTCTTGGCGACGAGCGTCAGTCGCCTGCCCTTTGGATTATCGCGGCGGCGGGTGAACTCGAAGGCCCACCGCAACCAGCGTTCACACCCCTTCCGCGTATAGATGGCCGTTTGCGTTGCGACTTCGTCGGGCGTTCCCTTTCTGAGAAATCCGCCGATACCGGCATAGAGGTCCTCGGTGTTTTCCCGAACGACGACGAAATCGATGTCGTCGGGACCTTTGCCGGCCAGCGGCGTCTCGACGCCGGGATACAACTTGACGGGGCGAAGATTAATGTACTGGTCGAGTTGAAAGCGCAACTGGAGCAGCAGTCCTTTTTCGATCAGCCCGGGCATCACGTCGGGATGCCCGACGGCACCGAGAAAGATGGCGTCGTGCCCGCGGAGCAATTCGATTCCACCGTCGGGAATGATCTCGCCCGACTTGAGATAACGCTGGCTCCCCCAATCGAGCGGAGTCAGTTCGTATTCAAAACCGTCAAGTTCGGCGGCGGCGCGAAGGACCTTGAGCGCCTCGTCGGTGACTTCCGGCCCCGTGCCGTCGCCGGGGATAACCGCAATTTTCATCTCGTGATTCCCGAATTCCAGTCTTTCAGTTTTCGCTGAATCCAACATGGACTCGCGGCTCGCGGCCAAGCGGGTTGCGCGAATACTCCAGATAACAATCCGCGCACAGGTCAAAGCGTTGCGACTGCAGCAATTCCTGATTGGCGGCGTCGATGGCGTTATCCAGCATATCGTCAAGCCCGTCAGGCAGTTCATCCAAGTCGCCGCCAGGTTGAAGCGAATGGTTTTCCATCTTCACCTCGGCGACGATATTCACCTCGAAACGCAACTCTTCACCATCGTCGATCACGCGGCGGCAGCGATCGCAAGTGTAGTGGATCATGTTCGTCCTGTTAATCGGGAATCAAGGCAGTCCATTGGCAACGGTGCGCGGTTCACTCTCATTAGCGGTTCGCACCCGTTGGTGCGCGGTCGCACCCCTTTATCGTAAACCGAGTCAAAAGCCCGACGCAACCAAATTGCAAAGTTTTTTTTGCGGACCCCCCGGCACGCGCGTTCGCTGGCAAGTCGCGTGCCGGGTCGCTCATTTATCGTTATCCGTCGGTGCCAGCGGGGGGCACCAACCACTGGGGGGCGGTGTCCGCAAAAGGCAAAGTGGCCGCGGCTTCCAGCCCCGGCAAAGCACAAAATTGCGCGGAGGAACATTTCGTCTTTCCGAAAACGAATCTGTCACGGCGCAGCCAAGCCAGGTGCCCTCTCCCCCAAACCGTTTCCGCATTCCCAATCAGCGTCTGGGGGAGAGGATCGGAGTGAAGGGGAATTTGAGCCGCGCATACAAGCCCGACGCGCCAGCGAGTGAACGACACGGGACAAACCGCGGTCGCGGTAAACTTTGCAAGGGGCCCGGCGACTCCTCGCTATTTGTCGGCGAGGGGTTCCTTCCGTTCGGTGATGTTCTCGCAATTGGGCGCTTCGTTGGCGTTCAGTTCGGTGTATTCCTTCCACTCATCGGGAACGTCGTCCTCGTGGAAAATCGCTTCCACGGGACATTCGGGGACGCACGCTTCGCAATCGATGCACTCGTCCGGGTGAATGTAGAGCATCGTTTCGCCTTCGTAGAAGCACTCGACCGGACAGACCACGACGCAGTCGGTATAGCGGCAACCATCACAAGGCTTGGTGACAACATGCGTCATTGCGGTTTCTCCTCCGGGGTTGGGTATCGGTCGCGGTCAGCCCTGTGTATTTTAGCCAGTTCAGGGATTCGGACGAAACCCGTGCCGAAAAATCCGCCTGGTCGTTGCTGTTCCGCCCGGTTTGGCCAACTAGAATACAGGGAAGCTCATCCTGGCAAGGGGGGATTTGATTTTGGACACCATTTCATACGCCGCACAGCTTGTCGAATCGTGCGTTGCGGGGCACCCATTCGCCTGGCAGCGTCTCATTGATGAGTACGCCCCGGTCGTCGTTCAGGCGATCGAACAACTCGGCTCGGCTACGGACACTGCCCATCGGCGAGCCGATGTGGACCGACTGACGCGAGCGGTCTTTGAATCGCTCCGCAACGACGACTTCGCGGCCTTGCGTGCGTTCGATCACCGCGCCAGTCTGGAGACCTTTTTGGTCATCGTCACTCGCCGCGTTCTCCATGCCAGCGGGGAATACGGTTAGCCGGTCGCCATCGCCACGCTTGTTACCAATCGATTCGCCCGACAATCAATACAGCGTCTCGGAGAGACGCAGCAAATTGCGAACTGTACTCGGCATGATGAACCTGTTCCGTCACCGGGACGTCTGGTAAATTGGCGCTTGGAATTAACGGTTTTCTTGCCCCCGCGGCAAAATGAGGTACGAGTCGGGCATCGCAGCGTCCGGCGGAATGTCTCGCTCACGCCCCGGTAGCTCAGTTGGATAGAGCAGTTGACTTCTAATCAACAGGTCGCAGGTTCGAATCCTGCCCGGGGTGCCTTCCATCCTGGTTGCGCAACTTTGCGGCGCGATAGTGCCGTAGCTCGACGGACAACGGCGTGCGGCGGCGGCCCCACGCCTGAATTCTCCTTTCGCCCTGCTTCTGGCCCTTCTCAAAATTGAGTTAAGTTTCCCTGACGAGCAACCGAACGGCGTATTGGATGCTTCGGCTCATGCGAGAGTTGCCGAAAGTATTGAATGAACGCGGAGCCGATTCTCGCCGCGCAAGTCCGCGCCCGGACGCGCTTCCGCGTCTCGCCGCGATTTCGACGTGCATTTGTAGTAATAATATCGCCAAATCTTTCCATCTTTTTGTTTCATGTTCACGAAGCTCGACGGCACGGGCATCGAAGAATGGTGCAACTGCCTCGTGAGTGAGCGAACCACGCGACTTACCGAGATGCTGCGAATGACGCGATAAAGACACTTCATGATGAAGGAAAACACGGAAGTGACGAACTGAACCGGACCTTTCTTGCGCCGAGTCGTCAACTCTCTGCGACGACCTTGAGCATTCCTGCTTTTATCGGCGATTGAAATCCGATCGGTTTGACGACCAGCAGACTGCAGGAGAGGTTGTCGAGCACGGATTCGACTGTGCTGCCGAGAAGTCGATGCAACGGATGGTTCTGTGATGCACTTGACATGACAACAACATCTACACTTTCCTGGTTGCAGCAGGCGGGGAATCGTCGGTCGGTGCGGCATTGGTCAGCTCATCAAGTCCCTCGAGCAGCAGTTTCGTGCCATCGACCATCCGCTGGTGCGCTTCACGCTTGATCGCGGCGCGTTCTTCCATCGGCAGATCGGGCAAGTCCATCAGCCGCGGGTAGGACCAGGGCCGCGCGAATCGCTTTCCTTGGCTGCGGCGGTCCCTTCTCCTTTGGACTGATTGGGGTGATGTTTGGCATGTGCTTCGGGCATGACTTGGCCAAAAACCGATTCTGACATCAAAGCCAGAACGGTCGCAGATTTGACAACGCTCGGCGGCAGACGTAATAGCTTGAATGGCATATTCATAGTCTCACGCTTCCGTTGACGGTGTTGGTGATTCCTGCGAACTCATTTCGACTGTCGTCGCCTCTCAACCGAGCGTTAATTCTTCGTTTGTGGCAATGACAATGATCCTCAATCAGTTTTGTGGCTCCCTTGGCGCGCGATACCGCCCGGTATCGCACCTGAAAAAGCCCGGGTTGTGGAAAACAACATCTTTGGCACAATCGTTGCTGTCAGACAAGATCGGTTTGCCGTAGTTAATTCGCACGGGAAAGTCATGCAAACGATTTACGAGCGTATCGGAGGAGAGCAATCCATCGCGAATCTGGTAACCGCGTTTTATCAAAATGTTCTTGCGGACCCGATGATGCAGCCGTTTTTCGGGCACACCTCGATCCCCAAACTCGAGCAGATGCAACGGGCCTTCTTCACGATTGCACTCGGCGGGCCTGCGCCAAAATTCGCAATCTCGCTGTACGAAGCACATCGCGGCCGCGGAATCGAGCGACAGCACCTGACCCGATTTACCCAGCACCTGTTGGCGACGCTTCGCGAAATCGGGATTGAGGAGTCGGATGCGCAAAACGTTTACGCGCGAATCGCGACGTACGCCGATGAGGTTCTTGGCGAGTCCACGGTCGATGGTTAGCGGCCATTTCACGAATTCGATTGCGAACATCCAAAAGTGGCGGGCTTCCTTTCACTATTGCGGGAAATTATTGCGATGTCGATATGCAAGAGGGTGCGTCGTCCCGTTAACTCTGCTCTGCTTCCTTGCATTGGACCGGTTGTCGGGTGACGTCAGGCGCAGCGCAAATTGCAGCGACTGTGCCGAGAACGTGGAGAAATCCCGCGGCACCAGGATGACAGGTTGCTCTCTCTCACAGCGGGTTCCTTAACAAAAAAATGAATGCCAACCTGCTTTCCCGCGGCATCGACGACCGGCAGATGGTGAAATTTGCGGTCAACCAGCTTGCGGGAATTCAAGGTGCAAGGTCGTAGCCGGCATGACGGATGTGCGAGTGGCAATCGATACACGACGTCGACATCTGGTAAAAACGCATTGCCGTTGCATCGATGCTGCGCGTGGCGGCGCTCTCGGCAAGTCGCTCCAGCGCGGCCTCAAAGTCGGCGGTCAGGCGACGATAATCGCCGCTGTCGATACTGACCCATTTGGATCCGGAGGTGACCAGCTTCATTTCGGCGATCGCGGCATCGATCGTCTCAAAATGGCCGGTCGTAAGCCCTTCCAGCATGTTCTGCGAATACATCAGCTTGGTGCGCATAAAATCACGGCGCGAAATGGCATCGGCGTCTTCCTGGGGAACTCCTCCCGGTGCCGCGCCACCGGGCGCGCCGGAGAAACATGCCGTTGCGGCCAGAACGATGATTGCAGTGATGGGGAAAGTTGCCCGGATCATTGAGTTTCTCCCTGGTTCAGGAAAATTCCGCAGGTGATGCCTTCTTGCCATTCCTCAGCACCAGCACCGGGCAGTGGGCCAGCCGCACAACGCGCTCCGCCACCGATCCCAGCATGAGGCGCGAAAGGCCCGACCGACCGTGGGACGATATGACAATCAATCCCGCGCCGGCGTCCCGGGCATGATCGGCAATCCGGGTGCCCGGGTCCCCGTGAAGGATGGTAAAACGCAGCCTGGTATGACAGTTACGCTGGATCAGTTCGCGGAACCTTTCGTTCACGCTTTGACAAACCTCGTCAATGGAGAACGCGCCCCACGCAACTCCCGGCTCCACAGCGGTCGGTACCGTCGCGACGTGCAGCACCTCGACCTGGTCGGGCGATTCCGCAAGTGTTAATGCTTCATCGAGCGCAGCTTGCGACAACTCCGAAAAATCGTACGGCACCACGATGGTCTTTTTGTTGTCCAACATCTTCATGGACCAGCCTCGCCGCGAGGCAAATTGCCGTGGTCACACTGAACATCGCGCCGTTCGAGAATTCCCCTCGGGCGGCGGTCGTCGTCGACCACGACCAGATGATGAATGTGCGGATGTCGCGAAAACAGACGGCACGCCTCACTTCGGGTAGCGTCGGCGGGAACAACAACCGCCGGCGACGTCATGTGTCGCCGCACCTGGTGAAAGCCGCGATTCAGGGCCCGGCGCTGTCCAAACTCGTCGGTTTCAAACATCTCGTCGATCACTGTTTCATCGCGGCGTTCGAAGCGGCGCAACATCTGGAGATAATGGCCGATGTCGGTACGCGTCAGAATTCCGACGCAGCGAAAGCGCTCGTCAACAACCGGTGTGCCGCTACGGCCACCCTCGTCCAGCAACTCGACAACCTCGGCAATGGACTGGTAATCACGTATCGGCTCAACGCGGCGCATGCAGGCGGCGAGCTGGTGATCGTCCCTCGTGCCCGCGGCGCCTTCACAGCGATTGGGGCTGGTGATTATTTTCCGGTTCATCTTTTTTTCACCTGTCCTGGGTACCGTCGATTGCTCCGTATACGAAATCCCGCATATTACCGGGCGCCGCTGTATCCTGATCGTCTTCGCAATTGCCTCGGGAACGCGGGAGCGTTTACAGTAGCACTCATTGCTCGCTCGTCATGCAAATTACACATGCAAATTACATGCCAGTGGGGAACCGAACGCACTCGATTACCGGCGGCGTCTCGCGAAACGAAACGGGGTGAGCGGAATCGCACGCTCCGGCTCTGTCAGTGGGCGAATTGGGTCAGCAAGCGGGTTCCTTGCGGGTCCCCTGGCGTTTAACGGGTTGATGGCCGCACGACCTGGCGTGGAAATTCCCTGCAACCATTGACGCCGCGCCGCAAACCGGCCGCCACGAAGCCACAACGATGGTGACGACTCTATATTGGAGTTCGCATAATTGTCGGACGTGGCATGCCTGATGCACCGCGCGGTTGCGCAATTGCAATGCGCGCGAGCATGAATACTGGTGCTAACCGGAAATGGAGAACGTCAAATGACTTCGCAGTCGGAAAGGCCCGGCCGGCTCGGGGACAAAGCGCGCCGGGATAGCGAACAGCAAATGCGTCTGTTTGTGGAACTGGCACCGGCGGCGGTGGCGATGTTCGATGGCGAAATGCGGTATCTGATGGTCAGCCGGCGATGGCTCGCCGACCATGGCCTCGGAAATCGCGACGTCGTCGGCCTGAGCCAATATGACGTCTTTCCCGAAACGGCTCCGCGATGGCGTGAAATCCATCGACGGGCATTGGGCGGCGAGACGATTCGTTGCGATGAGGATTCATTCGTTCGTGCTGACGGCCTGACCGAGTGGATTCGCTGGGAGATTTGCCCGTGGCACCGTACCGACGGCGAGATTGGCGGCGTCATTCTGTTTACCGAGGTGATCACTTCCCAAAAACAAACCGAGCAGTCGCTGTACGAAAGCGAAGAGCGGATGCGGGCGATTCTTGCGACAGCAGTCGATACCGTCGTCACCATTAATCGACAAGGGATCATTGATGGCGTCAATCCGACCGTCGAACCAATGTTTGGATACACGCCGGAGGAAGTGACGGGAAAAAATGTCAGCATTCTGATGCCCTCGCCGTATCGCGAGGAACACGACGGTTATCTCGCGCGGTATCTGAACACCCGCGATCCCCGAATCATCGGCATTGGCCGCGAAGTCGTCGGGCAGCGCAAGGACGGCTCGACGTTCCCGGTCGATCTGGCCGTCAGCGAGATTGAACACCTCGGGTTGTTTACCGGCATCATCCGTGACATCTCGGATCGTGTGGAGACCCGAAACAGGCTTCTGCAAAACGCGCGGCTGGCAGCGCTGGGCGAGGCGATGGCGTGCATGGCGCATGAGAGCCGCAACGCGTTGCAGCGCAGCCAGGTCTACCTGGACTTGTTGACGAAACAGCACAGCGAAGACCGCGAATCGCTCGAATGCCTCAATTCGATGCAAAAGGCTCTGGACGATCTCAATTGCCTTTATGAGCGGGTCCGGTCGTATGCCGCGCCGATCCAGTTGACGTTGCAGATGCTCGACGTCGGCAGTTTGTTGCGTCAGGTCTGGAGCGAAGTCCAATCGGCCTTCGCCACGTGCCAGATGCGACTGACGGAGCGCGCAGAATGCGAGGACTTGTGCTGCCGCGTCGACAGTTTTGCTCTCGGCCAAGTCTTCAGAAATATCCTGGAAAATGCGATTCAGGCCAGTGGTGAGCCGGTCGAGATTCAGGTCGTCTATTCCAGACATTCGAGGGATAACGGGCGCGAGCTGGTGATCGCGATTCGCGACAACGGGCCCGGACTCACGGCCGAGCAGCAGAAGCGTGTTTTCGACTCGTTTTACACGACCAAATCAAGGGGAACCGGGCTGGGCATGGCCATCGCGCAGCGCATCGTCGAGGCGCACGGCGGCAAAATTGTCCTCAATCCCGCCTGCCCAAAGGGAGCGGAATTTGTCGTTTGCATGCCGACAGAAGGCAGAAACTCAACGGGTCGGCATTGAACCCCTTCCGCGGTTCCGGAACCCGAATCGCGCGCGTCCAGTGCCCCGTCAATCGCATCGGCGCCATGCAAAACCGCCGATAGTAACGAGGCTGTTTTGATTCGACGTGACTAACTGACATCTGCCGCAAACATGCCGATGCCGATTGCCGCCTAGATGGTCTCTGGCCCGTTCGTGACCGGGTCCATAGAACGCGCGGCCACCGCCAGCGCAAGTTTGACCGAGACTGTAAGAATCATCAGTCCGGCAGCCCAGATGCCGACGGTCACTTTCCATTCCGTCAAACTGGGGGCGTACTCGACGATCTGGTGCAAGGGGCCAGGTATGAATCCCGGAATGATCAGGCCCATTCCCTTTTCAATCCACGTTCCGGCAATCGCCAGGCTGCATGCCACAACAAGGGCGATGGCGCTGCGACGAACCAGCGGCGAAAGAAAAATTGCCGCCGCAAGCACATTCATCGTGAGGGCCGTCCATATCCAGGCAACCAGGCCGTTGTGGCCATGCAAGC
>JBGTFW010000221.1:0-6697 GCA_041747075.1 Pirellulaceae bacterium
GCTCACCATCGCATCTCCAATGCCAACTGGGTAAATGTTGCCGACTTCGGCATTCTAGCAGAACCGTTAATGTCGGGGAATCGATACTCGACTCGCCCCTGGTGGTGAATGTCGCGTTGCCGGACAAGCCGGGGTAGTGGCGGCTCATGGCAAGCCGGCATATGGGTCGAGGCGGTCGGGGCCTTGTTTCGTTAAATTTCCGGAAATTCGCGAAAAAGCACACGGCGGCGGGCGGCAGCGGCGACTATCAAGGCGTTGTCCGATCGCGTAACCCATCACGGTAACTGGTTCATGACGGCGGATGTCAACGGCTCGGCCAACGGCCCGGCGATCGACTGGAACTCGGCACTCGGCGAGCATGGCCGCTGGTTGCGCAGCGTGTTGCGCAGCCGCGTCAACGATGCCCACGTTGTCGATGACTTGTTTCAGGACGTTTCGCTGGCCGTATTTCGACAGAGTTCGCGACCAACCGACCCGGCGAGAGTGGCACCGTGGCTCTATCGGCTCGCGGTGCGTCAGACGATCAACCACCATCGTCGCAGCGGCCGCCGACGGCAATTGCATGAACACCTGGAACAGGAGGGGCTAACCGGGCAAGCGGCACCGGCCGATGCGCTCTCCTGGCTTATCCAGGACGAGTTGGCGGATGCCGTACGCCGTTCGCTCGGCGAGTTGCCATCGCGTGATCGCGAACTGTTGATGTTGAAATACACGGAGAACTGGAGTTACGCCGACCTGGCGCGGCACCTCGGTGTGTCGACGGGGACGATCGAGTACCGGCTGATCCGCGCCAAACGTGCCTTGCGTCGCCTCCTTGGTGCCACGAATGTTGCTCCCGTCAGTTAACCACTCATTGAAATTAGCGCGCCTCGCGCCATGACCATGAAACCACCCGAATCCACTGAGCGGACGATCCAGCGGCTCGTTGACAACCAGTTGGGAGCGCGCGCGCGGCGCGAGTTCCTGCTCGCCGCCGATCAGCAACCCGAACTGTGGCGGCGCGCTGCGCTGGCGTTTGTCGAGGAACAAGTCTGGAAGGCAACGATTCCATCCGCCGCGACGGAACCGGTTCGGGTCCGCGAGAGCGCACTTGCAAAACCTGGCTTGAAGCGGGCACCGGCTTCCGCTTCATCCATTGCGGCACGGCCGTGGTTGCTGGCGCTGGCGGCGGTGATCATGGTGGGGTTGACGATCGCACTGCGACTTGCGACCGCACCGGACCCGCGTCCTTTCGATATGGTTGACGGGCGTGCTGAAGTGCCCGGGGCCAGCCTCGTTGTCAACGACGGGCCTTACATGCTTCAGATGAGCGACGATTTGCAGATTCCGCTGTATCCGCAAATGGACGTGAACCCCAGTCGCCTCGCGGGATACCCTCGCGAGTTCGACCCGCGCGTCCGGCAGCAGCTTTTGGACGCAGGCTACGAACTTCAACCTGACGTTCGCTACATTACGGGCAACGCGCCTGACGGACGGCCATTTATTGTGCCCGTCCAGCAGTTTCGAATTCAATCCACGATTCAGTGATCGCGATTTCAACTATCTGAAGAAAAGGGAGCTTTTGCAATGACGAGTTTTATTTTTCGAAATTTGGGCGCGCTTGTGGCGCTGTTTGCCCTTACCATTTCACCGCTGTACGGTCAGGAAACGAGCGAGGAAGGCAAGTCGAAGGAGTCCCAAGAGATTGAGGCGAAGGTTGTCGATGGCCAGGTGATCATTACCGACGGCAAGGGGAACGTTCGCGTTATCCGGTTGTCGGACGCCGGCGAGGGCGTTTTCGCATTCCCGTCAGACGAAACCGGAAAGCCTCGCGTGACGGTGCGGTCGAAAGCCATCCTCGTCGGTCCAGACGGAACACAGGAAGTGATCCTGCACGAGGAAGACGAGGGTGGGGAAAATGCCCCGCGTGTCTGGCTGCGTGCGCACGAGCGTGAAGAGGTTCCGGGCAGGGTGGATTTGCAACTGTCCTCCCCCGAATCCGCGACCGCTGCCGCTGATGTCCTCGTTCAGTTGTCGGCAATGTCCGAGGGCAGATACATGATCGGAGTCAGTTGTGTTCCCGCCGGCGAAGCCCTTAAAGCTCAACTGGGACTGGAACATGGTCTCGTTGTGGAAAGTGTCGTCGACGAATCGCCAGCTTCGGGCAGTATCGAGACCTATGATGTGCTGGTCCGCGCGGGAGACGGCGACCTGAGCGACCTTTCAGACCTGGTCGACGCAGTGAGGAAGGCGGGCGAGAACGAAGAGGACCTGGAAATTGTTCTCATTCGCGCCGGCAAGAAAAGCACGGTCACCGTGACACCCGGAAAGCGTGAGGCACCCGCCGGTGCCCTGCTTGAAACCGGCGCCAATCTTGACGAATTCAAGGGACTGTTGTCACTTGAATTCCACCCCAAAGGATTGACGCTGGAAAAGATCGGACCGGGAATGATCAAAATGAAGGACGACACGGATCATCTCAGGTCGGAAATCGAAGAGCTGCGCGAGGAACTGGACCAGCTCCGCAAGGAATTGAAGAAGTAGCCGCCCGGCAATGTCTTTGGCCCGCCGCGCCACCGGTTCGGGACATCCGGGACGCCACGGGAGATACGCGGACACCAGCAACTTGCGGCGAGCAATCAGGAGGACGTACAATGAGTGCGGTCCCCCTTTTTTTCGCTCACTACCGTGGAGGTTCCGATGCGTCGCCATCCGCTTTTTCTGTTGCTTATTTCGCTCGTTCCCGCACTTCCAGCCGTTGCGCAGACGAGCGATCTCGATTTGATTCCGGCGTCGACGGCCGCGGCCGTCTTTATGAAGCCGAACGAGGCGTTCCGCCAGCCTGCCCTTGAGCTTGTGCCGCGCGAAATTCTGACCGCGCTCGGAAAGCAGGAACTGGGCTTCGATCCCGTTCAGATCACGACCGCCACGTTGCTGGTCGACACGCCCGAAACGCTGGAACAACCCCCAGGCTTCGCGCTCATCATGCGGTTTGATGAGCCGCAAACGCTTTCGGAAAAACTGACGTCCCGACTTGAGAAAGGTGAACTGGACGGAAAACCCGTTTGGCGCGGAAGTAGCGAAAGTGAACCCGTCGTCTATATGCCCAACGACCGAACGATCTTTGTCGGGATCGAGGCGTTCATCGGGAAAATGACGAACACCCGGGGAGCGGAAAGTGAACTTTTGTCGCTGATTCGCGCCAGCGGCGATTCGACGTCGCATTTTCGTGGGTACGTGTCAATCGCGTCAATGCGCGGCCTGATCCGCGAGAATCTTCCGCCGGCCAATCGCGTCCCGCCTCCCATGCGCGACTTTCTGGAACTGCCGGACCTGATCGAAAGCCTTTCGGTGGAAGTCAATTTTTCGGAAGCGGCCTTTGCGGAATTGAAAATCCAGGCCAATGATGAAAAGGGCGCGGAGCGGATCGTCGAAATTGTGAAGATGGGTCTTGTGACCGGCAAGAACATGATGCTGGCCCAGATCGCCGACGGAATGCAGAATGAGTCCGCCGCGTTGCAGGAGGCCGTTCAGCAGTACGGTGAACGCGTGGGCACCTGGATCGAATCTTCATTTCAACCGAAAATTGTTGGAAGCGAACTGGTTTTTCGCGGCGAGGACCAGACCGGCTTTGCCGCCGTCGCGGGCGTTGGCGCGGCAACCGGTTTGCTCTTGCCCGCGGTTCAGGGGGCTCGCGAGGCGGCGCGACGGATGGATGCCGCAAACCAGTTGCGCCAAATCGTCATCGCAGCGCACAATTTCCATGACGCCAACAAGCGTTTTCCTGGCAACATCGTGTCCGAAGACGGGACGCCTTTGTTGAGTTGGCGCGTGGCGATCCTTCCCTACCTCGACGAAGGTGCCTTGTATGACCAGTTTCACCTCGACGAGCCGTGGGATAGCGAGCACAACATCCAGTTGCTGAACCAGATGCCCGATGCGCTGCGGAATCGCAATGTCGATTTTCAGGACAAGACGGTCTTTCTCGGCTTCGCCGGACCGGGAACGATATTCGAAGGTGATGAGGTCTCATTTGGAATAATCCAGGATGGGACATCGCGAACGATTTTCTGCGTGGAGGCGGACGCGGACAGCGCGGTCGAATGGTCGCGCCCCGCCGATTTGCCCTACGACCCCGATCGTCCGGTGTCAGGCGTGGGGAATTTGCGCCCCGGCGGTTTCAACGCGGCGTTCTGCGATGGACACGTGCGCCTGATCCCCAACAGCACCGACCCGGAGACCCTGCACTGGTCAATTCAGCGTAACGACGGCAATTTGCCGATGTTTGACGAAGACTGAACCTGGGATCAAGCGGGAAATCAGAGTCGCCGAACACGCCGCCCGTCGGCTTGTGTCGAACCGAAGGAGCGGTTCGGCGACGCACGGATCCGTTACCGCGCTGAATTCTGAAAAAAAAGAGGATTCTCGCGACAAAATCCGCTTTGTCCGTCGTTGCGAGATCACAGTTGCGAGCGCGCCACTTCGCCGCTCGCAATCGTCCGCCCCACGATCGCCCGCTCCGTACTCGTTCGGCCCGCAATTCGATCGAGAATCTGAAGCGCATTGAGGGCGGCACCCTTTCGGAGTTGATCGCCACAGACGAGGAACGACCAGTCGCGACAGCGACGGTCGCAGTCCAGTGATTCCGCAAAAGCTGGCCGGATGCGTCCGACAAGGACCGGGTCGGTACGACGAGGATCGACACCGCTTGTCTCGCGGGAAAGTTCGAACAGGTCGGCCATCATGCTCTGCGCCGTTGGCCATCGCCCCGCGCCTTTGCCCCGGAACGTCCGGAACTGCCCATCGTCGGCGCGTGCGGCGAGCACGTTCCAATGACGATGACATCGTCCAGCGAGGCTGTTTTCCGGAAATTCGACAAGTTGTACGCTTAGCCGCAAAGCGCCCTTCTCGTAACGGGCTCGCGCCAACTGACGCAGGCGACGGCCTCGCGCGACTGCGCCGCGGGCACGTTCGACGGAACGCTTGTCAAGGTTTCGGGATGCTACGTCCACCGGCGGCGTCCACCGGCCTGTGACGATTCTTGCAAGGATCACGAGCTTGCAGGCGGCGTCCGCACCGGAGAGGTCCGCGACGGGGTTTGACTCAGCCAGTCCCGCCTGACGAGCGAGTTCCACTGCGTCTTCCAGCTCGTCGCCGCCGGAAATCCGGTCCAGCACAAAGTTGGTGGTGCCGTTGAGCACGCCAAACCATTCGACGAGCTTGCGGCCAACCGACCAGCGCCGAATTCCCTTGAGTAGCGGTGCCCCTCCCCCCACCGACGCCGAATACAGAAATCGGGACGAGGAGTTTGCCGCGGCCTCCTCCAGTATTGCGCCCCGCCGAGCGACAAGGAACTTGTCCGCGGTGACAAAGGCCCGACCGCTTTTTAGTGCCGCGAGACCTGCGTATTCCGCCGCTTCCGAATCGCCGCTTGAATCAACGAGGACATCCCAGTCACGTTCCAGTAATCGGGAAAGGCCGGTCGTCAGCAGATGTTCGGGAATGTCTGGATGACGAGCGGGATCGCGGACACAAACCGGGCCGACCTCAAAGCGGTCCGGTTGGCGACGCAGGTGTCGCAGAACGCCCCCTCAGCGGTTGTGACATGGTTCCAGTTCCTTTCCGCCATCAGGCGTCTGAATTCCGCCCGGAATCTTTTCCGACGCGTCGCGAACCTGGCCCAGTGCGAATGCCAGATCGGAAATAATTTCACGAGGATTCTCCAATCCGACACTCAGACGCAAAAGGCCGTCGGAGACTCCCGCGCGGCACCGTTCCGCGGGATCGACGTCGGCGTGCGTCATGGAAGCGGAATGTGTCACTAGCGTCTCGACGGTTCCGACATGCTCGGCCAACCGGCACAGCCGCAACTCGTCGACGAGCGTTACCGCCGCGCTGTAACCTCCCTTCAATTCGAACGACAAAACGTTGCCGTCACCCAGCCGGTGTTGCCGCCGCGCGAGGTCTCGACGTGAAAAACCGGTCAGGCCAGGGTAGTTGACCTGGCGGACCAGGTCGTGCGCTTCCAGCCAGCGGGCGATTGTCAGAGCGTTACGCGACTGTTCACGCAGCCGGATTGCAAGGGTCTTCAGTCCTTGCAGGGTTTGCCAGGCGTTGAATGGTGTTTGAATACAACCGATGCTCTTGCGAATAAAACGAAGACGTTCGAGCAGTCCGGCATCGAGCGCCACCAACGCGCCGCCGAGCGCCGCCGAATGACCATCGATCAGTTTGGTTGTCGAATAGACGCTGACGTCAGCACCGAATTCGAGGGGTTGCTGGCCCAGCGGCGTGAGAAACGTGTTGTCGACCGCGGTCAAAACGCCTGCTTTCCGTGCAATCGAACAAACCGTCGCGAGATCGGTTAACTGCAGCGTCGGATTGGAGGGTGTTTCCAGAAATATCAGCCGAGTTTCCGGACGAATCGCATTGGCGACTTCCGTGGCGTCTCGCGCGTCGACGAAACTGAACGCGACGCCAAGACCCGTTAGCAACTGGCTGAGCAGTCGCGTTGTCCCGCCGTAAACGCCGCGCGCGCATACGATGTGGTCGCCGCATTTGAGCAACGCGAAAAAGAGAACCGTTTCGGCGGCAAGGCCCGTCGAGCAACAAACCGCGGGCGGTGCGCCTTCCAGTTCTCCCAGCCGCGTTTCGAGGGCGTCGACCGTGGGATTGGAGACGCGGGAATAAGCGTGCCCTCCCGAACCGCCGATTTTCG
>JBGTFW010000222.1:0-7655 GCA_041747075.1 Pirellulaceae bacterium
CTGGGCGGACAACGCGAAGACTTCGTTGAGCGACTTGCGACGACCGGCGTCGCGATCATCTCGAAGCAGCTTGACGCGGCCCCACCAGGGAACTTCGTCGCGGTCGGCGATGCGGTGTTTCAGTTGCAATCGTTCGTCCGACCAGCGGTGGACGGCCAGCAATTCCGCCATCCCCTCGGCGTACCATGGCGTTCCAAAACCGCCGAGAAAGTGCTGCATGAAAGCGTGTGTTCCTTCGTGAAGCAACAAATGCCGCGTGTAGTAATCACCTGGCTGGGCGAACAGCCAAAGCGTATCCTCCCGCTGAAAACCGGCGGGAAACGGGGGCAAGTCGTCCGGAAAAAGACCGGCGGCGGCGAACCGTTCCGCGTCGACCATCACGCACGCCGTGATGTGCCAGCCGTTTGTCCGCGCCTCGTCGATTCCGAAATAATCGCACCATTGCCTGACGGCCTGATCGAACACAATGGTGAACCCGGCGACATCTGCCCGCTCGTGCGCGTCCGTCACGACCGTCACATGCCTCCCTTTTGAAATTTCCAGCCCCGCGGCCCCGGCGCGACGCGGATCGACGGGAGTGGTTTGGGCGAGACCGGTATTGGCCAGAACCGACGCGACGACAAGGACCAGGACTCGCGACACGTCGCGCGTTTTTCGTTGCGCCGGTTTGGTCGCTGTGTTCACCGTACTATTGCCCGAAACTTTCCATTTCGGCTGGAAATCGTGACGGTTTTCCCCGTCACGCGGAAACGATGGCGCGATTCCCGCGCGATCGTACTAATATAAGTATAGCAACCAGGGATCGCTCGAGAAATTCCTGTCGCAATGAAGTGTGGCTGCGGCATCTCCTCACCTATTGATCGTGATCTGCATCATGGCCCTGAATTGTTTCCGCAAAATTGTTCACTCGCTGGCACTTCGGGCTTGGATTGCCTCGAACCTGGCCGTACTCCTGATCGTCAGTGGCGTTTGGTCTGCCAACGGTTCGTCCGCCGAAGGTTGCCCGCAAGACGAACCGCCGGGGATCGATTACGCCATCGACCTCTCCGACGCTCTCAACCATTACATTTCCGTTGAGATGACGGCGCGTCCGACGGGTCCGCAAACGCAGCTCATGATGGCGACGTGGACGCCGGGCTCCTACCTGGTCCGTGAGTACGCGCGGCACGTTGACCGGATTGAAGTTGTTGACGACGAGGGAAAGCTGCTGCCCTTTGAAAAAATCAGCAAGAACCGGTGGAGCATCGAGACGGCGGAGACGGAGCGGACGTTTGTCGTCAGGTATCGCGTCTGGTGTGACGAGCTTTCGGTGCGAGCCAATTTCGCGACGCGCGGGTTCGCGGTTCTCAACGGTGCGGCGACGTTCCTCACGGTCCCCGAACAAAGGGAAGCGCCGCATCGCGTTTGCCTCGAGTTGCCTAAAGGCTGGCGGCGCTCGGCGACAAGTCTCCGCCATGCCGGCGACGACGCAAACCATTATGAAGCCGCGAATTTTGACGAGCTGGTCGACAGCCCGATTGTCGCCGGGAACGTCGAGCTCTTTCCCTTTCAGGCCGGTGGCGTCGAGCACTTTCTCGTCAATGTCAACGATATCGGCAATCAGGATGGTGAAAGAGCGGCGCGCGATTTGGCCAAGGTCGTCGCGGCCCACCATCAGGTTTGGGGAACGATCCCCTACGACCGCTATTACTTTATTAACGTGATTGGCGACGGAGGCGGCGGGCTGGAACACGACAACAGTTGCCTCATGATAACCAGCCGTTATGCGATGCGGAGCGACGCCGCGTACCAGCGCTGGCTGGGACTCGCCAGTCACGAGTTCTTTCACACGTGGAATGTCCGCCGGCTTCGTCCGGCGGGGCTGGTGAAATACGACTACGAGTCGGAACTCTACACGCCCAGCCTGTGGGTCGCCGAAGGGGTTACCAGTTACTACGAGGACCTTCTGCTCGTTCGCGCGGGACTACTGGACGAAGAGACGTTCCTCAAGGGTATGGGAAGTGTGATTGCCGATCTTCAGGGCAGTCCCGGTCGTCTCGTTCAGTCACTTCGCGATTCCTCCCATGATGCGTGGATCAAGTACTATCGCCCGGCGGCGAACCGCGATGAGACGCAAATCAGCTATTACACCAAAGGCGCGGTGGCGGCGTTGCTGCTCGACGTGCAAATCCGCTCGGCGACGGGCGGGGAGAAAAGTCTCGATGACGCACTCCGCGTCCTCTATGAACGTCACTCGGGAGATACCGGTTTCACTCCAGCCGACTTTCGCGATATTTGCAGCGAAGTGGCGGGGACCGATCTGGGGGACTGGTTCACGCGCGCCATTGATTCGACGGAGGAACTCGATTACCAGCCGCTTGCCGACTGGTTCGGACTGGTCGTCGGTGATGTCGTTCCGGCGGGAACGAAGCCCGCCGGGCCTGACGCTGCAATCGAGGATTCGCTCGTCCGTTGGATCGGCATTGGCGAGTCGGGTTCGCCGGCGACGCGCGCGGGTCTTTCGGACAGCGACGAGTTGCTGGCGATCAACGAAGTTCGCCTGAGCAATGGACTCGATGCACGTCTTCAGGAATTTGAGGTGGGCGACCCGATCGAAGTCCTCATATCGCGCGACGACCAGATCATGGAAGTGCTGTTAACGGTTGGCGGCCGGCCGCGACAGCCCGACTGGGGCCTCCAGGCAAGCGAAGAGTCAAGCGACGAGCAAACGGCCCGCCGCGATGCCTGGCTGGGAAGCGGGGCGGGCGAGCCATCCAACGAGCGCGCCGTCGGCAAATAGCACGCGATCTTACTTCCAGTTTTGCACTTTTCTTTGGAGTGCGGGGACTTGGCACCGTTTTGGATTCGCGAAGGCAGGAAATTATTGGCGGTGTGGATGGCAAGGCCCCATGCCAGAATTTGTCTCAATGCATCGCGTTTTTCCGAAACTAATCCAAAGCTCCGCCGGGCCGGAGCACTCCAAATTAGCAAAACTGGAACTTACATGTCGCAGCGCCTGTAGCAGCGCCTGTAGCAGCGCCTCTCCGAGACGCTGTCTTAATGTCCGAGTCTTGATGTCCGAGGCTCAGAGAGACTCGGCTACGTAGCTCTGTGAATTCCGGGACAAAACACGCCTTGAATCGGACTAACCGGACGTTGACTTACCAGGTAAAATTTCGGTTGCATGACCGTTCCGCCTAACGGCCGGAATCCGCAAAGTGCGGACACACCCCAAAAACAAGAACCAAAGGAAGAACCCGATGAAATTCGCCACTACCCAAATTGCGACGACCCTATTCGGCGCGTTGTTGTCACTCTTGATCGTTCCCCTTGCGTCGGTCGCCCAGGAACCCGACTTTCGCAGGTTTCCCGCCTTTCCCGAATTGCCTCCGATGCCGCTGGGTGCCATCGTCGAAATGCAGACGATGAATAGTTCCAGCCGCTCCATCTCGATGACCGTTGAGAACGGCGTCAAAAAAATTACAGGCCGCGACGACGAGGTCAGGGCCTTTATCGAGGAGCAGCCGGACGGCCGGATCACGATTCGCGTGACTCGTCAATACACGATGGATGACCTCGATGAGTTGATGGAGGCCCAGCCCGAAATCTACCTGCACCTGAAGTCAATTCCGACCGAGACCGACGACGCGGAAATCGAGGTGAGCGTCGGCATTACGAAAACGTACGAGGCCGAAAGCGCCGAAGAGCTGGAAACGACCCATTCGGACGTCTTCGAGATCTATGAGCGATTTACCACCGGGGGTTCCGATGACCTGAGGCATCTGCGCGAATTGCCCACAATTCTGTCACCGGAACGTCGCCGCGCACCACGCGACTTGCCGCCGGGAATCGAGCCGGACGACATTCGCATCCATCCCGACGACGAGAAAGAACCCTCCCGGCCTCGCGACCCGGACGGTTTGTCAAACTGATCGACTGGCGAGCCGCAAGTTGGACGAACAAACTCGATCAGCCACCAAGGGCGGTTCCATCACTGTCGCCGGCGACACCTGAGTCGTCCTTGTCTGACGAATCGTCGTCAGGTCGATTCGACGAGCCATCGCCGTCTGTTGTGCCGTCGTCGTCTGTCTTGCCGTCGTCGTTTGTCTTGCCGTCGTCGTCTGTCTTGCCGTCGTCGTCTGTCTTGCCGTCGTCGTCGGCTTTTTCGTCATTTGCATCGGATTTGTCGGGATCCGCGGCGTCCCCCTTCTTGTCGGGTTCCACCTTGTCGTCGGTGGATTCATCGTCCGTGCCGGCACCATTATCCGTTCCTGTCGAATCGTCACCCCTTGGAGGAACACCCCCCAGGCCGAGGCCCGGCGGTCGGTCCTCGGGAGGAATTTCAATGGCCTTTTGCCGGTAATCCTCCTCGGTTGGCTTGACCTCGGTGACCTTGTACATCGTCGTGTACTTTTCGCCCTTGGTATAAACGACATGGGCGTCGTAGGTGATGAAAGGAATGCCGCGCGGCCACGAATAGGTTTCAACGAGCGTGTAGTCCGAGGGCGTACTGGTGCTGGATGGCTCCCGATTTATGAACTTGTGGACGTCATCAGGCGTAACCTTGCCATCGGCGTCAAGGTCTCCTATCCGGACGATGTTGCCGTTGCGATATTCGGGTTCGCCGTCGGACCCTTCCTGTTTCTTCGGATCCAACATGCTCTTGAGCATTGCAAGATTATCTTCCCATGCCGGTTTGGCGACGAGGAAATCGTAGGCAAAGGCCCCGATGGCGAGCAACAATAACAAGGCAAGAAACAGCTTTCGGCCGCCTCCGGAAGAAGGCTTCTGGAATTCGTCATTCATGTACATGCCCTTTAACTAATAGCAATCGAAGAATTTTGATGCGGCCCCGGATTTGATCAGGGGCTGACGTGGAATTGTTCGCCAAATATCCGTCGCGAGAAACAAAAATCGGGGCTATTCCGGTTCAATCGCGGCTCACCTTGCCGGCTCCGTCGTCATCCGGAGAGGAGTCGGGTTGTTGAGGCTCGTCGCCGTTGTCGGGCGTCGATTCTTCGGCCTTTGGCGTTTCGCTTGCGTCGCCGTCGCCCGATTTCCCGTCACCGGATGGGGATTCGTCGGCCTTGTCGCGATCACCGGGTTCTTGTTTCCTCGTACGCGGTCCCTCGTCCGAGCCGGCGGCAGGCGGTGCCCCACCGGCCATTTGCGGCGGGTTGAGATTTCGGACGATTGAGATTTTCTCTTCCGGCAATTCCGGTTTGCTGTTCGCTGACGCGGAATGGAAATAGCGGTCGTCGGCCAGCTCCGGCTTGCGATTCACCAGAATGGGCAAGTTTTTTGTGTAAACAACCCGAATTACGTGATACCTGAATACCAGTCCGCTTCGCCACGCATAGGTACGAATTTCCAAATTGCCAGGAGCCTCCTCAACGAGGAAGGGCTGGCGCCCGATTCGCGACTCAATCTCCTCGGGGGTAATCGAAACAACTTCGTCTGATTCCTCGATCGCCTGAATTTCATTCCACGCGGCCTGAAAAGCGGGACGCGCGTAAGCAAATTCATAAACCCCCGCCCCAACAACGATCACAAGGATCAGAAACAAGAGGACTTGTCGGAATACGATCCCGTGACGGCGCACTGCTGTGCCATGCAAACGAGCTTTCATTTCAAAATCCCAATTCCAGAACTAGTCAGATTAAAATCTCCATCACGTGACCAACCGGCAACTCAACGTCTGTCCTGTCCACGTGCAACGTCCAGCCACAGGGAAAACATTTTAGTGCGGGAATCCTCCGGCGCGGAGGAGGAATCTGGCTAATTGCCGGATTTTTTCATTGCCGCGAATTCCGAACCGTTTTTGTCACTATCGCCCCGCCTGGAACCCGAGGCGATCGGTGGATTTGTAAGGCCGTTTACACGCCCGGCCCGACAATTTGCCGGTCGAACGATCCTTAACGTGCGGCAAGCATCTTGTCCATGTCGTCGAGCAACCGCCCCGGTGAGCCCATCATGTTATAGCCGCAATCGACATGAAGCACCTCACCGGTTATCCCGCTTGACATTTCCGACAAGAGAAACATGCCCGTTCGCCCGACTTCCTCGTGCGTGACATTTCTCCCGAGGGGCGCGACCCGTTCGTAGAGATGCAGCATTTCAGCCACGCCGGCGGCGGTTCCGGCAAGTGTTTTGAGCGGACCGGCGCTGAGCGCGTTGACGCGAATTCCGCGTGGACCGAGGTCGTACGCGAGGTAGCGAGTCGCGGCCTCCAGCGCCGCCTTGCAAATACCCATGACGTTGTAACCGGGAACGCATTTTTCACCGCCAAAGTAACTCATGCAGGCAATCGCCGCGCGGTCATTAAGCACTTCGCGCGCGCGATTGCAGACCGCGATCAGGCTGTACACGCTGACCTCCATTGCCAGTCGAAATCCGCTGCGGCTTGTTTCGATCGTATCGCGCGTCAGATCGTCGCGGTCGGCGAAGGCGATGCTGTGCAAGAGAAAATCGATCTTGCCAAACTCCTTGCCGGCGTGGGTCATCACCCGATCGATCTGTTCATCGTCCTGGACGTCGAGCGGGACGAGAAAGGCGGCGTGGGCGTGACCGTTGACGGCCTTTTCCACCCGGCGACGATTTTTGTGCCGCTCGTCGTCAGGGCGGTCGGGCAAGTGCGTGAATCCGCAGATGCCCCCTTCTTCCATGATCCTCGCCGCAATCGCCATTGCGATCGAGCGGTCGTTGGCCACGCCAAGGATCAGTCCCTTCTTGCCGTCGAACAAACCCATGGATTCACGACTCCCCCAAGTCCCAACCATTGTTGGCAGGACTCATAATGACTACGCTTCAGGACGGGACCCTCGCGAGGAACGAAAGCCCGACACAATCGAAACCGGATTATTAACAGGTAACGGGAGCCTTCGCAACTTGCCATGGCGATTGAACAGGGAACCGCCGGTCACCAGTTGCTGCCGCGCCTGCTGGAAACCGCGGCCGGCCCGGGTTCGACGCGCGAGTTCCTTGAACAGGCGTTACGGCGCGTGATCCTCCCCGAACTGCGGCTCGACGCCGTCGCGGTCGTTCAGGGAATCAAGGGGGCGTGGCGGGAACTGGCAACGGCCGGTTCGCCCGGACGGTTGCCCGGCGAGCTTCTTGCCGAGGCGCTCGACCAGGAATTGGTTCTCTCCGATAACCCGTGGTTGGCCGGACCGTTTTCCTGGGAGTCGCGGCCTGGTTGCCTGCTCGCGGGACGAACCGGCGGAAACGTTTCCGAGTCAGATTGGGGCAGCCTTTCCGAGGCACTCGCCACCTGTCTGATGCTGGTCGAAAAATCGCACCAGTCGACTCAACATGCGCGGCGACTGGCGGCCATGCTCGAAATGACTGTTCGCTGGAACCAATCAAGGCAAACGGGAGAATTGCTGCAAACGATGGCGGAAACGTCGACGCGGTTGCTCGACGCCGAACGGGCAACGATCTTTTTGCTCGACGCCGGCAAGACGCGCCTGATCGGCCGCCCGGCGCTGGGAGTCGAAGGAGGCGAGCTCAACATTGCCGCCACAACCGGAGTCGTCGGGCACGTCGTTCAATCGGGCCAGCCACGACGGATCGATGCCGACATCGTCGATGAACAAAAGGAAATTGACCGGGCGGTCGATGCGAAGCTCGGTTTTGAAACACGCTCGGTCCTCTGTGTCCCGATGTTCGGCGGCAGC
>JBGTFW010000223.1:0-6517 GCA_041747075.1 Pirellulaceae bacterium
GGCATTCCCCAGGATCTCATTGCTGCCGCACAAGGATATCAACAGTCAGCCACTTCATTGTCGTCCTCAATGGTGAGCAAGTCTTTCACTCCGCGAAAGCCCTTGCCAAAGCGGCAGTTCGTCTGCGCCTGGAGCGCAGTGCAAATCGGCTACGTGCGTCCGTGACCCATGACGGCGGCCAAACCTGGCAGAACTTTCGCTCGCAAGAGATCGAATTGGAGACCGCGATCAAAGTCGGGATTGTGGCGTTTAACCCTTCAGACGAGCCCCTGATCGCCAGGTTCAAAGAGTTCAAACTGGCTTTCAGCAACGATTGACACCGCTTGCCAAAGCGTGGATAATCAATAGCGAAACAACTACTGTCACTGGTGGTGCTGGCTGATCGGCGAGCGGCGGTCCAGGCCATTTTATCGAGGCATTGCCGCACGGATTCGTCAAATTCCGACCGTCGCCGATTCGCCTTGACGCTTTTGAGTGGATATTGACAATCGCCCTTTGTCGTTGGTGAACTCTCATGGATTCGAGGGGTCGCCCGACAACTACTGGTTGCAGGATGCGACCTTTCAACCCAATGGCAAGGAGGCCACGATGAACGGTGCGAACCACCTGTCCGCCGATCCGCGGAATGTTGACCGGCGACGTGTTGTCAGTCTGAGGGAAATTCTTCCCGCCGCGCGCTTTCACAATACACGCGACTTGCAAGTCCGTCGCTGTGCGAGTCAATGGCATGAGTGCCGTGCCGACGATCTATTTGTCGCGCTCGTCGATCCCGATAGCGACGGCCACGACGATGTGAATCGCGCGTTGGCTCGCGGTGCGGGTGCCATTCTTGCCGAGCGACTGCTGCCCATCGCATCGCCGCAGTGCATTGTCGAGGATTCGCGCGTCGCGTGGGGACACATCGCCCACGCGCTGGCCGGGAACCCCTCCGACAATTTGACGACCGTCGCCGTGACGGGCCGCGACGGCAAGTCCTCGACCGCTTTCCTTCTGGAATCAATTTTCAGGGCGGCGCGCGTCGGCGTTGTCAACACCGCCTCGCCTGAATCTTCCGACGACGGGCGATGGACTCCGCCGCGTCTCGCGCGAGCGCTGGCCGAAGCGGCAATCGCAAGCCGGGCCGCGATCGTTGAGGCCTCCGACGAGGACTCGTTGCGAAATCAACTGGCGGGTGCCGGCTTCGACGCCGTGATCGTTACGCGAATGGCCCGCCCCATCAGCGATGCGTGTCAGCCCGCGATCCGCCTCCTCAAACAACTCAAGGAGGGCGGGTTCGCCATCATCAATGCCGATGATTGCTTCGCAAGCGAAATGATCTGTCGAATCGGCGTTCCAGTCCTCACTGTCGGCATCCGAAACGCCGCCGACGTCACGGCAAAAATTGTCGAATCGTCAATCGACGAACAGACGTTTCTCCTCACGGCGGGGGACGACTCGGCAGTCATGCGTACGCGGACGCCCGGTGCGGCGTATGTCTACAACTGCCTGCAAGCCGCCGCCGCAGCGCTGGTGCTCGGTATCGACCTGGCAACGATCGCGCGCGGTATCGATACATGTCCTTCGCTTCCCGGACGAATGAACGTCGTTCGATGCGGCCAGGAATTCGCGGTACTCGTCGATCAGGCGGATACTCCGTGGCGCATCGGTGCGGCCCTAAACATGATCCGCCAACACGTCACGGGCCGGATTTTTTGCGTCTTTAACGCGCCGATCGACTGTTCGACGCGGACCGCAATCGAATTTGGGCGGATGGTGGAACGGCATTGCGACGCGCCCGTGATCACGCGCTCCCAAGTCTCACCGACCCTGGACTACGAGTCCGATCACCAGATACTTGACGGATTTCGTCAACCTGCCCGCGCGCGATTGATTCCGGACCGCATGACGGCCATTGAATGGGCGCTTGCCGAAGCGCGGCCCGGAGACGCGGTTCTCGTCGCCGGTTGCGGTGAACGATCGATCTGTTCCCTGGCGGCGAACCGCTGGCACCTGACGGACGCCGACGTGTGCAAGGCGTGGTTGTACAACAATGAAAGCGTTCGGCAAACGATTGTCAAGCCGGTCGTGAACCGCCAGATTTTCAACATCGAGAACTACCGAGCGTCCTGATCGATTCAGTTGCCAAAACGTCGGCGTCATGCCCGGATCATATCCGCGGGATGCGACCGTGGACGGCAAACGACTCGCGTACTAGACTGGTCTGTATCAAATTGAAAAATTCAGTCAGTTTGCAATCGGTCGGTCTACGATGGGGTTGCCCGATGTGGTTTGACAGATCATTTGGATGGGCCAGATTGATTGCGCTATTCACCGGACTGCTCCTGGTCAAGGTCGTCCTCTCGATGGTGTTGACCTTTCGGTTCTATTTTCCGCCCGATTTCAATGCGGACTTCCTGTACGGCCGCGAGTCGTATTTCTTCGGCGCATACCAATGGGCTTTCTACGCGCACATTGTTTCGGGACCGCTTTCGCTGATCCTTGGTGTGCTGCTTGTCAGTGAGTGGATTCAGCAGCGGTTTCGCATGTTGCATCGCGTGCTCGGGCGCGTCCAGGTCGTCAACGTGCTGCTGATACTTGTCCCCAGCGGACTATGGATGTCGTTGTATGCGATGAGCGGCGCGGCGGCAGGGCTGGCGTTTGCAATTCTTGCGCTGGCGACCGGCGGCTGCATACTGATGGGTTGGCGATGCGCGGTCCAGCGGAGAATCGACGAACACCGTCTTTGGATGGAACGGTGCCTGGTGCTGTTGTGCTCGGCGGTCGTACTGAGATTGCTTGGCGGGCTGGCGACGATGGCCGCACTCACGCCGGAATGGGTCTATCCCGTGTCGGCATGGGCGAGCTGGCTGGTGCCGCTGGCGGCTTATGAAGGCTATGCTCACATGCGGCCAAAACAGGTTTCGCCACCCACGCCCATTGATCACGCGCAACTCAGCAGTTAGTCGTCGTGATTATCGAACTGCGTCCAGTCTTCGTTGCCGGCAATGGATATCATCGCACGCAACTTATCGATCGTTACGTTAGCGCCGAGATTTGTCGTTTCTCCATTACAGAAAACGACGTTGTAACCGTTCGCGTGGGGCCACTCTTTTTGGTCAGTCATCGCCCGCACCATCGATTCACTGGCGTCTTGCGGTGACATCCAGTGTACGGCCCTGTTTCCGGAAACTTCAATCAACAGAAGCGTTCGAGACTGCCCGTCGGTGATTTCGTCGAGCGCCCGCCCTTCGCCAGGCCGCAGACAGCTTCCTGAAGCAACAACGGCCAGGTAAGTCGTCATGTCCGGTTGCGAATCGAGCGAGGGACACCTGAAAACCGACGGCATTGGCGCGTTGAATGCGCTGGCGTTCGCGGGATCATCCCACGACTTTGAAAAATCGATCGATTTGAAAAGGGCCTTGTCGTCGATATAGGGGAGGATCAGGGTGCGCCAGCTATGCAGCGGCATGCCAGTGGCATCGACGGTATGCGCGGGGGGCAACCCCTGGTGCTCCTTCGCGTATTCATGCAGGGCAATCCCGATTTCCCGAAGCGCACGAGTGCATTGGAGTCGGCGCAAGGTTTCTCGCGGTATCCGTCGTACGGGCACAAGCATCAAGAGCAGCACCCCAATCGCGACAACAACCAAAAAGCAGCCGGCGCCCCGAAACCACCAACGGCGCGACTTCGCGGATGGTTTCGCGGGCGGCTTGTTGAATTCCCCGTGCGTATCCTTGGGATTCCCGGTCATTCGTTCATTCCTGGTCCACGGATTAATGGTCCTCGGATTCCAATTGTACCATCAGCGAAATTTTAAAAAGCTTCGGTACCGTCGTTGCCGGAAACGCTTGTCCAGGCGCGGATTTCCGGTTCGGAAAATGTGTGGGAGATTATCCGCGTTGAACCGTCGAGAAACAGCGCAGTGAGGCCTGATTTGTGAGGCAAGTGATTCCCGGCGCGGCAGAGGGCCTTCAATACAGCTTCATCCGTGTCCCACGGAGACATCCAGGGGACGGCCATATCCGGCGGGACTTCGATAATGAGAATCGTGTTGGCGTGCTCGTCGGTAATTTCCGACATCGTCCGACCTTTTCCGGGCTGAAGACAACTGTCCGGTGCGATGATCGCCAAATACGTCGTCATGCCATGCGGCAGATTGGCGGACGGACAGCGTAGAAAGTCCGGAGTCGGCTGAAGTCGCGCTTCGACATTAACGGGATGATCCCACGGTTTCGAAAGGTCGATCGAGTCATAAAGCGAGCCTTCGTCGAAAAACGGAAGTATTATCGTTCGCCAACTATGAAGCGGCATTCCATCATCGCCAACGAGCGTGGCACGCGGGAGTTTGCCAGTCGCCAATTCATAACTTCTGATTGCAATGCCGATCTGTCTCAGGTTGTTTAGACATACGGAGCGTTTCGATGGAGGACCCTTTCCAATTCGGGGCATCTGCACAACGAGAAAGACCAGCAGCATTGCCACCAGGGCCAAATCAAACAGTAGCCGCATGTTAACCTTGCCCCCGGACAGCCGTTTTTCGGCGGGTCGTATACCAACGACATCCAGTGGCGATTCGCGTTGATAAGGACTCGGATCAGTCATTATTTTTGGGTTGGCGTTCGTGTTCGGCGGACAGGAAATTATACCCGGACGGGGAAGGTGAGGCGATTCCGCCAGGTAATTCGATGAAAATCCCCGGACGACGTCGCGGATTTCCCGCGGTCACTTTCCGTTACACGTTACCGAATTTGGTTCGAGAAAAATCTCGGCCAGCATACAGCGGACGCCGCCACCGCCATGCCGCTCGATCGTCGGGATGTCCTGTTCAACCAGCTCCGAGTCGCGCGAAAGCCGACGCCGTTGACCGGGAGTCAACGCGCGCGCCGTCGTTGTTGAAAGTACCAGCAACGGTCCTCCATCGGCTCGGCCGATTTGCAAGACGTTTGCCGCGAAGCCTTCCATCTGTTGGTGGCTGATGTCGATAATCGAGTGGCCGCTCGATTCGAACGCGTCAAGTACGCGCCCCCGCTCATCGCGATCGACGATGCTTTCCAGACAAACAATAGCCTCGCGTCGAAGCACTGCCATCATCACGTTGGTGTGATAGATGGGCTGGCCGGCCCGATCGACGGCGGAAAAACGAACGGGCGAAAAACGCAGCCGCTTGCAAAACTCCTCAACCAGCCCCGCATCCGTTCGCGGAGACTGGCAAGCGTACGCGACACGATTGGCGCGGTCGAGCACGAGGCTGCCAGTCCCTTCGAGAAAGCGGCCTTCACCGGTCAGCCGGTGCAATTCCCATTGCTCTCGCACAATGAAACGCCGTTTCAGTTCGTCGATTATATCCGTGCGTACCTCTTCGCGGCGACTGGCGGACATGAGCGGCCACGTGATGACGAGTCCGCCGGCATGTGTGCTGATCCAGTTGTTCGGGAAAACGGCGTCCGTCTTTCGCGGTGTCGGTGTGTCGTCGAATACAAGCACCTCCGCACCACAATCGCGGAGACGGTCGACGGCCGCGTCGAATTCGCCCAGTGCCCGTGACTGAACCCCGGCGGCATCGAGCGCCGAGTCCTCTTTCTGGAACGAATTGGTATCCGCAGTTTCCGGATTGAATCCAAACGCCGCCGGGCGGACCATGAGGACGTGCAGGGCGTTTTGCGGGGAGTTGGACATGGCGAGGTGGATGGAAAGTCGTGGTGCGAACTGCCAGTTCGCATGGTTTCGGGCGAACCTCGCGCGGGATTTACCGCAGGGTGTTCACTCGCTTGCGCTTCGGGCTTGTACTGCAAAAACTAAAAACTTCGGACGAGCATCGACATCCCCTGGCCGCCGCCAACGCACAACGTCGCGATGCCGAGCGAACCCGGCTCGTGGTCCGATATCAGCCGATCGTGCAAGGTCATCAGCAATCGCAAACCGCTGGCACCCAGCGGATGTCCGAGCGCAATCGCGCCGCCCCACAAGTTAACTCGGTGGGGCGGAATTCCCAACTCGCGCATCGACGCGAGCACCTGAATCGCGAACGCTTCATTGATTTCCCATGCCGCAATGTCCATTACGGCCAGTTCGTTTCGCCGCAAGATTTGCTCTGTCGCCGGGACTGGTCCCATCCCCATCACGTCTGGCGGGACGTGTCCGCAAGTCGCATCGAGAATTTCGATGCCGTGCTCGACGCCCAATTCGCTGGCAAGTTTCGATTCGAGAACGAATCCGAGAGCCGCGCCATCGGAAAGCGGGCTGCTCGTGGCGGCCGTAACGACTCCCGATTCGGAAAAGGCCGGTGGCAAGCTCGCCATTTTCTCCAGATCGACCGGGACACGAATAGACTCGTCTCGTTCGGCGACCAACGGATGAACTTGTCCGAGATAATGTTTGTCTTCCCACGCGACGTGGGCAAGCTCGTGGCTGGTCGCGGCGAACTGTTCCTGTTCGGCGCGGGTGATGTCCGGGAACTGGCGGGCAACGTTCTCCGCCGTCTCGCCATTGTAGACGTAGGCCGCCGGGCAAACGCCTTTGACCGACGCCGATTCGGAAA
>JBGTFW010000224.1:0-9732 GCA_041747075.1 Pirellulaceae bacterium
CGGAAGCTGCGGCCGAGCTGAAAATCGGCCTTGCGCTGGGCGGGTGTCACTGACACCTGCGACGGGTGACTATTAAGGTTTTTGAAGTGTTCCGATACGGCAGAAACCACGGTTTTCACGACCGGTGAACACGGTTCGCACGCTTTCAAAACCGGTGCCTTAAACCAGACTCAGCCATCCGTCCTCTACCAGGTGACATCCGTTGGACACGCCCACCGAGCGACTTGTTCGGAGTCGTCAATGCGACCGCACAATCTACCACATGGGTACAGCCATACCAGAATGCCAGAGTTTCCGCCGTAAGGCGGTACTCGACAAAGGGCGTTGCTTGAACGAAATTGGAGTGTCCCGTCGCTCGTCATCATCCCGCCTCCAGGTCTGTTCCAACGTGCTGAAATCACGGCAAGTCCCGAAGCGTTCCCCGTCGGTTCCAGTCCGGCTCCACCTCGGTTGTTTTGACCAGCCGATTGACGGGTGGCACAACACCGATATCACGCCGCACATCTTCGTTGCGCGGATTCCGCTGGCCGCACGCGTGCTGAGCACTTTTGGGATGGTTTCCGCCCACCGAGCCGAACAGCACCGGCAAGGTCTTTTTCGACGCGTGTACTATCTCAACGTGCGGCGGCGATTCCCGTTTCGCGACAATACGGTCGATTGCGCCTTCTCGTCCCACCTCATCGAGCACCTGCGACCGGACGAAGCGTGCCATATGCTGTGCGAGATTCATCGAGTCATCCGTCCCGGGGGAATATGTCGAATCGTCGCTCCCAGTCTGGAATGGGCGATGTCGCTGTACAGCGAAGCCAGCCCCGAGGCCTTCCTCCACGGCGTTTTTCAGGAAGACGAGGACAACGTCAAGAACCGGCACCAATGGATGTACACCGAGAGCAGTCTGTGCCGGTTGATGAGCCAAAGCGGCTTTGTCAACGTCAACGAGTGTACGTTCCGCAGCGGCCGCTTGCCGGACCTTGAAAGGATTGACAATCGCCCGGATAACAGCATTTACATTGAAGGCGAAAAGCTTCCCTTGGAATCGAGCCACCGTTCACGCGACGGCCAGGGGGGATCGGACATCCACGACTCCGAATCGACGCCCAGCCCATCGGCGACTCGGTTAATGTAGTTGAAGTAACCGGCGACCTGGGTGGCGGCGAGTATTTCGGCGTCATTCCAGCCCGTGTCGCGCAGTTTAACGAGATCGTCAGCGATCACTTTTCCTGGCGCGAGGGTCAGCTTGACGGCAAAATCACACAGTGCCAGGTCACACACGGTGAGCGATGCGGTGCGATAGTCCAGAATCAATCGCATCGCGGTTTGGTGGTCTCCGGATTCCTGACCGAAATCCCGCCCGTGCGACAGCGTTCAGTACCAGCAGTCATTCACATTGCTGACGACGGTGGCAATCATTTCACGCCTCGCGCGCGAGAGAACCGCACTTTGCTTCATCGCCGCGAGATAGAAACCCATCGAGGCGGAGCAGACCCGCGCGTCGAGGCTCATGAGACGGATAATGTTGGCGACGCCTCCCGCCCGTTCGGTCGCTGCTTGCCAGATTTCGCCAAGTTCGCCGCCGGAATGGTCGTCCGGTTCGCCGGGTGCAACTTGACGAATCCACGGCATCAGTGGGTCACCATGGATTTCTCGAGCAACACCGGTCGCTGCCGGCCCGCGGACTCAAGGCACGCATCGAGAACCTGCTGTGTCTTGAGCGAATAATCAAACCAGCGGTCGTCGACCTGGCGACTCAGAACGAGTTCGCCAAAGTTGCGAAAAAGGTTCGCTTCCTGGGAATCCGCTGCGCTGCTTCCCGGCTCATCGATGGTGATGGTGTGACGGTGATCGTCCATGTGGAAATCGCACTTGTCGACGACAAACTCCGCCTGGGAAACGTCGAAACGGGTTTGGCCCCCCTGATAGGGCAGGACAAAATCGTTCACCTGGATGTAGCCGCGCGTTCCGCTGACATTTGCCCATTGCTGGTGATGCGTGAGGAAGCTGCAATAAAACGCGGCGGTGACTTCATTGTCGAATTCCAGTTCCGCGGAAAATTCCAGCGGCACCGGGCCAGGACTATCGAATCGCTGGTATTGTGTGATCGTCCGGCCCGACACCGTTCGCGGCATTTGCCATCCGAGTGTCCACAAGGCGAAACGGATGCAGTACCACCCGAGGTCGCCGACGCAGCCTTGCGGTTCGAGAGCACGATCTAGCCGGATGTTGGTGTCGCGCCAGTGCGGGTCAGCGCAAAAGCTGAACTGGACGCATACGCGGCGGATTTCGCCCACCGTGTCGGGGTCGTCAAGGGCCTTCCGCAGCGTTTCGAGGCGGTTGCCGTGCATGTACATCACGCCGTCCATGAACTGAACGCCCGCGCTGCGGCAGGCGTCAAGCATTTCCCTCAGATCGTCGGTGGAAACGGCACAGGGTTTCTCGCAAAGGACATGCTTCCCGGCTCGCGCGGCGGCAATGACCCATTCCTTCCGTACGCCCGTCGGAAGGGGGATATAGACGGCGTCGACGTCCGGTGAATGAACGAGCAATTCTCCAGAGTCGAGGACCGCGGGTTCGTTGGTAAAGGGGGACTGCTGCTGGCAAAGCTGGACAAACGCGCGGCCTTTCGAGGGGTCACGGCTCGCAACCGCAGTCACGACACCGTTGCCGGCAAGGTTGATCGCCTGCCAATTCTTGCGAGCGATTTCCGCCGCGCCCAGAATTCCCCAACGAACGCGATTCATTTTCCGGACGAATCCTTGTCGCTTTTCCCTTCGTCCGCGGGTTTGTCAGTGTCGCCAGAAGGTTTTTCCTGCTCCTTGTCCTTGCCGTCCTGCTCTTCCTCGCGTCGTTGGCGCTCGGCGTATGCCTTGGCCTCCGGAAGGTCGGGGTTGAGTTCGTAAAAGGAAGGGAGTGTCTCTTTCGTCTTGATGAGAAGCGGAAATTTCTCGCCTTTCTCGTTTCCCAGCGCGAGCAGGCGGAATCCATAAGCGACGCTGTCCTCGTGTTTAAACCTCCAGGTCTTGCCGTCAAATTCCAGTTCGCGAATCAGGGGCTTCATGACCTCTCGTCTCACTGTGAAATTGACGCCCGGGACAACTCGCCAGGGACCTTCAATCATCGGCAACTTGCACGGTTTGTATTCATTCGTTTCGCTGGTCCAGTACTCGTAATCGCAATACTCGTATCCATGAAACTTTTCGAGCGACAGCAACTCCTCCGCGGTATAATAGCGCACCCCTTGAGGTTCACAGCCTGTCCAGCCAATGGTCGCGGCGACCGTAAACACGAGAATCCACTTGACTGCGGCCTGATGGTTGTTTGGATTGTTCGATTTCATGGTCTTCCTGGCGAACCGCCCTTGCGTTGAAAAGGAAAAATAAAGTCTCGCGAAGTGCGATTGTAATTGGCGCGAGCGTCGTTGGCCATACGCCCAATCGGCGACCGGTCAGCGGCCAAGAATCCCCTGGATTTCCGGAATTCCGTAATGTGCGAAGGCAACGAGTTTCCACTGGCCTGTTTCGTTAAGGGCGAATTCCATGTGAACGTCGCGCACCCCCGGCAGGGTCTGGGTCTGAATCGCAAGATCGTCGGCGCTGACCAGGACGCGAAACTGAACCTTTGCGCGTCTCGGGTTGCCTGGCTCAACGTCGACGCGCGGCTCACTGGTGACCGAGCATACCGAAAACCTGTACCTCGGTATTTCGCCATTGATCTGGTTGATCACGTCCGTGGCATCCTTGTCCACGAACCGTAACAGGCCATCGACATCGTTCCGCCGCACGGCACCGGCCATCTCGAAAACGCGACGTTGCAGCGTCTCCCGCGTGGTTTCAACGATCCAATCGGTAAGGACCGGCACAACCACAAGACCGACCGAAAGCGCCAGCCATGGAAGGAGCCGTTGATTGTGCAATTCCCGGTACAGCACGACGAGAACGCCGGTCAAAAGAATCCCGGCAATCACTAGCCAAAACGGGGACTCCGTGAAAAGAGTGCTCATGCGTTTAAGCGGGCCTGGAATTGCGTCGAATCCGGGCCTTTCGATGAAATAAAAAACGAAAAACCGGGAAAATGCGCGTCGGAGCAGCATTTAGGCAAGGGACGAGTCGACCATTTCGCGACTTCCCGGGGCAATCCATTTTACGCAATCCGTGGCGGGGTGAAACGGGTGGTGCGAATCGATATCATGCCGGTTCGCGCCCGTGGACTCCCCCAACGTCCTGTGCAAGAATTGCGAAGCCCATAACAATGGCGGGCAGGAAATATCTCAATTTCGACCGCAAATCTGGATCGCCATGCAACGCTTTGCTCGTTCCGCATTGCTGCTGTTTCTGTTTTTCCTGGCCGGACTTGCCATTCCTTGCCATGCCCAGCCGGGATCGTCCGGTGCCGAAACGGACCCTCCCGAACCTGTCGTGCGGGTCTGGACCGACAATACCGGCACGTTCCGGGTAACGGCAAGTATTTTCAAAATCACTGACGACGTCGTTTACCTCGAGCGCGTCGTCGATGGCAAGATCGCGCCCGTTCCAAGGCGGCGTTTGAGTCCCGCGGACAAGGCCTGGCTCGAGGAGTACCTCCGCGCGACTGCCGCCGAGCCATCTGCTGTTGTGTCGCCGCCGCGCGACCCGCCCGTTCAACTTCCTCCAGCCGGAGACGTTGTTCCCCCCGCCGATTCGGACACCGCGGCGGAACCCCTTCGACTCATTGAACCACAGGCGAACGAGCTGCATTCGGTGGCAAATCCCGAGTCGGGCGTTCCCGATCGACCATTGATAGTTCAGGGTGATCGCGCGGATCGTCGCTTCGATGACATGCGTGGCGCGTCAAGGCAATTTAAACCTTCGCTCAATTATCAACCGGCGAACCGTGTTGAGAACGAGTCGGCAAAATTGCCCGGCCCGCCCGCGGCAAAAAGTCAGCTTGCGGAATCGGTCCGTGAAAGCGTTCCGCTCACCGCGCCGCCCGAGTTCGCGTTCAACGTCGATTTGCCGCCGTCGCCGCCGGAATCGATCGGTGACGGAGACCTGCCTGCGAAGCCGATTGCGGAAACAATTCCGCCTCAACCTGTCGCCGATTCGGAATCGGTACCGGGATCGGTGACGGTTTCAGCGGAAGCCAACAGCACCGTGCCGATGGTCGCGCGCAGTCTCGCAATCCTCGAATTGCCGCCGGAGGAACTGGCTCGACAGATCGAGGTCGCCGCAAGGTTTGAATGGGAGTCGAGTACGGCGTTGTCATCGGCACTGGAACCCTATCCTCCGGAATTGCGGTTGATCCTGGAACTTTCCGGATGGCCGGCGCGACATGCCGCGCTGATTGGTCACGTCGCCATCGGCGAATTGATTGACAACACGGGTACGGCACTGTGTCCCCTCCCGTTGCCCCCCAACAAGCTCAGTCCGATGCGAGACTGGATTCCCGTTTCGGCGGGCCAGGCATCGGGTATCACAGAGGGTTCCCTGTACGGCGATTATGAGGACTCAAGCAACGGGAGAATCGCAAGTGTGATCCGGTTGGGGAAAACTTCGGAAAATTCCTTGCGGATCGAGAGTGTTCGCGGGACGATCAAGCTGGCGCTTCCTGGCAACGTCGAGACGATCGTGTCGGAAGAAATCGTCGAGCGTACCGCCGATCTGAGAAGTGAATTCCTGGAGGATCACGAGACAACGGTACGCGTACGTCGCCCCGACAAGGGAACGGTCGTTGTCGAGGCGACCGGAGAGACAGGAAACATTGTGGGTATTTCACCGCGACTTCCACCCGGAGTCAACTTTACAATGGCGAGAAGCAACTCAAGAAAATCGGCGATATTTCAGTTTGAATTAAGCGAAGCGGTCAACTCCGGAATATTCCTTGAACTGCGGGTCGCGACCGAATGGCGCGAATTGACGGTGCCTTTTGAGTTCAAGGACCTTCAAATTCCGCTGGTGTTGCCCGTCGCCAGGAATTGACATGGGCCGAGTCGATTCCCCTCGTTGTCCGCGACAGGTTACCTTGCGTGATGCGAGTATCGGTGTTTCATCAGCCACTGCCATGCGTCTGCCAGCGCGACTTCGAGCGAACCCGGGTCGTAACCGAGTTCGTTCCGCGCGCGGCTGCAATCGTAATAGTTAAAATGCTGGGCGATGCGGATCGCGGGTGACGAAACGTTGGTCTCGCCAAACAGCTTTCCATACAGGTCGCCCGCCAGCCCGACGGGAATCGCAATCGGTGCCGAGAGCCAACCGATCGGACCGCGACGCCCGGCAAGCCGTGCGAAGCGCCGCCACAGTTTCAGGTGTGTCAGATTCTCGCCAGTCAGTAGGTAGCGTTGTCCGGTCCGCCCTTTTTCAAAGGCCACAAGCATTGCCTTGCACACCTGGCGGACGTCGCACACCGATATCCCGCCGCCGGGTGCCAACGGAACCCATCCATCGGTCGCTGCCAGTATCATTTGCCCCGTCGAAGGCTTCCAGTCGTACGGGCCGATCAACAGTCCGGGATTGACGATCACAACATCGAGTCCATCGCGGTGATGCATTGCGAGAAGTTCCGCTTCAGCCATTCGTTTGGTAACGACGTAATTGGCGGTGCTCTTGGGCGGCTCCAGATCGTCCTCGTTGGCGGGCCGGTCGCGTTTCCCCGGCGCGAGGGCGTCGGTGGTCGATACGTGGACCATGCGAATACCGTTATTGACGCAGCACGCGCCGATCCGCCTGGGAATATCGACGTTGGCGCGAATCGACTCGTCCAGTTTTGATCGTCCGAACCAGACCAGGGCCGCCGCGTGAAAGACGCCTTCCACACCGTCAAGAAACCGGGCGGTGAATTCCGGCGATTCAAGGTCACCTTGCATGATTTCCACGGCAAGGTCCTCCAGCGGCCTGCGGCTGCTCGAGGCGCGGACGCTGACGCGAACCGTATGCCCCTGGTCGATTAGATAGCGACAAAGATTATTGCCGAGAAGGCCCGTTGCGCCGGTCACAGAGAACTTCATTGCACTTTTGACTCAGTCGGGGATACTGGGGAACCATTAACCACTCTTTCCACGTTCCTGCACTTGCTGAAAGTGCCGACGTTCAACAATCTCATTCATTCCGGAATCGATGTCAAACCTGCCTCCAGCGGACATCGTCGCTGTTGCCAGCCGCGCTGATCGAAGGCGGTTTTTCAGATTTCCGTGGGACCATTATCGCGACGATCCAAACTGGATTCCACCGTTGCGAATGAACCAGAAAGAACTGCTCAACTACCGGCGACATCCTTTTTACAACGACGCGGAAATCCAGACCTTTCTCGCCACGCGCGGCGGTACGGTTTGCGGTCGCGTCGCTGCCATCGTCGATCATGCGCACAATCGCTACTACAAGGAACGGCGGGGGATGTTCGGTTTCTTCGAGTCGATCAACGACCAGTCCGTTGCCAATGCGCTCTTCGATGCCTGCCGCCAGTGGTTCGGGCAGCGCGACATCCGCCAGATGCGCGGGCCGCTGAATCCGTCCCAGAATTACGAGTGCGGATTGCTGATCGACGGGTTTGACTCGCCACCCACTTTCATGATGACGTACAATCATCCCTGGTATCAGTCATTGATCGAGGGGTATGGATTCGAAAAGGCGCAGGATTTGTACGCCTATTACGGGCACCGCCGAATGCTCGATACGCTGGACGAGAAAATGCACTTTGTCGCCGGCGAGGCGATGAAGCGATTCAATCTGAAACTTCGCGCGATCGACTCCAGAAACTTTTCGCGAGACGTCAGGACGTTTCTGAAAATGTACAACGAATCGCTGCCGGGGCAGTGGGGATTCGTTCCGTTGTCCGACGACGAATTGCGGCATCTGGCGGGCGGACTGCGGTTCCTCATCATTCCGGAATTGACCGCCATCGCCGAGGATGAAAGCGGGCCGGTGGGAGTCGTATTTGGATTGCCGGACTATAACCCGGTGATCCGCAAAATCAACGGTCGGCTGTTTCCCTTCGGACTCCTGAGACTGTTTCGGGAAAGAAAGCGCATCCAGCGCGTTCGACTTATCAGCACCAACGTCCTGCCCAAGTACCAGCGGTGGGGACTTGGGCTTGTACTCATGTCCCGGCTCATTCCAGACGCCGTCGGCTATGGCGTGACCGAATGCGAATTCTCGTGGGTGCTTGAGTCCAACAAGCTCTCGCGCGGGACACTCGAACGAGGTGGCGCGCAGCGGATCAAGACCTACCGGATATTTGACTATCCAGACCAGGCGGCGACATGGAAACAGGGAATCGTTCGCCCGTAGCCACTGGCGCGGCTTGTGATAAAATCCGGTTGTGGCAAATTGTTTGGTCCGTTGTCGTCAGGTTCCCGAATGTCGTCAATCTGTGACGTCGTGATAACCGGAATTGGTCTTATCAGTCCGCTGGGGATCGGTAACGACGCCTTCTGGAACGCGCTGGTTAGTGGCGAATCGGGCGTTCGCGTCCGCGCGGAGTTTGTAGATTCGCGTCATCCGTACCGAATTGCCGGCGAAGTTCCGGACTTTGAGGCCAAGCAGCACGTGCGTCCGCGGAAGGCCCTCAAGGTAATGTGTCGTCCCATTCAATTTGGATTTGCCGCCGCGACCCAGGCCATCGACCAGGCGGGAATCGCCGGCCACATCGACCCGGACCGCTTCTCGACCCTCTTTGGAACGGAGGCCTTTTACGCCGACCCGCACGAAGTCGCTCTCGTCTTTCGCAAGTGTATTGTGAACCGCAGCTACGATCACAATCGCTGGGGTGAATACGCCATGCGCGAGATCGAACCGCTTTGGATGCTCAAGTACTTGCCCAACATGGTTGCATCGCATATCTCGATCGCCTGCGATGCACGCGGGCCGAGCAACACCATCTGTCTGGCGGAAGCGTCCAGTCTGTTGGCCATTATGGAAGCAACCGACCTGATTCGACGCGGTGCGGTCGACGCCGCGGTCGCCGGCGGAACCGAGTCCCTGATGGCGACGACCGGAATGATTTATCGCGGACTTCATCGGTTGAGCCAACGGATCGATCACCCGCGGGAAGCAAGTCGCCCTTTCGACGCCGCACGCGACGGCATGGTGGCCGGCGAAGGCGCAGCGGCATTCGTCCTCGAACGTGCCGAGTTCGCGCGGGCGCGCGGCGCGAAGCCGCTTGCCTGCGTACTCGGTTTTGACAGGGGCTACGCGCCGCGCGACGAAATGGCTCGGGGGATCGCCGACTCGTTGCGCCGCACGCTCGAACGGAGTGGCGTCCGTCCCGCCGAAGTCGGACATTGCAACGCGCACGGATTCTCAACGATCCCCGACGATATCCTTGAAGCGCAAGGAATCGCCGCCGCCCTCGGCGACGTCCCGGTCATCGCGCCGAAAAGCAGCTTTGGAAATCTTGGCCCTGGTACTGGTGCCGTTGAACTGGCCGCGTCGATTAACGCGTGCCAGACGGGCCACCTGCCTCCCGTTCTGAATCTTGAGCAGCAAGACCCGAACTGCCCGATCAACCTGGTCGCCGGCACCTCCCTCATGCAGCCCCTGCGAAGCGGCGTCGCCATCAATTTTACCGAAGCCGGCCAGTTTGCCACGTTGATGATCGCCGCCTCGGAAACAATCTAACCTGCAAGCCCGAAGCGCAAGTTTTGAAGTTGCACTATCGTTGGCGATGCTATCAGAATTGGAGTTGTCAAAAAACGGCGAGAACCTCCGAATGACCAGTTCATTTTTATTCTCACCAGCCACAACAAAGGCTCTCGCCATGATCATG